>CAXTCK010000037.1:0-22690 GCA_964242425.1 uncultured Acetobacteraceae bacterium | reverse complement strand
TGTCGACGCCGACGACCTGCGCCTCGATCGGCTGCGCCACCGACTGCTCGACCACGGACGCCGACGCCCCCGGGAAGGTTGCCGTCACCTGCACCTGCGGCGGCACCACGTCGGGGAACTGCGCCACCGGGATGCGTGTCAGGCCGACGATGCCGGCGAGCGTGATGACGATCGCGATCACGATCGCCAGCCGCGGCCGGTCGATGAAGACGCCGGAGATCATGGCGCTGCGTTCCTAGTGAAGGTTCGGGCTTGGTGGTTCGAGCCTAGTGGTGGTTCGGGCTGGCACTGCCGGCGGGCTGGGACGGGCTGCCCTGGCTCGCCGCCGCCTGGTCCTTGGAGGCCTGGCTGCCACCCGAACCCGTTCCCGTGGCAGCGCCCGAACCCGTCCCCCCGGCTCTGCCACCTCCGGGCGGCGCACCGGTGTTGGCCGGGCCGCCGGTCGCGGAGCCGCCGGACACGGCGTTGGTGCCGGTTCCGGCCTGCTGGCCTTGCGACGCGTCGGGATCGGGCACCACCGGCTGCGGCGTGGTGGGCGACACGGCGCCACCGTCATGCACCTTCTGCAGCCCGTCGACGATCACCCCCTGGCCGTCGGCAAGGCCGGACAGCACCACCGAATCCGTGCCGACGACCTCGCCCAGCTTCACGTTGATCCGCTTGGCATGGTGCTGCGGGTCCACCGTGAACACGTAGTCGCCCTGCTGGTCGGACAGCACGGCGGCGCGCGGGATCACCAGGTGCTCGATCGGATGCGGGTCCTGCACCGTGACCGTGACGAACTCGCCGTCCACCAGCTCGCGGCTGGTGAGCCCGTCGCCGCCGCTGTTCTGCCCGCGCTTGGGATTGGCGATCGTGGCGCGCAGGGTGATGGTGTCGGTCTCGTTGGCCACCGTCGGCGACACGTAGTCGAGGTGGCCGTCATGGTCGTAGCGCGACCCGTTGCCGAGGGTGAGCCTGATCGCCGCCTGCCCCAGCCCGCCGCTGTTCCGGTACTTGTTCTGCAGGCTCAGCACGTCCCGGGTCGCGGCCGGGAACACCACGTACATCGGGTCCTGGGTGACGATGGTGGCCAGCGTGCCGCTGGTCGGGCTGACCACGTTGCCCTGGTTCACAGCGGTCGAGGTGATGCGCCCGTCGACGGGCGCGCGGATCTCGGTGTAGCCGAGCTGGATCTGCGCGCTTTGCAGGTTGCCCTGCGCGGTCAGGACGTTGGCGGCGCCGCTTTGCGCGGTCTCGGACGCGTTGTCGTAGGCCTGCTTCTGCCCGGCCGGCGTCTTCAGCAGCTGGGCCTGGCGCTGGAAGTTCACCCGGGCGTTGACCACGTTGGCCTGCGCCTGGGCCAGCGTGCCCTGCTGCGCCAGCACCTGCGCCTGGAACGGCCCCTGCTCCAGCACATAGAGCAGGTCGCCCTTCTTCACCTCCGCCCCCTCGTCGAACAGGCGCTTGTCGAGATAGGCGGTCACGCGCGCGACCAGCGCCACGCGGTCGATCGCCTGGATACGTCCGATATACTGCGCGCTGGAGGTCACCGGCTGCTTCTGCACCGCGGTCACGCCCACGGCCGGTGGCGGCGGCGGAGCCGACGGGGGTGCGGCGAGCGCTGCATCGGCAGCCGCCGGGCCGATCCAGGCGGCGAGCAGGGCGAGCGGGCGGAGGGCGGCGAGCGCCAGGGCCCATGCTGATGAGGGCGGCATCCAAAGGTTCCTTGGTTCGGCCACGGCCAGGACCGGTCGCCGGAAGGCTGACGGGTCGGCCCCTGCATTACAGGGCTGGTCGCGACCGGCGCAACCGCTGCCGGTGCATGACGTTGCCCTGCACCGGTTGCCGGCCACGGGAATGCGGGCCTGGTCGAGACGCGCCGGCGGGAGAAGCTTCGGGCCAATGCCAAGCCAGACACCGATCGTTGCGTCGGGGAATGCCCCGACGCGCTCAGACGGGCCTCACAGGGTCGTGATCGTCGGAGGCGGCTTCGGCGGACTGAACGCGGCGCGGGTGCTGGCCCGAACCGGCTGTGCCGTGACGATCGTCGACCGCACCAACCACACCCTGTTCCAGCCGCTTCTGTACCAAGTGGCCACCGCGGCGCTGAGCGCCACCAGCATCGCCGTGCCGATCCGGTCCGTGTTCCGGCGCGCTGCCAACGTGTCGGTGCTGATGGCGGAAGTGACCGGGGTCGACCGGCAGAACCGGAGCGTTGTTCTGGCGGGACACAAGCCGATCCCCTTCGACACCCTCGTGCTGGCGACCGGGTCGGTGTACTCGTGGTTCGGCCACGACGACTGGGCCTCCAGGGCGCCGGCGCTGAAGAGCGCTGCCGACGCGCTGTCGCTTCGCTTTCGCCTGCTCGACGCGTTCGAGCGCGCCGAGGCGGAGGACGATCCCGCGGAGGTGCGCCGGCTTCTGACCTTCGTGGTGGTCGGCGCCGGTGCGACCGGGGTCGAGATGGCCGGCTCGATCGCCGAGCTCGCCCGCAACACCCTGGCGCGCGACTTCAGGCACATCCAGCCTTCCACCGCACGCATCGTGCTCTGCGACGCCGGCGACCGCGTGCTGGCCTCGTTCCCTCGGCGCCTGTCGGACTACGCGGCGCGTCGGCTGCGGCGCATCGGCGTCGAGCTGCGGCTCGACGCAGGGGTCAAGGCGCTGGACGATCGCGGCGTGCTGGCCGGGAACGAGCGCATCGACGCCGCCTTCGTGTTCTGGGCCGCAGGCACCGCGGCGACGCCGGTGGCGCGCTGGCTCGGCATCGACGGCGGCAGGCGCGGCCTGGTCGCGGTGGAGCCGGACTGCAGCCTGCCCGGGCAATCCGGGATCTTCGTAATCGGCGACGCGGCAGCGCTCGACGGCCCGGATGGCAAGCCGCTGCCCGGGCTGGGATCGGTCGCCAAGCAGCAGGGCAAGCATGTCGGCCGGGTGATCGCGGCCCGGCTCGCCGGACGACCCTCGCCCGGGCCGTTCCGCTACACCGACTGGGGCCAGTTGGCGGTGATCGGCCGCTCCGCTGCGGTGGCTGATTTCGGCCGGGTACGCCTGACCGGCCTGCTCGCCTGGCTGGTATGGAGTGCGGTGCACCTGCTTCTGCTGGTAAGCGCGCAGAACCGCGTGGCGGTGTACGTGAACTGGGTGTCGGCCTGGCTCACCTATGGCCGGGGTGCCCGCGTCATCACCGCCCCGCCGCGCGCATGACCGGTCCGGCCTTCCCGGTGTCCGACCATTGCGACGGCACCTTGTTCCACAATCCCGACACCGAACCCGCCCCGCAGCGGCCTTCCGCCGGTCGCGGCCTGCTGCCGATCCTGCGCTGGCGCCTGGGTGGCACGCGCGCAGCCTGGCCATCCGGGATCGTCGACCCACCGCCGCAGGGCGATCCGTGCGGCGAGCCGCCGGCGGACGGCGCCACCCTCACCTTTCTCGGCCATGCCGGGTTTCTTCTCCGCCTGCCCGGCCTGACGATCGTGACCGACCCCGTGTTCAGCGAGCGCTGCTCGCCGGTGTCCTGGGCCGGGCCGAAGCGGGCGCGGCCGCCCGGACGGAGCTTGGACGCGTTGCCGCGCATCGACCTCGTGCTGGTGTCGCACAACCATTACGACCACCTCGACCTGCCAAGCCTGTCCGCGATCGTGCGCCGCGACGCCCCTGCCTTCGTCACTCCGCTCGGCAACGCGCCGCTGTTGGCGAAGGCGGGCGCCACCCGGATCACCGAGCTGGACTGGTGGCAGTCGCACCGCGTCGGCGACGCCGCCATCACCGCCACGCCGGCGCGGCACTTCTCCGCCCGCACCCCCTTCGACGCCAGACGGGCGCTGTGGTCCGGCTTCATGATCGAGCAGGCGCCGATGCGGGTGCTGTTCGCCGGCGACTCGGGAGACGGACCGCACTGGAAGGAGATCAACCGGCGGCTGGGGGCACCGGACCTGGCGCTGCTGCCGATCGGCGCCTATGACCCGCGCACGCTGATGGCGCCGGTGCACATGAACCCGGAGGAAGCGGTCGCCGCCCACCTGTCGCTGGGCGCGCACCGCTCGGTCGGCATGCATTTCGGCACCTTTCAGCTGACCGACGAGCCGATCGACGAGCCCGAGCGGCGGCTGGCCGCATCCTGTCGCGACCACGGCCTGGCCTCCGGAACATTCACCACCCTCGGGTGCGGCGACACGACGCGGTTTCGGGTGTCCGCCACGTCGACGGGGAGCGGAACCGGCTGAGGCATACGGGGTTGTTTCGCCGACATCGACCCCGAAAGCCGAAGGACCCTCTGTGGCCAGCATTGTCAGAAAGAATCTTCGGGAAGGCTACCCCTTCCCGCGCGGCGCGACCTGGGACGGCAAGGGCACCAATTTCGCCCTGTTCTCCGCCAATGCGACCAAGGTCGAGGTGTGCCTGTTCGACAGCCAGGGCAAGACGGAACTCGAGCGCATCACCCTGCCGGAATACACCGACCAGATCTTCCACGGCTGGCTGCCGGATGTCGGTCCCGGCCAGATCTACGGCTACCGCGTGCATGGGCCGTATGCGCCCGATGCCGGTCATCGCTTCAACCCCAACAAGCTGTTGCTCGATCCCTACGCCCCGGCGCATTTCGGCGAGCTGAAGTGGGATCCCGCCCTGTTCGGCTACACCATCGGCCATCCCGACGAGGACCTGAGCTTCGACAAGCGCGACAGCGCGCCGTTCATGGTGAAGTCGGTGGTGATCGACCCCAGCTTCGACTGGAAGGGCCAGGCCAAGCGGAACCCGATCCCGTGGGACCGCACGATCCTGTACGAGACTCATGTCCGTGGGTACACCAAGAAGCATCCGGCGGTGCCGGAGAAGCTGCGCGGCACCTATGTCGGGATGAAGACCCCGGCTGTGCTGTCCTACATCAAGAAGCTTGGCGTCACCTCCATCGAGCTGCTGCCGGTGCACAGCTTCATCCTCGACAGCAACCTGCTTGAGAAGGACCTCACCAACTACTGGGGCTACAACTCGATCGGCTTCTTCGCGCCCAACACCCGCTATGCCGCCGAGCCGGAGCAGTCGCTGCGCGAGTTCAAGGAGATGGTGGCGGCGATTCACGAGGCCGGGCTCGAGGTGATCCTGGACGTGGTGTACAACCACACCGCGGAGGGCAACGAGCGCGGGCCGACGCTGTCGTTCAAGGGCATCGACAACGCGTCGTACTACCGACTGCAGGCGGGCAACCCGCGCTACTACGTCAACGACACCGGCACCGGCAACACCGTCAACCTGTCGCATCCGCGGGTGATCCAGATGGTGACGGATAGCCTGCGCTACTGGGCCGAGGAGACGCATGTCGACGGCTTCCGCTTCGACCTCGGCACCATCCTGGCACGCGAGCCGAACGGCTTCGACAACCAGTCCGGCTTCCTCAAGGCGTGCAGCCAGGACCCGACGCTGGGCACGGTCAAGCTGATCGCCGAGCCGTGGGATTGCGGCCCCGGCGGCTACCAGGTCGGCGAGTTCCCGCCCGGCTGGGCGGAATGGAACGACAAGTTCCGCGACGAGGTGCGGGAATTCTGGAAGGGCGATCTGGTCGCCGGCAAGCTTGCGCCGCGCCTGCTGGGAAGCCCGGCGGAGTTCGACCGGCAGGGACGCAAGCCCTGGGCCTGCGTCAACTTCGTCACCGCTCATGACGGCTTCACGTTGAACGACTGCGTCACCTACAACGAGAAGCACAACGAGGCGAACGGCGAGGACAACAAGGACGGCTCGTCGGACAATCGTTCCTTCAACTATGGCGCCGAGGGTCCGACCGACGATCCCGAGATCCAGCGCGTGCGGGCGCGGCAGATACGCAACATGCTGTCGACGCTTCTGCTCAGCCAGGGCACGCCGATGCTGCTCGCCGGCGACGAGTTCGGCCGCACCCAGAACGGCAACAACAACGCTTATTGCCAGGACAGCGACATCTCCTGGGTGAACTGGGACATCGAGGAGAAGGGCCAGAGCCTGATCCGCTTCGTGTCGCGGCTCACTGCGCTGCGCCGTCGCTTTCCGATCCTGCGTCGCAACCGGTTCCTGACCGAGGCCTACAACGAAGAACTCGACATCAAGGAGCTCACCTGGGTCAACGCCGGCGGCGGCGACCTGATGCCGGGGGATTGGGATGCCGCGCAGTGCTTCGGGTTGATGCTCGACGGCCGCGCGCAGCCCACCGGCATCCGGCAGCGCGGCCAGGATGCGACGCTTCTGATGGTGTTCAACGCCTGGCACGACCTGGTCGGCTTCAAGCTGCCGCCCGCCGTCGACCAGCGCTGGAAGCTGGTCATCGACACCAACCTGTCGGAAGAGGACGAGGAGAAGGAGGAACAGCACTTCACGTCGGAGCAGGTCTACGGCGTCACCGGCCGCTCGTTCCTGCTGTTCGAACTCGTGCCGGACACGTCGAAATGACTGCTTCCTCTTCCGGGATGGTCCAGGGTGCTACGTTGGAGGCGGACGGCGTCCGCTTCCGCCTGTGGGCGCCGGGATGCGATGCCGTGTCGCTCGCGCTCGAGCAGGATGGGCGTGTGCTGCCGATGCGGGCGCAGCCGGACGGCTTCCACGATCTCCACGTGCCCGGTCTCGGCGCCGGCACCCTCTACCGCTACCGGCTTCCGGATGGCCTCGAGGTTCCCGACCCGGCATCCCGGTTCCAGCCGCAGGACGTGCATGGGCCGAGCGAGGTGATGGATCCGGACGCCTATAGCTGGAGTGAGCAATGGGCTGGCCGTCCATGGGACGAGGTCGTACTGTATGAGCTGCACGTCGGCGCGTTCACGCCGGAGGGCACGTTCCGCGCCGCGATGGGCAAGCTCGACCACCTGCAGTCGCTCGGCGTCACCGCGATCGAGATCATGCCGATCTCGGACTTTCCAGGGCGGCGCAACTGGGGATACGACGGCGTTCTGCCCTATGCGCCGGATTCGAGCTATGGACGCCCTGATGACCTGAAGGCGCTAGTCGAGGCTGCGCACGCGCGTGGCATCGCGGTGTTGCTCGACGTGGTCTACAACCATTTCGGGCCAGACGGGAACTACCTGCCTGCCTATGCACCCGCTTTCTTCACCGACCGGCACAACACCCCTTGGGGGGCGGCGATCAACTATGACGGCGAGCATGCGGCTCCCGTGCGCGAGTTCGTCATCGGCAACGCCTTGTACTGGATCAGCGAGTTCCACCTCGACGGGCTGCGCTTCGATGCGGTGCACGCCATCATCGACGACAGCGGCAGGCACCTGCTCGACGAGCTGGCCGAGCGCGTGCGCGGGTCCACCACGCGTCCGCTGCATCTGCTGCTGGAAAACGAGGACAACGATCCGTCCCGCCTCGGGCGCGAGAACAACCAGCCGGTGCATTACACCGCGCAGTGGAACGACGACGTTCACCACGTGCTGCATGTGGCGGCGACGCATGAGCGGACCGGCTACTATGCCGACTACGAGGGCGACACCGACCTGCTGGGCCGCGCGCTGGCCGAGGGCTTCGGCTACCAGGGACAGATGATGCCTTATCGCGGCAGTGCGCGCGGGGCGCCCAGCGCCGACCTGCCGCCCGGTGCCTTTGTCGCTTTTGTCCAGAACCACGACCAGGTCGGCAACCGTGCCTTCGGCGAGCGCCTCGGCAGCATCGCCACGCCCGAGGCGATGCGCGCGCTGGCGGCGACCTATCTGCTGCTTCCCCAGGCGCCGATGATCTTCATGGGCGAGGAATGGGGGGCGAAGCAGCCGTTCCCGTTCTTCTGCGACTTCGAAGGTGAGCTGGCGGAAGCGGTGCGCAAGGGACGCAGGGAAGAGTTCGCACGCTTTCCCGAGTTCCAGGACCCGGAAATGCGCGACCGCATCCCCGACCCGCTCGCCGACTCCACCTTCGCGTCCGCCAAGCTCGACTGGTCGGCGATGGACGAGAGCCTGCTGGCCCTGTATCGCGGGCTGCTTGCGGCGCGACGCCAGCATCTGGTGCCTCTGCTCCCGCGCATCACGCGTGGCGGCAGCTCGACCACGCGCGGCGACGGAGCGGTCGAGCTGCGCTGGCAGGCCGGCGACCAGACCTTCGTGCTGGCGGCCAACCTGTCCGGCCAGCGCGTCGACTTCCCGGCCGCGTCCGGCACGCTTCTGTGGAGCGAAGGCGACACGACAGCGCCGCTCGGGCCGTGGTCGGTGCGCTGCACCCTGGAGAACGCATGAGCATCATCCCGCGGGCCACCTACCGGCTCCAGTTCCACGCCGGCTTCGGCTTCCGCGACGCGACCGCCCTGGCGCCCTATCTCGGGCGGCTCGGCGTCAGCCACGTCTACGCCTCGCCCTACCTGAAGGCCCGGCCGGGCAGCACGCACGGCTACGACATCACCGACCACCACGCCCTCAACCCGGAGCTCGGCACCGAAGCCGACTTCGCCGCCATGGTGCAGGCGTTCAAGCGCGAAAGCCTGGGCCAGATCCTCGACTTCGTGCCCAACCATATGGGCGTCGGCGGCTCGGACAACCCGCTCTGGCTCGACGTGCTGGAGTGGGGACCGGACAGCGCACACGCGGGCTGGTTCGACATCGACTGGGATCCGGATCGCCGCTACCTGCTGAACAAGCTGCTGGTGCCGTTCCTGGGCGACCAGTACGGCGTGGAGCTCAAGGCCGGCAACCTCGCCCTCAAGTATGACGCCGATGAGGGCACCTTCGCCGTCTGGGCCTATGACACCCACAAGCTGCCGATCTGCCCGCTGCACTACGACCGCGTGCTGGGACATGCGCATGCCGGTCTGGACCGCTTGTCGGACCTGTTCTCCGACCTGCCCATGTGGCGGCCCCAGGTCGCCGAGCGTGCCCTCCTGCTCAAGGCGGAGCTGGCGTCGCTGCTGCGCGAGGACGAGAACGGCCGGACCGCCGTGCAGGAGCAGGTTTCGGCGTTGAACGCGGACTGGCGGGCGCTGGACTCGCTGATCCAGGAGCAGTTCTGGCGCGTCGCCTATTACGGCGTCGCGGGCGACGACATCAACTACCGCCGGTTCTTCAACATCAACGATCTGGCGGGCCTGCGCATGGAGCTGCCGGAGGTGTTCCGGCACGCCCATTCGCGGATCGTGCCGATGATCGAGGACGGCACGCTGGACGGCATACGGCTCGATCACGTGGACGGCCTGCTGGATCCCAAGCGCTACTTCGTCGACCTGCGTGCCGCCTCCTCGCGCCCGTTCTACCTGGTGATCGAGAAGATCCTCGCCGCCCACGAGCAGCTTCGCGAGGACTGGCCGGTGGAGGGCACCACCGGCTACGACTTCACCAACCTCGTGCTCGGCGTGATGATCGATCCGGCCGCCGAGGAGCGTTTCACCGACACCTACCGGTCCTTCACCGGGCTCGTGACCCCGTTCGAGCAGATCGTGCGCGACTGCAAGATACGGATCATGGAAAACGAGATGGCGAGCGAGCTCAACGTGCTCGGCCGCGACGCCGGCCGCATCGCGCGCCAGAACCCGATGACGGCGGACTTCACGCGCAACATCCTGCAGCGCGCGATCAAGCAGATCGTGGCCCATTTCCCGGTTTACCGCACCTACATCGACATGGACGGCATGCAGGAGGCGGCCGATCGGCGCGACCTGGACTGGGCGATCGCCCGGGCGAGGCGGGCCGACCGCACCATCGACCCGTCGGTGTTCGACTTCCTGCACGGCGTGCTGTCCGGCGAGGTGGTCGCCAAGCCACGCAGCGGCTTCAACCGGATCGCGGTGCTGCGCTTCGCCATGAAGCTGCAGCAGTATTCCGGTCCGGTGATGGCCAAGGGCCTGGAGGACACCACCTTCTACCGCTACAACCGGCACGTGGCGCTGAACGAGGTGGGCGGCGAGCCGGACCGCTTCGGCATCACCCTGCCCGCGTTCCACAAGGCCAACGCGATCCGGGCGAAGAACTGGCCGCATTCCATGCTCGGCACGTCCACCCACGACACCAAGCGCGGCGAGGATACGCGTGCCCGCCTCGCCGTCCTGTCCGACCTGCCGGACGAGTGGACCCGCCATGTGACCACCTGGAGCCGCCTGCTCCGCGCCCGGCGCGGCGACCTGGACGGCAGTGCGGCGCCCGACCGCAACGACGAGTACCTGCTCTACCAGCTGCTGGTCGGCTCCTGGCCGGTCGAGCTGCTCGGCTCGGCCGACGAGGCGACGCTCGACACCTACGGCAAGCGTCTCGCCGGCGCGCTGGAGAAGTCGATGCGCGAGGCCAAGCTGCATTCCGGATGGACCGCGCCGGATGCGGCCTACGAGGACGCGATGCAGTCCTTCGCCCGCGACGCGCTGGACATCAACCGCGGCGGCTTCGGCGCGAGCTTCCTGCCGTTCGTGCAGCGGGTGGCCCGGCTCGGGGTGCAGAACAGCCTGATCCAGCTGGTGATGAAGCTCACACTGCCCGGCGTGCCGGACATCTACCAGGGCTGCGAGCTGTGGGACCTGAGCCTGATGGACCCGGACAACCGCCGGCCGGTGGACTACGCCCTGCGCCAGGACGCGTTGTCGGAGCTGTCGCGCCGTCTCGGCGACCGCGATGGCCGTGCGTCGCTGATGGCCGAGCTGCTCGACGGCTGGCAGGACGGGCGGATCAAGCTCGCCGTCACCGCCATGCTGCTCGACCTGCGCCGCACCCTGCCGGCGCTGTTCGCCGATGGCACCTATGAGCCGCTGCCGGTCGACGGCGAGAAGGCGGAACAGGTGATCGCCTATGGCCGCAGCCAGGGCGGCGACCGGGTGCTGGTGCTGCTGGCGCGGTATCCCGGTCAGCGCGACACCGACCCGGACTGGGGCGACGCCACGGTCGCCCTGCCGGACGGAAGCTGGGTCGACCTGCTCGGCGGCATGGCGTTCGAGGGCGGCGACCGGGTGCCGGTCGGGCAGCTGTTCGGCGTCCTGCCGGCCCTGGTGCTGCAGCCGGGCTGAGCCGAAACATCGGCTCCGGCACTGCAACCTGGCGGATGACAACCGCCGGGCTGCGGGCTTATCCTCGGCTCGCCGCCGTGGAGGACGCCGATGACCGATCCGGACGATGGGGGGGTGCGGGTGCCCGCACCCGGCTTCACCCACGAGCAGATCGAGGCGCTGTACTTCGACGCGGCGCGGGAAGGGCAGGACGACCTGCTTGAGCAGTTCCTGGATGCCGGCGCCGATCCGAACCGGCCGGACCGGCGCGGCTACACCCCGCTGATCCTGTCCTCCTACAACGGTCATCACGCCGCCACCGCGCTGCTACTCCGGCGTGGCGCCATACCCGACCTGGCGGACGACAAGGGCAGCACCGCCCTGTGCGGCGTCGCCTTCAAGGGCGATCTCGCGATCGCTCGTCTGCTTCTGGACGCCGGCACCACCGTCGACCGACCCAACCATGTCGGGCGCACGCCGCTGATGTTCGCAGTCATGTTCGGGCGCGAAGCGATGGCGCATCTCCTGCTCGAATGCGGGGCCGATCCGCTCAAGCGCGACGGCGAAGGCACCACCGCCCTGTTCCTGGCCGAACGCCACGGCAGCAACGGCCTGGCCCGGCGCATGCGCGGCCTGCTGCCGGAGCATGCCGAGGCCTGACCGGTCGACGGAGCGTTACGCGGCGAAGCCCTCCGTTACCGGAACCCGTGGTCGCAGCCGCGGTTGATCGACCGGCCGCCTGGGCCGGGAGATCGCATGCCAGAACCGGTGCGTGGCGCTGACCGGGTCAACGACGAGCTGGAGGTCGGCTACGACCAGGAGTTCGAGCGACGCTGGAACATCGCCCAGAACGTCGGCCTTGCGGTGATGGTCCTGTTTCTGTTGGTCTGCGTGTCCGGTCTGCTGGGACGGGGCCCCCTCAGCCATCGCACCGCCAGCGCCCCGGACGGGTCGCTGCGCGTGGACTTCGAGCCGATCGCACGCGAAGGCACCCCGACCCAGGTCACGCTGCGCCTGGCCAATCCCGATGACGCGCCGATGCCGGTGGACGTGTTCGTGTCCGGCAAGATGGCCGAGCCGATGGGCCTTGGCCGGACCGTGCCGAACACGGAAGCGACGATGGTCGGAAGCAAGGGGCTGGTGCTGCGCTTCGTCGTGGCGCCACGGCAAGCAAACGCGAAGATCCGGCTCGACGCCATGCCAGCCACGGCCGGCATCGTCCACCTCCAGGCCTGGACCGGTGCCGACGCGAATATGGACCAGCCGGACCAGCGCCACAGGGTGCACTGGACCCAGGTCGTGCTGCCATGAGCCTGGTCGTCACGACCCCGCGTCGGGAGCACCGGCCATGAACGTCATCCTGCGCGCGGCAGCCGCCTACTGGATCCTGTTGTTCGCGCTTCGCTTCCTGGGCCGGCGCACCTCGAGCCAGCTGGCTCCGCTCGACCTCGTGGTGCTGTTCCTGGTGGCAGGCACGACCCTGACCGGCGTGCTCAGCGACGAGCATTCGGTCACCGCGGGCGTCAGCGTGGTGGTCACCTTCGGCCTGATGCACCGGCTGGTGGGCTGGCTGAAGGTGCACTCGCCCCGATTCGGCCGCATCGTCGACGGCACGCCGATCATCGTCTACGAGAACGGCAAGTTCCAGAAACGCCGGATGCGCCAGCTGAACATCCAGCAGTCGGACGTCATGTATGCCGTCCGCCAGCGCGGACTGCACGAGATCGCCCAGGTGCGGTATGCGATCGCCGAGCGCGACGGCAAGATCTCCATCATCGTCCAGGAATAGTGTATCGCGGAGCCGGGAGCCGGACTGACCGCATGCAGATCCTCGCCTACGCCTTTGTGGCCTTTGTCGGCCTGCTCAACGCCGTCCATTCCGGCACCAACGCCACGCTGATGCGGAACCTGGGCCGCCCTTGGTGGTGCACCCTGTTCGTTTGCGCGATCTCCGGCGCTGCCGCGGGCGTCGGTCTGCTGCTCAGCCGCGAGGCGTTCCCGACCTCCACCGGCTTCTCGCAAACCCCTTGGTGGGCCTGGCTCGGCACCGTGATCGCGGTGGTGCCGATCGTCGCCACCATCCTGTTCGCGGGCAAGCTGGGTGCCGCCAGCTACAACGGCATCGTGGTGACGGCCACCCTGGTCTCGGCCATCTTGCTCGATCATTTCGGCATCATCGGCTTCGAGCGCCACCCGGCGACGCTTTGGCGCATCGTCGGCGGCGCGCTGATGATCGGCGGCCTCGTCCTCGTCTGCATCTTCTGACGGCTCGCCGGTTCGTTACGCCCTTTGCTTTTGCTGCTTGACCGGGCGCGTCTCACACGGCCACAGTTTGTCACAACGGGCGTCGTCCGTCGCACGGTACGAGAACAGGATAAAATGAATCACAGCTTCAAGCAGCGGCTTTCCTTCTCCGTCGCCTCGATCCTGGCCGGGCTCGCCCTGGGCGCGACCACGGGCCGCGCCGCGACAACCGGCGACGTGTCGGTCGGCGACATCCTGGCCCAGACCGTCTACCTGCCGATCCAGAACCCCAAGGCGGCGGAAGCGGCAGCGCAGGCGCTGCAGACCCCTGGCTCCGGCTACCACAAGTTCCTGTCCGTGCAGCAGTTCGTCGGCCAGTACGCCCCGAGCGACGCCCAGATCGCCCAGGTCGAGGCAGCCCTGGTGCAGCTCGGCTACACGGTCGAGTACGTGTTCCCCAACCACCTCGCGATAGAGGTGCTCAGCAGCGCCGGCAGCGCCGAGTCGGCGATGAGCGTGAAGCTCCACCACGTCACCCTGAACGGGCACAGCGGCATGGTGCCGGATCGGGCGCCCACCCTGCCGCGCTCGCTTCGCGGCCTGGTGCGCGGCATCGGCGGCCTGAACACCTTCACCCACGCCTATTCGCAGCGCGCGGTGGCGGCGATCGGCCAGTCCGCGACGCCGCGCGCGCTGGGTTCCTCCGCCGTTCTGACCGGCGGCACCCCCGGCAACTACCTGCCGGCCGACTTCGAGAAGTTCTACCACGTCGCCCCGATCTACCAGCTGGGCGTCAACGGCCGTGGCAGCACCATCGGCATCGTCACCCTGGCCAACTTCAAGCCGGCCGACGCCTACCAGTTCTGGCGGGAGATCGGGCTGAACGTGTCGCAAACGCGCATCACCACGGTGAACGTCGACGGCGGAACCACCATCGCGCCGAGCGATGCCCTGGGCGAAGGCGAGACCGACCTCGACGTGGAAGAGTCCGGCGCCATCGCGCCCGGCGCCAGCGAGCGGGTCTACGTGTCGCCCAACAACACCAACGCCAACTTCATCGACGGCTTCGAGGCGGCGGCGTCCGACAACATCGCCGACACCGTATCGTCGTCCTGGGGTCAGCCGGAGCTCGACTTCTTCACCGACCTCGCGGCGCCCACCAGCAGCCAGACCTTTCTGCTCGACGCGTTCCACGACGCCTTCCTGGAGATGGCGCTGCAGGGCCAGACCGTGTTCATCGCCGCCGGCGACTCCGGATCGTTCGACACGGTGCGCGGCTGCCCGGCCTTCGGCACGCCTTCTGCCAAGAACCCGGTCTGCAACGCGCCCTACGCGGTGGACCATCCATCCAGCGATCCGCTGGTGACGGCGGCCGGCGGCACCACCCTGCCCTTCTCCTTCACCCTGAACGACGGCGTCGTGCTGACCGTGGCGCAGGAGCAGGCCTGGGGCTGGGACTACATTTCCAGCGAGGCCGCTGCCCAGGGCCACGCATCCGCCCTGCCGGTATCGTCGGTGTTCTCCGTCGGCGACGGCGGCGGCGTCAGCTCGTATTTCGGCAAGCCTTACTACCAGGACGGCGTGAAGGGCATCACCCTGACCAAGCCGGGGCAGACCCTGACCCAGGACAACGGCAAGGGCCCGGTGCTGCAGTACGTGCTGCCGGCCGACTTCGCCGGGCGCAACATGCCCGACCTGTCGGCCAACGCCGACCCGGAATCCGGCTACCAGTACATCGAGGAAGGCGAGGTCGTGAACTTCTACGGCGGCACCAGCTTCGTCGCCCCGCAGCTGAACGGCGTCAACGCCCTGTTCGTGCAGGGCCTGGGCGGCCGCACCGGCCAGCTCAACCCGCTGCTTTACTCGCTCGGCTCGCTGATCTCCACCGACATCAAGGCGGGCGACAACTGGGGTTATCAGGCTGCGGGCGGCTACGAGAACGCCGTCGGCAACGGTGTACTCGATGCGACGCGGCTGGCGATCGGCCTCGCCGCGGCCAAGCTGATCCGCTGACGCGTCACCGTCGGCTGGGCCAGGGCATGCGTCCTGGCCCAGCTCATCCGGGCTACGGTCGCTCGTAGGTCCCGATCAGCGTCCCGCGTGCGATCACGTGCCCCTTCAGCGCCGCGACCAGGGCGCTGCGTCCGGGAACGCTGTCGAACTCGGGCATCGCGTCCAGCGCAAAAAGCTGGAACGCGTAGCAATGCGGCCCGTGCCCACGTGGCGGGTCGGGCGGCAGGTAGGCGCGCTGCATGTAGGAGTTGCGCCCCATGTCGAGCGGCTCGCCTTCATGCTTCGGGCTCGGCAGCGCACCCGGGGCGAGACCGCCATCCACCGCCTCAAGCCCGGCCAGGATCGCGTGCACCAGCGGGCGTGGGGTCGGGCTGTCCTGGTCCTCGATCAGCAGCACCAGGCTTTCGGCTTCCGGCGGCACGCCGATCCATTCCAGCGGCGGCGACAGCTTGGCGCCGTCCGCAGTGTGCTCGGCCGGGATGGATCCACCCTGCGCGAAGGCGGGCGAACTCAGCTGGATCACCTCCGGCACCGCGGCAAAGGCCGGGTCGGCCGACACCAGCTTGTCCGCACCGCTGCGCACGTTCTGGAGCGCGCGTCCGGCGCCGGCGGGGATGTTCTGCAGCATGGGCGTGGTTCCTGTCCGGTTGCTCCCCTTCACGTCCCGCGCCGGCAAACCGTTCCGTTCCTCGCGACACCGTGCGGCAGGCAGACTATATCCTCGGGCACGCCCGCCCACACGAACCGTCGGTGTCCGTTTCATGAGCCGCTTCTGGAGTGACCGCGTTCACGGCCTGGTTCCCTACGTGCCGGGCGAGCAGCCGCACCGTTCGGGCCTGGTCAAGCTCAACACCAACGAGTGCCCGTACGGCCCCAGCCCGCGCGCGCTGGAGGCGATCCGTGCCGCCACCACCGACACGCTGCGGCTTTATCCCGATCCCGCCAGCCTGGGGCTGCGGGACGCGCTGGCGCGGCACCACGGCATCGACCGGGCGCAGGTGTTCGTCGGCAACGGCTCCGACGAGGTGCTGGCGCACGCGTTCCAGGGCCTGCTCCGGCACGACGCGCCGCTGCTGTTCCCCGACGTCACCTACAGCTTCTATCCGGTGTATTGCGGGCTGTACGACGTGTCCTTCGAGACGGTGCCGCTGGACCACAGCCTCGCGGTGCGCGTCGAGGACTACCGCCGGCGCTGCGGCGCGATCATCGTCGCCAATCCCAACGCTCCCACCGGCCTGGCCCTTCCCCTGACCGCGATCGAGACCCTGCTCGCCGATCATCCGGACCAGCCGGTGCTGGTCGACGAGGCCTACGTGGATTTCGGCGCGTCCTCCGCGGTGCGCTTGATCGACCGGTATCCGAACCTGCTGGTGGTGCACACCCTGTCCAAGTCCAGGGCGCTGGCCGGCCTGCGCGTGGGTGCCGCGTTCGGCGACCCGTCGCTGATCGAGGCGCTCGTGCGGGTCAAGGACAGCTTCAACTCCTACCCGATCGACCGGCTGGCCGAAGCCGGGGCGGTCGCCGCGATCCAGGACGAGGCGTGGTTCGAGGCCACGCGCGCCCGTATCGTCGCAAGCCGCACACAGCTCACCGCGGGCCTGGAGCGGTTGGGCTTCTCCGTGCTGCCGTCGGCCGCCAACTTCGTGTTCGCCCGCCATGCCCGCCACGGCGGTGCCGCGCTGCAGACCGCCCTGCGCGAAGCGGGCGTGCTGGTGCGCCACTTCAACAAGCCCCGCATCGCCGACTACCTGCGCATCACCGTCGGCACCGACGCCGAATGCGCCATCCTGCTCGACGCCCTGTCCGCCGTGCTGGCCGCCGAGGCCGCCTAGAGCATCATCCGATCGAACCGGATTGGTCGATCGAATGAAGATGCCGGGCATAACCACGGGCTGGAGCATGCTCCGTGAGCCGATGCGAACGGATCATGCTCCAGAGTTCAGGCCGATGCGTTTCCCTGTGACGGGCGGGCGCCCCTGCGGGCCACCGGACCGGCGGCCGCCACCAGCAGCGCCGCGACCGGAGTCAGCACGCCGCTTGCCAGCAGGATCGAAGAGGCGCCGCCACACCACCACCGGCACCAGCAGAAGCGCGTCGTCTGGATCGAACGGGCGGCAGGGCAGCACCCCGGCCGCACCCTCCGCCCCCGCCTTGCGTCCGTTCAGTCGCAGTAAAGATGAACGCGGTCGAGGCCGCGGCCAGCAGCCCTATCGCGTAGGCGATCCAGGGCATCGTCCAGCCGGGTGCCAGGCCGAGGCCGACAAAGGCGGCCATGTTCGACACGCAATCGGCCACAAGGTCGAAGCGGCTGCCGAAGCGGCTGAACCGCCCGCTTCGCCGGGCCAGCTCCCCGTCCGCGCGGTCCAGCAGCATGGACACCAGGAACAATCCGGCGCCGATCGCCAGCCGCCTGCTCCCGCAGGCGAAGCACGACGCGGCACCGAGCCCGGTCGCCAGCCGGAGCACGGTCAGGGCGTCCGGACTGATCGGCGTCCCGGCCAGCCGGCCCACCAGCGGCCGCATCGTCCGGTGCAGGATGGTCTGGTGACTCAAGCGTTGTCCGTCCAGGCGTCACGTGCGGCGCCGCGGTGGTCGAGCCACCGTGACCGACGCTTGCACCGCTTCTACCCGGCCGCGGCGGATCCCGCCAAGACCTACCCGGCCGCGCCGGACGCCGGCCCGGAAGCAGCCGGCCTGACGCAATCCAAGGCTTGGCCGGCCCCCGGGCCAATGCCATACAATGCTGCCATGGGCCGGCAACAAGGCCCGTTCCGAGCCGGATGCCATGCTCCGCCTCAAGGACACAGGGAGAAACCGATGCGCGCGTTCCAGGGGCAGTTTTCCGACAACCAGCCGATCCGGCGCAGCGTGGCGGAAAAGCAGAAGCAGCTGCGCGAGCTGCGCGAAACCCTGGGGGCGATGAAGGCCCACACGGCGCCCGCGCTGCGCGACAGCGTGCGCCGGCGCATCGCCGAGCTCGAGGTCGAGCTGCGCGGCACATCCGCCACCACCGCCTCGGCGCCCGCCCGTCCGTTGCGCCCCGCCGGCTAGAAGCGTCAGTCGAACTCCGTCGGCAGTCCCGGCTGCCGATGGTGCGCGAACAGCCGGGCGATCTGGTGCATCAGCACCCGGCCGGTGGACAGCTCGACCGGGATCTCGTGCTCGGCCCAGAACCGCGCGTCGCTGGTCTCGATGTTCGGCCCGGTCGCCACCGGCCCGTCCTCCAGCAGCGTGCACAGGAAGAACAGCTTGTAGATCGAGAACGGCCCGGCCGGATGGTGGCCCTGCCTGCCGCGGTCGTGCAGCAGCGCCAGCTTTTCCGCGCGCACCACGTAGCCGGATTCTTCCAGCACCTCGCGCACGGCGCACTCGGACGCGGTCTGGTTCACGTCGGCCCAGCCGCCCGGCAGGGTCCAGCGGCCGCCATCCGCCAGTTCCCGCACCATCAGCAGGCGCCCGTGCGCGTCGAACACCGCGCCGCGCACGTCGACCTTGGGCGTCGCGTATCCCGTCTCGGCGACGAACGAGCCTTCCAGCTCTTCCGCCGTTGCGGCACCATGGCTCGATGCCGCCATCATGCGCGCCGCCAGCGCGGTCAGCGCCCGGTAGCGCTCGACATCATAGGGATCGCGGGTGAAGGCGAGGCCGCTTTGCGCCAGCGCCTGCGCCTCCCGCGCCCAGACCAGCCAGGGCGGCTCGTTCATTCGTGTTCCTTTCCGTCCAGCACCGATATCGACGCCGCCTTCACCAGCGCGACCAGCGCTACCCCCGCGGCCAGCTCCAGCCGGGCGACCGAGTCCCGCGTCACCCGCGCCAGCAGCACCGCACCCTCGCCCGGCCGCGGTTCCAGCACCACCACCGCTTCCGCATCTCCCGCTGGGCGTATCGCCCGCACGCGCATCGGCAGCGCGTTCTGGGCGCTGGTCTGCGGCGGGGCGCCGTCCGGCCGAAGCAGCACCACCTCGCGCGCCGGGACCGACACCCGCAGCCGCGCGCCGACGCCCAGCGGCAGGATCGCGACCAGCAGCGCGAAGCCATCGGCGTCGATCCGGCTCAGCCCGCGTTCCGGCTCGTGCCCGGCCACCATGCCTTCCAGCAGTGCCGCCGCGTCGGGCCGACCCGCCATCGCGCCGGACAGCACCGCCGCCACCGGCCCGCATTGCAGCACACGCCCATTCTCGACCAATGCCAGGGTGTCGCACAGCTGCATCGCTTCCGTCCGCCGGTGCGTCACATAAAGGATGGGCAGGCCGGCGCGTGCGCGCAGCCGGGCCAGGAACGGCAGGATCTCCGCGCGGCGTGCGTCGTCGAGCGCGGACAAGGGCTCGTCCATCGCCAGCAGCGCCGGCCGCGACAACAAGGCGCGCCCGATCGCCACGCGCTGCCGCTCGCCGCCAGACAAGGCGCGGATGCGCCGGCGCAGCAGCATTCCCAGCCCCAGCAGCGCCACCACCTCGTCGAAGCCCGGTCCTGCCGCCGAGGCCGGCGCACGCCTGGCGCCGTAGCGCAGGTTCCCGGCCACCGACAGGTGCGGGAACAGTTGCCCGTCCTGGAACACGGTGCCGATGCGGCGTTGTTCCGGCTTCAGCCAGGTGCCGGGGCCGGACAGCACCTGGCCGTTCAGGCTGATCTCGCTCCAGTCCGGCCGGAAGAAGCCGCACAGCGCCGACACCAGGCTGCTCTTGCCGGCACCCGACGGGCCGAACAGCCCGACGATCCCGGGCAGGGGCGCCTCCAGCGACAGGTCCAACGCCTGCCCGGTCGTGAACCGGTGCCGCAGCCTGATCCGGAGCGTCACCGACGACGCAGCCGGCGAAGCAGCAGCTCGGACAGGAACAGCCCGAGGAGCGCCAGCGCGATCGACACCGAGGCCAGCCGTCCCGCCACCGCCTCGCCGCCCGGCACCTGCAGCGCCGCGTAGATCGCCAGGGGCAGGGTCTGCGTCCGGCCGGGGATGCTGCCGGCGAAGGTGATCACGGCGCCGAACTCGCCGAGGCTGGCGGCATAGCCGATCGCCAGCGCGGCCAGCACGCCCGGTGCCGCCAGCGGCAGCGTCACGGACAGGAAGCGGTCCAGCGGACCGGCGCCGAGCCCGGCCGCCGCCGCCTGCAGGGCCGGATCGATCGCTTCCAGGGACAGCCGGATGGTGCGCACCATTAGCGGCAGCACCATCACCCCGGTCGCCAGCGCAGCCCCTTCGCTCGTGAACGCCAGCCGCGCGCCGAACACCCGCCACAACACGGCGCCCGCGGGCCCGTGCAGCCCGAACAGGAGCAGAAGCAGCCAGCCGGTCACCACCGGCGGCAGCACGGTGGGCAGGTGCACCAGCGCGTCCAGCAGTGGCCGTCCCGGCAGCACCGGACGCGCCAGCAGCCATGCCAGCGCCAGCGCCACGGGCAGGGCGCCGGACACCGCCATCAGCGCCACGCGCAGGGTGAGCCGTACCGCTTCCCATTGCGCGGGATCGAGCCCGGAGCCGGGCATCAGGAACGGAACTGGAACCCGGCACCGCGGAACACCGCGGCGGCCGGCGCCGTGTGCAGGAAGCGCAGGAACGCCCTCGTTTCCGGCAGCGCCGTCAGTGCCGCGGCCGGATACAGGATCGGCGGATGGCTGGTCTCGGGAAAGGTCCCGACCACCGCCAGCCCCGGTGCGGCGCGGACGTCGCTGCCATACACGATACCCGCCCGAACCTCGCCGCGCTCCACCAGCAGCAGCGCCGCCCGCACGTTCTCCGCAGGCGCCAGATGGTCGGCGACCGCCGCCCACAGCCCGAGCGTCGTCAGGGCCGCCTTGGCATAGATCCCGGCCGGCACGGAAGCGGGATCGCCCAATGCGAGGCGGCCGCCGGGCCCGAGCAGCCGGGCGAGGTCCAGTCCCGGCCCGATCGCCACAGGCGGCTGTCCCTGTTTTTCCACCAGCACCAGGGTGTTGCCGAGCAGGTCGCTGCGCGTGTTCGGCTGCAGCAGCCCGCGGCTGGCCAGCCAGTCCATCCACTTCTCGTCCGCCGACACGAACAGGTCCGCCGGCGCGCCCTGCGCCGCCTGCTGCGCCAGCACCGCGCTGGAGGCGAAGGACAGGAGCGGCCTCGGGTGCCCCTGCGCCGCCCACAGGCTCGCGACCCGGCCCATGGCGTCGGTCAGGCTCGCGGCCGCGAACACCGTGACCGGCCGCTCCGCCGCCCCTGCCCGGGCCCATCCCGTGAGCGCCGCGAGTACGACGACCATCCCCCAGACGAGCCGGGCATCTTTCGCGCGAGATGTGTTCATGCCGTCTGCTGCCCGTTCCCGTTGACGGGAACCAACCCTAGATCGGACCGCTTGCCGCGACCAACTTCCGCACCAACCAGGCCGGAGCTGTTCATGACCCTTTCGCCCGCTTGCGTCGCCGACACCCTGGAGCGCCTGCGCGCGCGCGGCCCGCTGGTGCACAGCATCACCAACCTGGTTGTCACCAACAGCACCGCGAACGCCCTGCTGGCGGTCGGCGCGTCGCCCGCCATGGTCGAGTCGGCGGAGGAGGCCGGACCGTTCGCACGGACTGCCGACGCGCTGGTGGTCAACCTCGGCACCATGACCGTGGAGCGCGCCCGCGGCATGCACGCCGCCGCCTCGGCCGCCCGGGACGCCGCCACGCCCTGGGTCCTGGACCCGGTCGCGGTGGGCGCGCTGCAGTTCCGCTCGATGGTCGCGGTGGAACTGCTGGCGCACCGGCCGCAGGCGATACGCGGCAACGCGTCGGAGATCCTCGCCCTGGACGCCCTGCTCGCGGGGGAAGCGATGGTTGCCGGCCGCGGCGTCGATGCCGCGCACGCGTCGGAAACGGCGCTGGAGGCCGCCCGTCGGCTGGCGCAACGCAGCGGCGCCGTCGTCACCGTCAGCGGGCCGGTGGACCTGGTCACGGACGGTCGACGCATGGCCGGGATCAACAACGGCCACCCGCTGATGACGCGCGTCACCGGGCTCGGCTGCACGGCGACGGCGCTGATAGGGGCCTGCCTCGCGGTCGAGCCCGACCCGTTCCCGGCGTCCGTCTGCGGCATGACGCTGGTCGGCCTGGCTGGCGAGCTCGCCGCGGAACGCGCCCGCGGCCCCGGCTCGCTCCAGGTGGAGCTGCTGGACGCGCTGCATCGTCTCGACCGCGCGACGATCCTGGCCCGGGCGCGGCTGGAGCAGCACGTGCTTGCCTAGGCAGGCTCCAGAACATATGGTGAACGCAGGCGGCTGCCCGACGTCCAGGCGCCGCTCCCACCGTTGAGGCTTGCCCGCGATGTCGATGACCACACGGATCATCTACCAGCCCTACCACCATGCCGGCCATGCGTCGCTGCGCGCCGGCACCCCGGTCGCCTGCCGCACGGCCGAGGAAGGCCTCAGGCGAGCCGAGCGCGCCTTTTCCGCGGGCCTGGTGGCGGGCGCCGACGTGGTGCTGGTGCGGCACGACGAGGATGCGGACGAGTTCGGCGACCCTGAGTTCCTCGGCCGGCTGGGAGACACGCCCGATCAGACCGACCCGTCCTGACCTGATCCGTGTCGGCTCGTT
>CAXTCK010000036.1:15419-22775 GCA_964242425.1 uncultured Acetobacteraceae bacterium | reverse complement strand
CCCCGGCGCAGTCTGCCCCGGCGCAGTCGGTGCCGGCCCAGTTCACCCCGGCGCAGCGGATGGAGATCGTGGCGATCCTGCGGAACGCGCTGCGCACCGATCCCACCATCCTCGGCGACGCCATCACCGCGCTGCGCGCGTCCGAGCAGCAGAAGCAGCAGGCGGAAGCGAGCGGCGCGCTGCAGGCCAATCGCCCGGCCCTGTCCGGCCAGCCGGGCGACGCGATCCTGGGCAACCCCGCCGGCGACGTCACGATGGTGGAATTCTACGATCCGCGCTGCCCGTACTGCCGCAAGGTGCTGCCGGACCTGCAGGCGCTGCTCGACACCGACCACAAGCTGCGCCTGGTGGAAAAACTGATCCCGATCCTGGGCCCGAACAGCATGCTGGACGCGCAGGCGATCCAGGCGGCGTCGCTGCAGAACCGCTACGGCGCGATGCAGCGCGCGCTGATGACCGACAACGGCGCGCCCGGACCGGACCGGATACGCACGCTGGCCGCCTCGGCGGGGCTGGACGTGCCGCGCCTGCTTCGCGACATGGGCTCGCCTGCCGTGACGACGGTATTGAAACGGAACATCCAGCTCGCCCAGGAGCTGCACCTGACCGGCACGCCTACCTTTGTCATCGGTGACCAGGAGATCCCGGGTGCCGTGGACCTGCCCGACCTGCGGGAAGCGGTGGCCGCGGAGCGGCATGCGGCGCGGTGACGGTTCGGAAACCGCACGGTGGCGCCCGGCAGGCCCGGCAGCGCGTTTTCAGGCGTCGGCCGGCAAGGGGTCGCCAACGCGTCGACCGGCGCCGGTGCCGTGGTCGACCGACCACGAGCCGGGCGCCTCGATCCAGGTCCGGTTCCGGCCGAAGGGGCGCCTACCTCACGGTGACCCGCACCTCCGGCTGGAACACGGCGGCATCGGTGGAGGCGGTCATCTCGACCTGCGCGGTGGACGCGCCCGCCGCCACGATGGTGTCCGCCACCAGCCGCCCGCGTTGCCTGGCCGCGTCGGCGAGGGCCACGGCCTGCGCCTGCGGCGTGCCGGTCGCCGGCACCACGGTTTCCACCCGGAACAGCGCCAGCGGCTTTCGCGCCAGTGCCTGCCTGACGATGGCGGACAATCCGGGCTGCCAGCCCTCCGGCCCGGTGTTGAACCGCACCAGGGCCAGCGGCGGCGGAGCCGGCCGGCCCGGCCGCGGCGGCGGAACGTGCGGCACCGGCTTGCGGTCGGCATGGGCGTCGAAGGTGCGCTGGTCGACCAGCTTGCAGCCGCCGGACGTCACGGCCAGCACCGCCAGCACGAGCAGCGCCCGCGCCGGAACGGGGCGGCAGGCCGGCCTCCCCGGCGCGGCAGGACGGGCGCGGCGGGTCGAAACGGTGTGGTGCATGATGCGCGAAGCCTCGCAGGAAGCCCGTGGCCTCGCAAGCGCGGCCGCCGCAGGTCGGAACCGGGACTGGAAGCGGCGCCGGGTTGCCGCAAGCCGTCCTCGTCTCCTATGACCGCCTGGCTGCCGCCCGGCGCTGCCCGGACGGGCGTGCCGGAAAGCCAGGAAGAACCGCTCATGGAGCCCAGCAGCCAGCAGGACGAGCCGGACCCGTCCGGCCACGGGCTTTTCCGCCCGGCGCGAGCCGACGGCGCCGACGCAGTTCCGGCCGGGACGCTCGCCGACCGGCTGCGCCGCGCGATCGTGGCTGACGAGCCGCACGCGCCCCTGGATGCCGGCATGGCACTCGCCGCGACCGTGCTTTGGAGCCGGTTCCTTCGCTTCGACGTCGCAGACCCTTCCTGGCCGGATCGCGACCGCTTCGTGCTGTCGTCCGGTCGGTTCGTGCCGCTGTTGCGCGCCCTGCTTCTGCTCACCGGCCACGGCGCGGTGCCGCCCGGCTGCGCGTTCGGCCGGCATCCGGCGATCGAGACCGCGTCCGGCCAGCCGGGACAGGGCTTCGCCGCCGCGGTGGGCATGGCGATGGCGGAGCGGGCGCTGGCCGGACGCTTCGGCCGCACCCTGGTCGACCACCGCACCTGGGTGCTGGCCTGCGAAACCGATCTTGCCGCCGGCGTGTCGCTGGAAGCGGCGTTCCTGGCGGGGCGTATGGGGCTGGACAAGCTGGTGGTGCTGTCCGACGCCGCAGCCGAGCCCGGCCACCAGGCGGAAGCCATGACGCGCTTTGCCGCCTCGGGCTGGGCGGTGCGACGGGTGGACCGGGACGATCCCGAGGCGCTTGCCGCTGCCATGCTGCGCGCCATGCGCAACCGTCGCCCGACCCTGCTCGCCTGCCAGCCGGGCGTCGCGCGTGCCGCTCATCGGCCTGGCCGACGGCACGCACCACACGGAAACGTCCAGCCTGGCCCGGAACAGGATCCGGCCACGGGCGCCGTCTGGGCCGCCTGCGGGCAGCGCGGGGCGGGCACCCGGCGCGGTTGGCTGCGCCGGCTGGCCCGCCACCGGCTGCACGACGAGTTCGGGCGCACGGTTGCCGGCCACCTGCCGCCGAACTGGCCCGAGGGCTGGAGCCGGGGCTGGGCCCAGGGCCAGACGCAGGGTCAGGGTCCCGCTACCGGCGGGAGCCTGCAGCGGGAGCAAGACGCCCATGACGCCCAGCTCCTTTTCCACAACGCCGACCTCCGCGACGCTGGCACACTTGGCACCGCCCGCGCCGGCCTGGCGCTGCTGTGCGGGCTGCTGCCGGAGATGATGACGCTGCATTCCCGTGCCGGCGCCGGGCTCGCCGCCGCCCTTCTGCCTCATGCCGACGGCCATCCCGTCCCGGCACGCACGGTCCGGCACCTCGCCTGCGGCGTGCAGGAGCACGGCATGGCGGCGCTGACCAACGGCCTGTCCCTGCACGGCGGCGCGCGCCCGGTGCTGGCCGCCTCCGTGGTGTCGATCGACCGGATGCGGCCGGCGCTGAGGCTGGCGGCGCTGATGGGCCAGCCGGTGATCTACCTGCTCGGCGACGACGGGCTGCAGACGGGCGTGGACGGCGCCGGCTGGCAACCGGTGGAGCAGCTCGCCACCCTGCGCGCGATGCCGGAAGTGGCGCTGTTCCGGCCGGCCGACCATCCCGAGATGGTCGCCTGCTGGGAACTGGCGCTGCGCCGCGACGACGGCCCGAGCCTGATCGCGGTGTCCCCGGTCGCCTTCGCCCCCGCCGACGCGCCCGGGATCCGGGCGGCGGGAGCGAAGGCGATGGGGGAAGGGTTCTGCGCCCGCGGCGGTTACCTGCGCGCGCCGGCGGAAGGGCCGCGCGCGGCGACGCTGATCGCCACCGGCCCCGAGGTGGCGGTGGCGCTCGACGCGCGCGCCCTGCTGCGGGAGATGGGAATTTTGGTTGCGGTGGTGTCGCTGCCGTGCTGGGAGCTATTCGCGGCGCAGCCGGCAGCCTATCGTGCCGACATCCTGGGGGAGGCGCCACGGGTCGGCATCGAGGCGGCGTCCGGCTTCGGCTGGGAACGCTGGCTGGGCGCGGACGGCGTCTTCATCGGCATGGACGGCTTTGGCCACACCGGACCTGCCGGCCCGTCGCCTCGCCGGACCGGCATCACGCCGGAACAGGTGGTGGCGCGCGTGCGTCGGCGGCTGGGTCCGGTTCGTCCGGAGCCAAATCGTTTGGGACCGGATCGTTTGGGGCCAGGTCGCCCCGACACGGGTTTCGTTTGAAAAGGAACAGCATTCCCATGGCAGTCAAGCTCGCCATCAACGGCTTCGGACGGATCGGTCGCCTGGTCCTGCGCGGCATCATCGAAAGCGGACGCACCGACGTGGAGGTGGTCGCCATCAACGACCTCGGCTCGGTCGCCGACAACGCCCACCTGCTGCGCTACGACAGCGTGCACGGCCGCTTCCCCGGCACCATCACCGTGGATGACAACAGCATCGCCATCGAGAACAACGGCCGTTCCTACGCGCCGATCAAGGTATCGGCCGAACGCGACCCGTCCAAGGTGCCTTATCAGGGCGTCGACGTGGCGCTGGAATGCACCGGGCTGTTCACCAAGAAGGAGGCCGCATCCCAGCTGATCACCGCCGGCGCCCGCAAGGTGCTGGTGTCCGCCCCCGCCGACGGCGTGGACGCGACGGTCGTGTTCGGCGTCAACCACGACACCATCACCTCCGAGATGACGGTGATCTCCAACGCGTCCTGCACCACCAACTGCCTCGCGCCCATGGCCATGGTGCTGGACCGCGCGTTCGGCATCGAGCGCGGCTACATGGTCACCATCCACTCCTACACCGGCGACCAGCGCACCGTGGACACCCTGCACAAGGACCCGCACCGCGCCCGCGCCGCCGCCTTGAACATGATCCCGACTTCCACCGGCGCTGCCCGAGCGGTCGGCCTAGTGCTGCCGCAGCTCAAGGGCAAGCTCGACGGCAGCTCGATCCGCGTGCCGACCCCCAACGTGTCTCTGGTCTCGCTCGACTTCGTGCCGCGCACCGTGCCGGGCTCGGTGGACGAGGTGAACGCCCTGTTCCGCGACGCCGCCGCGGGCGCGCTCAAGAACATCGTGGTGTACTCGTCCGACCCCTGCGTCAGCACCGACTTCAACCACCAGCCGGCGTCCTGCTCGTTCGACGCCACCCAGACCGCGCTGATCGACGGCGGCAAGCTGGTGCGGGTGTGCGGCTGGTACGACAACGAATGGGGCTTCTCCAACCGCATGGCCGACACCGCCGCCGTGTTCGGAGCGCTTTGACCGTGGCCGCAGCCGCATCGTTCCGGACCCTCGACGACCTCGACTGCGCCGGCAGGCGCGTGCTGCTGCGGGCCGACCTCAACGTGCCGGTGCGGGAAGGCCGGATCACCGACCTGACCCGCCTGGAGCGCCTGACCCCCACCATACGCGAGCTCGCCGACAAGGGTGCCCGCGTGATCGTGGTCAGTCATTTCGACCGTCCCAGGGGCAAGCGGGTGCCGGAGATGTCGCTGGCGCCGGTGCGGGACGCGCTGGCCACCGTGCTCGGCCATCCGGTGTCTTGGGCGGCGGACTGCATCGGACCGGACGCCGAGGCCGCGGTCGCGGCACTCCGCGACGGCGAGGTGCTGGTGCTGGAGAACACCCGCTACCACCAGGGCGAGGAGGAGAACGATCCGGCGCTCGCCCGTTCCCTCGCCTCGCTCGCGGACGTCTACGTCAACGACGCGTTCTCCGCCGCCCACCGCGCCCATGCCTCCACCGAGGGGGTGGCGCGCCACCTGCCGGCCCATGCCGGACGCCTGATGCAGGCCGAGCTGCAGGCGCTGACCCTGGCGCTGGAGAACCCCGAGCGTCCGGTCGGCGCGGTGGTGGGGGGCGCCAAGATCTCCACCAAGCTCGACCTGCTCGGCAACATCGTCGGCCGGGTAGACGTGCTGATCATCGGCGGGGCGATGGCCAACACCTTTCTCGCGGCCAAGGGCGTCGCGGTCGGCCGCTCGCTCCAGGAAGCCGACATGCACGACACCGCGCGCGGCATCATGGCGCAGGCTGAAGCGCGCGGCTGCCGCATCCTGCTGCCGACCGACGCGGTGGTGGCACGCGAGTTCAAGGCGGGCGCTGCCAGCGAAACCGTGCCGGTCGACGCGGTGCCGGCGGATGCCATGATCCTCGACGCCGGGCCGCTCACGGTGGCGCACCTGGCCGAGGCGGTGGCGCAGCTGCGCACGCTGGTCTGGAACGGCCCGCTCGGCGCGTTCGAGATCGCGCCGTTCGACACCGGCACCAATACCCTGGCCCGCGCCGTCGCCGCCCTCACCGCATCCGGCAGCCTGCGCTCGGTCGCAGGCGGGGGCGACACCGTGTCCGCCCTGCGCCATGCCGGGGTGGCGGACCAGTTCTCCTACGTGTCCACCGCCGGCGGCGCGTTCCTGGAGTGGCTGGAAGGCAAGACGCTGCCCGGGATCCAGGCGCTGCAATCCTTGCGCGGCATCGTGCTGCCGAGCTGATCCTGCGTCGCCGTTAACGCCTGGTTCATCATGACGTGGCCAGTGTCGGCGCGTCATGATCGCCAGCACCTCCTTCGGCGCCTTTTCTTCCGGCACCACAACCACGTTGCGGCCGGCCGCAACCACCGGCGCGACCGGAGCCCGGCCGGGCGCCACCATCACGCCCGCCGCTTTCCGAACCCTCGCCGCCGCGCCGCTGCCGGGTGCGGCGTCGCCCGCTGGCCCGGTGCCGCGGCGTGGCAGCCTGCTCGACATCCAGGCCTGAAGCGTCGTCCCGGCATCACGTCGTGCTTCAATCGGTTACCCTGAGCAGATTTCGGTTGAAACAAGGGGCCGTCTCGATCACGGTCGCGTCATGTCACGCTTTGCCCGTATCCACCCTGACGGCGAGGAACGGGAACGGCTGTCCTGCCTCGATTGCGGGCACGTGTTCTACGAGAACCCCAAGGTGGTCGTGGGCGCGGTGGTCGTGCACGACAACCGGGTGCTGCTGTGCCGACGCGCGATCGAGCCCCAACGCGGCTTCTGGACGCTGCCGGCCGGCTACCTGGAGCTCGGCGAGACCACCGCCGAAGGAGCGATCCGGGAAACCCGGGAGGAGTCTGGCGCCGTTATCGCGCTGGACGGCATCCTGGCGCTCTACAGCATAAGCCGGATCGACCAGGTCCAGATCCTCTACCGCGCCCGTTTCGCCGACCCGGCGCAGCCGTTCTTTGCCGCCGGCGCCGAAAGCCTCGATGTCGGACTGTTCGACTGGGGGTCCATCCCCTGGTCCGAGATCGCGTTCCCCACCGTGCGCTGGGCGCTTGAGGCGTGGCGCCGGATCGGCGACGCTCCGCTGCTGGCACCGGCCGGCAACCCGCCCGACGACCTGCGCGGCGACGGCGTGCCGGTTCCCCGTTCCGACACGCTGCCGGCCCCGCTCGACGCACTGCC
The DNA here is from genome assembly GCA_964242425.1 of uncultured Acetobacteraceae bacterium. GTDB lineage: Bacteria > Pseudomonadota > Alphaproteobacteria > Acetobacterales > Acetobacteraceae > Lichenicola. The sequence goes on along the minus strand of CAXTCK010000036.1, from coordinate 15,916 downwards.
GGGCCAGCAAATCCCCCCGCATCCCCCGCACCCCATGTTCAGGAGGCCGCGTTGAAGCGCAACCGGATGACGTTCGCGTTCCTGACCGTCCTGTTGCTCGGACCGGCAGCGGCGCATGCCGGCACCGTCGCCACCGACGGCCCGGTGGCGACGCAGCGCCTGGCCAGCTTCGATGGCGGGGCGATCCGGACGATGGACACCACGAGCCTCGCCGGCGGCTCGTCCGACCTGGCCGCGATCCGGACGATGCCCGCCGTCCCGACCGGCTTCGCATCCGCGGAAACCCTGGTCAGGAAGGCTCGCGCCGAGGTGCTGCGTCCGGCGCCGCTGCCCGACCAGGATCTCGACGCTCCCGCCCCGGGTCCGGACGCACTGGCGGCGCAGCAGCAAGCCAGCCTGCAGCCAAGCTTCTATGCTCCGGCCAGGCATTTCTCCGGCGACGGCTTTTCCCCCGGCTCGACGCTTGACGGCGACCACGTCAACCGGGCCAGGCCGGG
>CAXTCK010000036.1:0-15319 GCA_964242425.1 uncultured Acetobacteraceae bacterium | reverse complement strand
GCTTTTCCCCCGGCTCGACGCTTGACGGCGACCACGTCAACCGGGCCAGGCCGGGTGGCGGGATGAGCCTGTCCATCCCCATGCAGTGACCGCGCGACGAGCGGCTGGCGCTGCACGCCGCTGATCGTGATGAGCGTTGCGACTCCGGATCGTCTACTTTCGTATTCGTGTATCGTGTACTGTTACACGGTCGCCGATACAGGAGTGGTCCGATCCCAACCTTGTCCTCCACCCGACCCGGCGACCTGCGCGCAACCAACGCTGCCAACGCTGCCAGCGCGGCCGAGCTGCTCCAGGGCAACGAGCCCGGCGTCCTGCTGGTCGGGCCGGCAGCCCAGACCAGTCACGCGATCCGGCTGATCCTGGACCAACTGTCGGACCGGTCGGTGATGCCGGTCGGCTTCATGGCCTCCGGCGCCACGCCGGAGATGCTGCGCCAGGAGGTTGGCCAGGCGCATGCGGCGCGTCCGTCTCCCGACACCGACCTGCTCCTGGTGGTGGCGCAGGCCGACCGCCTGTCGCCCGACCTGCTGCACGAACTCGAGATGGCGGCGGAAGCGGCCGCGACCCATGGCGGGCTCAAGTTCCTGTTCGCGGCCCCACGCGACCTTTCCGCTTCCCTGCAGCGGGCGGAGCTGTGGAGCCTGGCCGCCTGCGTCCGCGCCCGCTTGCCCGTGCTTCCCCCCACGCCGTCGTCGTCACCCCAGGAGCCACCCAAGGCACCACTCGGAGCGTCGCTCCTGGATACGGTTCCGGAGCACGACGTCGCCACCTCCTCCGCACAGGTGTCCGATCGACCCTACCCGTTCAACCTGGTGGCGGAACCGCTTGGCGTAGCACGGCACACGCGGCAGGCGAGGCCGGTCCCGCGGGTCATGCTGGCGGTCGGCATCCTGGGCCTCCTTGGCCTGGCCGTGACGGGGATACTTGTTGGCCATCAGCCGGCCAGGCCGCTCGCACCGGTCGCACCGGTCGCGCAAACGCCTCCTCCCGCCCCATCCACCATCAAGCTCCCCATCGTGCCCGACGCGGTTCCGCCCGCACCGTCGTCCAACTCCACCACGCCATCATCGGGACCCGGCATCCAGACTCCGCCGATAGCCGCCGCACCGGTTCACGAATCACCAGCCCCGACCGCACCCACCCCGCCGCTGGTTGTTCCGCCACCGGTTGTTCCGCCGCAGGCCGTCGCGCCGCTACCGGAGCAGGCCACAGCGGCTCCCGCAGCCCTGGTGCCGTCGCCGCAGCCAGCCGATGCGTCACCTGTCAGCGTGCCGCCGGTCAGCGTGCCACCGAGCCGGGTCGACGCCGGACGGATTGTTCCCCAGCTAGCCCCGGCACGCCATGCCAGCCTTCTGCTCCTGGCCGGTCCCGACGACACCCTGCCGTCGCTCTACGCGGAGGTTTACCGCGGCATCGCGCCGCCGCCCTACGCACAGGTGGAGACACTTAATCCAGTGGTACGCTCGGGCGTCCGGCTGGTGTTCCCGGCACCGCCGACCGGCTGGCCGGCGGCGTCGCCCCTGCCCTAGCCCCTCCCACTCCTGTCGCACCGGCTTCCGCCAAGCCACGCAGTGCCGGGTCGCCCGCATTGGCGGCGACGCGCGCATACAGCGCGTAGGCTTGCGATCGGTCCACGGCCACGCCGATGCCGTTCTCGTAGCACCAGGCCAGGTCATAGGCGGCCATCTGTCCCGCAGGGCTGTCCTGCTGGGCTGCCTGCCGGAACAAGGCGGCCGCCCGCGTGGCATCCTCCGGAGTGCGCGACAGCAGGGCGCGCTGGGCGTTGCGGAACAGCGCGTCGTCGTCCGGAGGCGGAAGCTGCAGCGTCACCTCCCGCGTGACCGGCAGGTGGCTGCGCGCGGCAGCGATGCCATCGCCGGCGGCGTCGCGGAACAAGCGGACTGCGGCGGCGGGGTCGTGCTGCACGCCGTCCCCGGACTCGTACATCAGCGCCAGGTTGTATTCCGCGCGGCCGAAGTGCCGGGCCGCCGCACGAGCATACCAGTGCGCTGCCTTCGCGGCGTCGCGCACGACGCCGCTTCCCGAGTCGTAGGACACCGCCACGTTGAACATCCCGCCTGGGTCACCCAGGTCGGCCGCCCGCTCATACCAGCGCAGCGCCTGCCCGCGGTTCTGCGGCACACCCTCGCCGCTGTCGTACATCACTCCCAGCAACCGCGCGGCGCGGCCATCACCCGCTTCGGCCGCCCCGGTCCAGTCGCGATAGGCCTCGGCGAACCGGCCGCTCCGGAACAAGGCGATACCCTGCTCGTCGCCGGCGTCGTCGGCGCATGCGGGTGTTTCAAAGCCGCAGACACCGCCGATGCAAAGGCTCAAGGCAGCCAGCAGACCCAGCCGGTTCAAGTCCATGACGCTCCAGGCGCAAAAGCGATCTGTATTCAACACAGCAACGGAACCAACCGTTTAAAAAACCGTCCATGGGACAGCAAAACTCTGCGTGAGTTCACTCTCGTCTCGTTCTCGTCCAGGAGCCGTTCATGAAGCGTATCATCTTTGGTCGTGCCTCGATCCTGTGCTCGCTTGGCGCCGCGGCGTTCCTGTCCGCCTGCGCGCATCCCTCGCCCGGCCCGAACCAGGCTGCTGCCGTGGTCCAGGCGCCCCCGACGGTGCCGCTGGCGAGCAAGCCGACTACCGGCCAGGAGGCGAAAGCGGTCGTCAACGACAAGATCCAGGTCGTGTTCCTCGAGGGCGGCTCCCGGCTCAGTCCCGAAGCCAACAAGCAGCTCGATCTGGCGGCACGGTTGTTCCGTGACGCCAACCCGGTGCTGATGTTCACCACCGGCTATTCCGACAACCGCGGCGACGAGTACGCCAACCTCCTGCTGTCGGCGCGACGCGCCGAGGTGGTCAAGAAGGCGTTGGTCGCCCGCGGCATCCCGGCCGACCGGTTGCTGCTCCAGGCGCTGGGCGCATCCGATCCGGCCGACTCGAGCGATCCGCAGGCGGCAGCCAACCGCCGCGTCGTGGTGACCTGGCGCCTGCTCTAGCGCCGTCGCAGCGGCACCGGAACCGTCACTCCACGCGGGTGGCGGCCGCCAGCCGGATCGTATCGCCGACCAGGCCGCGTGCGAACTCGGCAGCGGAGAATGGGCGAAGGTCCTCCGCCTGCTCTCCCACGCCCACCGCGTGCAGCGGCAGCCGGAAGGCTTCCGCCAGCGCCACCACGATCCCGCCGCGCGCGCTGCCGTCCAGCTTCGTGACCACCAGCCCGGTCACCGCCACCAGGTCGCGGAACACGCGCACCTGTTCCAGCGCGTTCTGGCCGGTGGTCGCATCCAGCACCAGCAGCACCGAGTGTGGCGCGGTGTCGTCGAACTTGCGCAGCACGCGGATGATCTTGGCCAGCTCCTCCATCAGCGCGCCCTTGTTGTGCAGGCGCCCCGCGGTGTCGATCAGCAGCAGGTTGGCGCCGTCGGCGCGCGCGCGCTTGCAGGCCTCGAACGCGAGCCCGGCCGCATCCGCCCTGGGCGGCCCCGCGATCACCGGCGCCCCCACCCGCTCGCCCCAGATCTGCAGCTGCTCCACCGCCGCCGCCCGGAACGTGTCGCCCGCCACCAGCACGGGCCTCAGCCCCTGCCGCCCGTACTGCAGCGCCATCTTGCCGATGGTGGTGGTCTTGCCGGTGCCGTTCACCCCCACCACCAGCACCACGTGCGGCTTCAGCGCCGGGTTCGGCACGAACGGGATCGCCACCGGCTCCAGCACGCGCGCGATCTCGGCCGACAGCGCTTCCCGCACGTCGGCGTCGGTGACATCGTTGCCGAACCGGGTGCGCCGGAACTCGTCGATCACCCGTCCGGCCACCGTCGGGCCCAGGTCGGCCGCGACCAGCAGCTCTTCCAGCTCCTCCAGCGCCGCCTCGTCCAGCCGGCGATGGGTGAAGGCGACGGCGAGGTTGCCGCCGAGCTTCTGCGTCGAGCGCGACAGGCCTTCCTTGAGCCGGTTGAAGAAGCCAAGCGCCATCGTCCTAGATCCTCGTCCCGTGCAGCCCACGCGCGTCGACCGCGACCGCCCGGGCCACGACCACCTGTCCGGGCATTCCCGCCGCGGCCGCGAACCGCACCGGTGCGAAATGCTCCGAGTGTCCGCCGGTGGGCGTTTCCAGCAACACGCTCAGGGTTCGCCCGACCAGTGCCCCGTGGAAGGCCAGCGCGGTCGACGTTCCCGCCTCGCGCAGACGCGCCGCACGCTCGCGGCGCAGCGCAACCGGCACCGACGGCATGCGCGCCGCCGGCGTGCCCGGCCGCTCGCTGTAAGGAAACACGTGGAGGTAGGGCAGCGCCTGGTCGCGCACGAAGCCGAGCGTTTCCGCGAACAACGCCTCGTCCTCGGTCGGGAAGCCCGCGATCAGGTCGGCGCCGAAGCCGATGCCCGGACGCAAGGCACGCGCGCGTTCCACCACCCTCGCCGCGTCCGCGACCCCGTGCCGGCGCTTCATGCGCTTCAATACCAAGTCGGAGCCCGCCTGCAGCGACAGATGCAAATGCGGCATCAGCCGCGGCTCGTCCGCGATCAGCCGCCAAAGGTCGTCGTCGATCTCCACCGGATCCAGCGAGGACAGCCGTAGCCGCGGCAGCTCCGGCACCAGCGCCAGCAGCCGGCGCACCAGCTGACCCAGCGCCGGGCGTCCCGGCAGGTCGCCGCCATAGGAAGTGACGTCTACCCCCGTGAGCACCACTTCGCGATAGCCCGCACGCACCAGCGTCCTCGCCTGCTCCACCACCGCGCCCACCGGCACCGACCGGCTGGGCCCGCGCCCGAACGGGATGATGCAGAAGGTGCAACGGTGGTCGCACCCCTGCTGCACCTGCACAAAGGCGCGAGACCGGCCGGCGAACTCGGTGACCAGGTGCGCCGCGGTGTCGCGCGCCGCCATGATGTCGGACACGGCGTTGCCGGCGCCGAGTGCCGCCTCGCTCCAGCTGTCGGGCCGGAGCTTCTCCTCGTTGCCGACCACGCGCACCACCCCCGGCAACCCGGTCCAGGCGGCGGGATCGAGCTGCGCCGCGCAACCTGTGACCACGATCCGCGCATCCGGCCGCTCGCGATGGGTGCGCCGGATCGCCTGGCGCGCCTGCCGCTCGGCTTCGGCGGTGACGGCGCAGGTGTTGACGATCACCAGCTCCTCGATCCCCCCGGCATGCGCGCGCATCACCTCGCTCTCGTAGGTGTTGAGCCGGCAGCCGAAGGTGAGGATCTCGGGACCGCTCATCGGTACAGGTCCAGCGGCACGGTGCCGGAGAACGCCATGATCGCCGGCCCGGTCATGCGCACGCACCCGTCCCCGCCCCAGTCGATCTGCAGCACGCCGCCCGGCATCTCCACCGTCACCCGCCGGCCGCACAGCCCGCGGCGATGGGCATTGACCGCGGCGGCGCAGGCGCCGGAGCCGCAGGCGCGGGTCAGGCCGGCGCCGCGTTCCCACACCACCAGGCGCATACGCTCCGGCGACAGCACGGTGGCGAAGCCGATGTTGGCCCGCTCCGGAAACAGCGGATCGTGCTCGAGCGCCGGTCCGGCCACGGCCGGATCGCCCTCGTGGCCGAACAGGGTGGCGTGCGGGTTGCCCATCGAGCAGCCGGCCGGGTCGCCGGCGAGCGGCAGGTGCAGCGTGTCGGCTTCCCGCGCCAACGGCAGCTCGCGCCAGCCGAGCGCCGGCGTGCCCATCGCCACCTGCACCAGCCCGCCCTCCAGCACGCGCGCCGGCAGCCGCCCGGCCCGGGTTTGCACCGTCACGCATCGTCCCGGCACCGCGTCCGACACCAGCAGCGCCACGCAGCGGGTGGCGTTGCCGCAGGCGCCCGCTTCGCCGCCGTCCGGGTTGAAGAAGCGGGCCCGCACCTCGTCCGGCGCCTCGCCCGGCCCGATCAGTACCAGCTGGTCGCAACCGATCCCGGTGTGCCGGTCGGCCAGCCGCCGGATCTCTCGCGGCGACAGGTCGAGCGACCCGGCGCGCTCGTCCAGCACCACGAAATCGTTCCCGGCCCCGTGCATCTTGTGGAAGGACACCTGCATCGGCGCTCCTATACGGGATCATGTGGCGGTCCGCGACGCGTGCACGCTCTCCGCTTTCGGCGACGGCGCGATAACAGCCTTGCGCCGCCTCCGCCCGGCGCTTGCCGCGGCCACCACTCCGATCGGAAGATGGGATCCTCCACCACGGATGACAGCAGAATGATCGACCATTGCCGCATGCCTGCCCGCCTTGTCCTGTTCTGCGTCGTGCTCGCAGCGACGCCGCCTGCCGGCGCCCAGGCCCGGGATATGGCCCGGGACACGGCCCAGGTCAGTGCCCAAAACATGGCGATGAACGCCGCGGCCGGCGCCGTCAGCCCCGCGGATAAAGCGATGATGTCGGGGATGAAGTCCATGCAGCAGGCGATGGACAACGCGCCGGTCGATGGCGACCCAGACCACGACTTCGTGTCGATGATGACGCCGCACCACCAGGGCGCCATCGACATGGCGCAGGTCGAGTTGCGCTACGGCCGCGACCCCGAGCTGCGCCGCCTGGCCCGCGATGTCATCGCCGCGCAGAAGCATGAGATCGCCGAGATGGACCGCTGGGCCGCTTCCCATCCAGCACCGGTGCGATAGGTCCGGTTCCCGTGGTCGCTGCGCTGCCGGCTTGCTGGTAGCGTGACGCCTCCAACGCGAAAGCGACCATGCCACACCGCGTTTCCGCCGTTCCTTCCATGCACTCCATTCGGCCACGCCGCATCGCGGCAGCGCTGCTGTGCAGCGTTTCGTGGGGAAACCTCGCCATGTCCGCCGACCGGCCGCACCAACCCGTCCCGCCCTACGCCGTCGAGGGACGGAGCATGAGCGAGGTGGAGGCCGACCTGTCCGCCGGCCGCGTCACCGCGACCGAACTGGTCCGCGCCTACACCGCACGGATCGCGTCGATCGACCACGCCGGCCCGTCGCTGCACGCGGTGGTGGCGCTGAACCCGGACGCGCTCGCCGAGGCGCAAGCCAGCGACCGGCGACGCGCCGGCGGCCATCCGCTGCCGCTCGACGGCGTCCCGGTGCTGGTCAAGGACAACATCGAGACCAGGGACCGGATGCCGACCACCGCCGGGTCGCTGGCGCTCGCCGGCAACGTCACCGGCCGGGACTCGCCGCTGGTGTCGCGCCTGCGCGCGGCGGGGGCGGTGATCCTGGGCAAGACCAACCTGTCGGAATGGGCCAACATGCGCGGCTCGCGCTCGGTCAGCGGCTGGAGCGGCGTCGGCGGCCTGACGCGCAACGCTTTTTCGCTGGACCGTTCGGCCTGCGGCTCCTCCTCGGGCAGCGGCGTCGCGATGTCGGCGTCCCTGGCGGCGGCGGCGATCGGCACCGAGACCGACGGCTCGGTCACCTGCCCCGCCTCCATCAGCGGCCTGGTCGGGCTGAAGCCCACGGTCGGGCTGATCCCGCGCACCCACATCATCCCGATTTCCGCGACGCAGGACACCGCGGGCCCGATGACCCGCACGGTCGCCGACACCGCCCGGCTGCTCGACGTGATCGCCGGCAGCGATCCGTCCGACCCGGCGACGCGGGATGCGGACCAGCACCGCACCGACTACATGGCCGCCCTGGACGCCGGCGCGCTCAAGGGCCGCCGCATCGGGGTGATGCGCTTCGCCGCCGGCTATCATCCCGAACTGGACCAGGCGTTCGATGCTGCCCTCGCCGTGCTGCGGCGAGCCGGCGCCACCCTGGTGGAGATCCCGAGCTTTCCCGACCTCGACGCCATCGGCAACGACGAGCAGTTCGTGCTGCTCACCGAGCTCAAGGCCGGGCTGAACGCCTACCTTGCCGGCACCCCGGTCCCGAACCAGCCGGCCACCCTGTCGGCGCTGATCGCCTTCAACCAGGCGCATCGCGACCGCGAGCTTGGCCTGTTCGGCCAGGAGCTGTTCCTGAAGGCGGAGGCGACCAAAGGGCTCGACGACCCGGCCTACCTCGCCGCGCGCGACAACGCCCACCGCCGCGCCGGCCCGGACGGCATCGACCGGCTGCTGGCGACCGACCACCTCGACGCCCTGGTGGCGCCGACCGGCGCTCCAGCCTGGCTGATCGACACGATCGACGGCGACCACGACATGGGCAGCGCCGGCACCCTGCCGGCGGTGGCGGGCTATCCGCACCTGACCGTGCCGATGGCGCTGGTGTCCGGCCTGCCGGTGGGCTTGTCCTTCATCGGCCCGGCCTGGTCGGAAGCGAAGCTGCTGGCGCTGGGCTACAGCTTCGAGCAGGCCAACCACCTGACGCTCCGGCCGGGCTACCATCCCTCGCTCGCCGACGATGCGGCGAGCCGGGCGTTGCTGCGCCCGATGCACGACGAGTGAGCGTCGTCCTGCTGCGGCATGCCGTTCCGACATCGGCGTGGATTGAAGGGGTGTCGCGAACGGGCTTGGCGACGCTGATCGCCGCAAAGGTCTTGTGCATCGGCGCCCTGCCGCTGCACACCACACGCGTCGGCGGCCGCACCTACGCCTTGACATGGTTCGTATTCGACCGGAGTTCCTCTCGTTGAGACGGCCGCGAACGAGGACCGGCCGAACGCGTTCCCGTTCCGGACCGCAGGAAGCACGACCATGCAGCAGGACCTTACCTATCGCGGCTGCCGCTACGTGGTTGGCCCGGAGAACGACCGCGGCCGCCACTGGACGATCTTTCCCGAGGATGGTCCGGAAGCCGGCGCCGCCCGCGGCACCGCGCGCAGCGAAGGGCTGCGTGGCTCGTTCAAGGTCGCGGTGCACACCGCGCAACAGGCGATCGACCAATGGATCGCCGCCGACGGGGTCTAGCCGGCCGCCTCCGGGCCCGGTCGCTCCCGCGCAGAATAAGGCCACGACGCGGTTTTCCTGGCTTTTGCCGGCGTGGCCTCCTATGTGCGCGTCATCAACACCGATCGCATCCGCCCGTCCCGGCCCGTCGCGCGCAGCGTCGGCAGCCGGGCGGCCGGCCGCGCGCGCCGATGGACGGTTCCCATGCCCTTTCCCGCCACCCACCCTTCCCTCGCCCGGGCGCTCGCCGCACGCGGCTATGAGGAGCCGACCCCGGTCCAGCTCGCGGTGCTGCAGCCGGACACCGACGGACGGGACCTGCTGGTGTCGGCGCAGACCGGGTCCGGCAAGACCGTCGCCTACGGCCTCGCCGCCGCACCCAGCCTGCTCGGCGAGGCCGAGCGCTTCGGCCGCGCCACTATCCCCCTGGCGCTGGTGATCGCGCCCACACGCGAGCTCGCGGTGCAGGTGCACAAGGAGCTGTCCTGGCTCTACGCCGAGGCCGGCGCCCGAATCGTCGCCTGCATCGGCGGCATGGACGTCCGGCGCGAGGCGCGCGCGCTGGAAGGCGGCTGCCACGTCGTGGTCGGCACCCCCGGCCGCCTGTGCGACCACCTGTCGCGCGGCCGCCTCGACACGTCGGCGATACGCGTCGTGGTGCTCGACGAGGCCGACGAGATGCTCGACCTCGGCTTCAAGGACGAGCTCGACCAGATCCTGGACACCATGCCGGCGGAGCGCCGCACCCTGCTGTTCTCAGCCACCATCGCCCGCGAGATCGCGGGCCTGGCGCGCAAGTACCAGCGCGACGCGCTGCGCATCGACACCCAGTCCGGCACCCGTCAGCACGCCGACATCGAGTACCGCGCCGTCCTGGCCGCCCCGCACGAGGCCGAGCACGCGGTGGTCAACGTTTTGCGCTGGTTCGAAAGCCCCACCGCGATGGTGTTCTGTTCCACGCGCGAGATGGTGCGGCACATGCACGGCAGCCTGCTGGAGCGCGGCTTCGCGTCCGTGGCGCTGTCCGGCGAGCTCAGCCAAGCCGAGCGCACCCGGGCGCTTGACGCGCTGCGCTCGGGCGGCGCCCGCGTCTGCGTTGCCACCGACGTGGCCGCGCGCGGCATCGACCTGCCCGACCTGGGCCTGGTGATCCACGCCGCCCTGCCCACCGACAGCGCCACCCTGCTGCACCGCTCCGGCCGCACCGGACGCGCTGGGCGCAAGGGCACCTGCGTGCTGGTGGTGCCGGTGATGCGGCGGCGCAAGGCGGAGCAGCTGCTGCTGGGTGCCCGGGTGCAGGCGCACTGGAGCGGCGCGCCCACCGCCGACGAGATACGCGGCCGCGACGGCGAGCGCCTGCTGGCCGACCCGATCCTGCTCGAGGAGCCGACGCCGGAGGACCAGGCGCTGGCGCAGTCGCTGCTGGCCGGCGGCCGCACGCCCGAGGACATCGCCGCCGCCCTGGTGCGGCTGTATCGCGCCCGCCTGCCCGACCCGGAGGAGATCCGGGCTGTTCAGCCCGGCCCCGAGCGGCGCAGCAGCCACGAGGAGCGTAACGAGCGGGCGCCGCGCGCGCCGAGATCCGCAGAAGACCACGCCAGCGGACCGGGGATCTGGTTCGGCATGCCGATCGGCCGACAGGACAAGGCCGACCCGAAATGGCTGGTGCCGCTGATCTGCCGCCTGGGTGCCGTGACCAAGCGCGACATCGGCCTGATCCGGATCGGGGACACGGAGACCCGGTTCGAGATCAGCCCCGCCATGGCGGCGCGCTTCACCGAGGCCGTGTCGGCAGCCGACGACGACGAGGTGCGTATCGTGCGGGCCGAGGCGCCGTCGCCCGGGCAGGGTTCGCGCATCCATGCCGGCCCCGCGTCGCCGTCCAACGGGCCGCCGATGCGCCGCGCCGCCACCGGCGCACCCGCGGACCGCAAGCGGCCCGCGCCAAGGCTGCATTCTTCGCGCAAGCGCGCGTCCTGAGCCCTCGCGCAAGCGCGTCCTGAGCGCTGCCGGTCGGGTGGTTCAGCGGTTCGGGCGGTTCAGCGCTCAGGAACCAACGGCAGGAACCGCTCCACCGTCTGGCAGATGACCCAATCCGGCTTCTCCGCCGCGATGTAGTCCGCGTCCATCCTCGGGTCCCAGACGAAGTGGAACTCGGCGAAGATCCGCGCGAACCACCAGCTCAGGCCGCCCGGGTCGCCGCCGCGCTCGAAATAGGAGTTGCCGAACGCGACCACCTTCATCGGGATCGCCGCGTTCGCGTTCCTCCACACGAAGCGGGTGCCGATATGGCCGGTGGGCGGAGTAAGGGCCTCGGTCAGCTCCAGCCCGACCGAGAACGCGTCGCAGAAAGCGTCCGACGGTAGCCGGATCGTTTCGAACAGCGGCACGCCGAAGAACCGCTCCGCGAGGTCCCCGCTCGCGGCGACCTGCTTCCACGAATTCGGCTGTTCGGGGACGGGAAGCCCCATCGCCTCCAGCGTCGCGCGCAGAACCCGGGCAATGCCGCCGTAAGACAGGTGCGAGTCCGTCCGCAGGAAGGTTTCGCACCGCGTTTCGGGATCGAGCGCGTCCAGCACCGCTCGGCCGGATACGTAGGCTTGCGCCAGTTGCGGCGCGTGCGTGACCGTGGTCTCGATCCGGTGCAGGAGCGGCGAGGTTGCCGGGAAGGCCCAGGGAAGAAGCTCGCCCAGCACGCCGAGCTTTTCCGGAACCACGAGCTGGAGATAGCGGGTCCCGAGCGCCTGGCACAGCACGCTGCGCGCGGAGATCAGGTCCAGCCATCCGGTCGCGGCCTCGACAAGGGTCGGGTGCTCCGGATCGGCCAGGTACTGGCTGAGAACCGAGTTGCTGCCGCCGACGAGGAACAGGAAGCCCCGTTCTCCGACCACGGCGGTACCGTCCAGCGACAGGTGGCCGACCGGAACCTCCACGGGCGACGACGTGTTCCTGGCCGGGAGCGCCGCCGACGGTGGAAGCCCGTCGAGCATCTGCGACAGCTCGTCCCGCTTGCGCCGGTTGGCGACGTGCCGCTCGCCCAGGCGCACTGCCCGGTCCGCCGTCTCGTCCTTCAGCGCGCGCATGAGCCGGTCGAGATCCGTTCCCTCGATCAGGGACAGCTTGAACTCCACCAGATCCTCGATGGCCTGCTCCCGTACGCGATCGAGCGGACCGATGAGCATGGGCGTGTCCGTGCCCGGAGCCGAGGCGAGCAGCTTCAGCCGCCCCGAGATCAGGTCGAACAGGTCCAGCCGCTCCGGCGTCTCGATCCAGAAGCCGAACATGCCGCCGAAATCGTCGCGATGCCGGTTCGGACGGGTCTGCGTGACGACCATGTCGTCCGCGACCAGGGTGAGCTCGGCCACCACGTCGGGGTCCTCGCAGCGGACCCATCCGCCGAGAACACCGGAAGCCGAGGCGAACTCTATGCAGCCGTCGATTCTCACGATGTTCTCCCGCTTCCAAAGCACGCACAAGGTGGAGACGACACGTTAATCCCGTCCTAACGACAGCGATGACATGCCGGGCAGCACCGTTCCTGTGGAGCGGGTCCGCCTGTTGACAGCCGGCTTGCATGCGTGTCGCTTGAGGCCATGCGAAGCAATGGCGGATCGCGTGACAGTATCGAGCTTCCTTCGCAGGCCGGATCATTCCGAACTGCGGCCTGTCCACTTCCCTCATGCAGAAGGCGGACGCAACGATTATCGTTGCCGACTATACTATATAACGACCTTGTAACGACCATGGCGCAGGCCCGCCTCCTGCAGGCCGGATGGTGATCGGTCGCGTCCTGTCCGCAGCGCTCGTTGCCGCCTTGCCGGCCTGTCCCGCGCTGGCAGCACAGCCGCCCGCTCCGGTGCTGCCGACGCCAAGCCTGCCGACGCCAAGCCTGCCGCCAAACGGCGTGGTCCCGCCGCTCCAGCTCCGACAGGCGATCGCCAAGGCCAAGGCAGGCCAGACGGTGCAGGTCTGCATCGCCGGCGACAGCACGTCCAGCACCGGAACGGTCGGCACCCCGAACGGCGTGCACCTCACCGATGGCCTGTGGTACTCGCTGATGCGCGCCATGCAGGACCAGAATCCCGGCGTGCGCTTCGCGTTCCAGAACTTCGCCGTTCCCGGCACCACCATGGGGCAGTTCACCGACACGAGCGCCCACGACCGGGCCGTCGCCGCCGGCGCCACCTGGTATGCCGACGGGTCGCGCAAGTGGTACCAGTATGTCGGCCTGCGCACGCCCTGCGACATCGTGATCCTGAACTGGGGGGTCAACGACGGCTGGAACGTCGGGCCGGACCTAGTGAAGGCGACGATCGCCGCCACGCAGGCAAACGGCACGCCCGGCGTGGTCTGGATGACCAGCGGCGTCGCCAACCCGGCGGTCGACGATCGTCCCGCGGACCAGGACGGCTTCATCGCCGTGCCGTCGCTCCTGCGCGCCATGACGGCGCTCGGCTCGGCCGGCTTCACCACCGTTCCCGCCGGCTACCCCAGCTCCATCGGCCTGATCGACGTCGGCCGGTTCTTCCAGATGGCCTACCTGGGCAGGGACTACGGCGACCAGACGAGCGTGGACGCATCCGCGCAGCTCGCAACGCGCTCAGCCACGATCACCCCGTCCGCCAGCTTGGCACTTCCGGAAACCGACGGCGACCTCGACCTCGCCGCAACCTTTCCCGGCGCGCTCGCCGTGCCCAGGGGGATCTTCTTCACCATCGGCTCGTTCGACGGCGGCCGCTACAACGACCCGGTCGTCTACGTGACGCCGAACAAGCAGAACGGCGTCTACGTCAACTATTCCGCCGGCAGCACCGTGAAGTTCGGCCCGGTCCTGGTTCCCGCCACCGGCCGCGACCTCGCGGTCGAGATCGCGGTGAAGCAGGACTTCCTGACAATCGTGGTGAACGGCAGCGTCGTGCAGAGAACCGTCATCAAGCCGACCGCACCGTTCACCCCGCACATCTACGTCGACGATGGAAATCCCGGCCAGGCGGTCGTGGTCACGAAGTTCGTCAAGGGCGTGGCGCGGCACTATGCGCCGGTCCTGGACGAGCGCGAGGTCTACGGCCCGATCCCGTCGGACACGCGCACCGGCACCACCGCGTCCGGTTCGCCCGCCACCGGCGGGAACGGCATCAACCATCCGGCCTCGGACGGCTGGAACTTCATCTGGGGCTCCGTCATCGCGCAGTCCGATTTCGGCCTGCTGCGCTACGCCTCCTCCCGCTATGCGCTCGGCGGCCTTGCCGCGACCGGGCACGGCCGCGCCACCGCCTACCCGATCTACGCCGACGTCGACACCTTCACCGCGGTGCCGAACGGCGCCGGCGCAGCACTACCCGACTACCCAGTGGGCGAGCCCGTCACGGTGTTCAACGACGGTGCCGGCGCCCTGGCGGTCTGGCCGAACAACAACGACGACCGCATCGGCACCCTGCCGCCCGGCACGGCGGCGACCCTCGGCCCGGGTGCCATGGCCGAGTTCGAGCGCGACAAGGCACTGCACTGGTTCCAGCTGAGGTGAACGCCGTTCACGATACGGGCAGCACCGACTGCCCTGGCGCGTGGGATTCCGCGCGCGGTGCCGCAGCAGGTGGTCGGCGAGCACAAGGACCGGCATGGCCGCCAGAATATGCCGCCCGTGCCCCAAAGCGATGGCGCGGGCGCCGAGCAACGGGAACGATACGTCCATGTCGGCAAGCTGCCTGACTTCCCACGCCGTCCCGGTTGGAGAGTCAGGTATCCGGATGTCCTGCCGCTCTTCAGCGCATCCGGAACCCCGCGCATCGCGATGATCAGCAGCAGCCTGGGCTCGCTCGCCTGGGCGTCGGACTTCGACGCGCCGATGGCTCACGTGAACCTTTTTGGCTACAACAGTTCCCAAGTCCGGGCTGAACGCGGTCACGGTGGCCACCCTGCCCGACGATGGACCGAACGGCGGCTTCTTCGACGACGACAGCGTGGTGGCCTGGTGAGTGAGCACCCTGCGTCACCGGCAAGGTGATCACCGGCGCCAGCGGCGGCATCGGCCGGACGGCGATCTGGCTCGTCCGGCGGGTACGGTCTAGCTAGGCGCCATGTCTGCATCCCCGTCCCTCCGCCGCCCGCTGGTCCTGGCCTCCGTCATCGCCGCCATGTTCATGATCGCGATCGAGGCCACCATCGTCTCGACGGCCATGCCGCAGATCGCGGGCCAGCTTGGCGACCTTCACCTTTACGCCTGGGTGTTCTCCTCCTTCCTGCTGACCCAGACCGCCACCACGGTGGTGTTCGGCAAGCTCGCCGATCTCTACGGCCGGAAGCCGGTGCTGCTGGTCGGGATCGCAGTGTTCCTTCTCGGCTCGACGCTGTGCGGCTTCGCCTGGTCCATGTCGTCGCTGATCGTGTTCCGCCTGCTGCAGGGCGTGGGGGCCGGTGCCATCCAGCCGGTCTCGCTCACCGTGGTCGGCGACCTTTACTCGGCCGAGGAGCGGGGGCGGATCCAGGGCTGGCTGGCCAGCGTATGGGGCATCTCGTCG
>CAXTCK010000035.1:16301-23209 GCA_964242425.1 uncultured Acetobacteraceae bacterium | reverse complement strand
CGCGACCTGCCGCTGTCGCGCCGGCAGATGGTCGAGATCGCCAAGGCGCTCGGCCAGCGCCCGCGCCTGCTGATCCTGGACGAGGCCACCTCCGCGCTGACCGCCGACGACGTCGAGCGCGTCGTGGTGCTGCTGCACCGGCTGCGGGACGAGGGCATGTCGATCCTCTACATCTCGCACCGGATGCACGAGATCCGAAAGCTCGCCGACATCTGCTCGGTGTATGCCAACGGCCGCCACGTCGACACCTTTGCGCACGGCGCCCGCAGCGAGAACGAGATCGTGCGCATGATGATCGGACGCGAGCTGTCGCAGATGTTCCCGCCGCGTCCGGCCGCTCCGGCCGAGGCGCCCGTATCGGCGCCAACGTCGGCGCCGGTGCCGGTGCTGGAAGCGCGTGGGCTCACCTGGGAGGACCGGCTGCGCGGGGTGTCGCTGTCGTTGGCATCGGGCGAGATCGTCGGCCTCGGCGGGCTGGACGGGCAGGGGCAGCGCGAGTTCCTGCTGGCGCTGTTCGGCTGCCTGTCCGGCCTGGGTGGCGAGATACGCGTCGACGGTGCGCCCGTCGCCTTCCGCGGCCCGTCGGACGCGATGGCGGAGCCGGCCCGGCTGGCGCTGATCCCGGAGGACCGCAAGACCGAAGGGCTGATGCTGCCGATGACGGTGGCGGAGAACCTGTCCGCCGCCACGCTCCGCAGCTGGTGCCGCGGTCCGTTCCTGAACGGTGTTCACGAACGGCGCGCGGTAGAGGAGATCGTGCGCCGCATGCAGATCAAGGCGGTGCTGGACCTGCCGGTCGGCACCCTGTCCGGCGGCAACCAGCAGAAGGTTGCGATCGGCAAGTGGCTGCTGACCGCACCCCGCGTGCTGCTGCTGTGCGACCCGACGCGCGGCATCGACGTCGGCACCAAGCAGGAGATCTACCGGCTGCTGCGCGAGCTGGCCGCCTCCGGCACCACGGTGCTGCTCCACACCACCGACTACGACGAGCTGGTCGGCCTGTGCGACCGGGTGGCGATCTTCTACGCCGGCCGCATCAACCGGCTGCTGGAAGGCGACGCCATCACGGAGGAGGCGATCGTCGCCGGCGCGCTCGACATCGGCGCGGACCGGGAGCAGGCGGCGTGAACCGGTCGCCGTCCCGCCTGTTCCTGCGGCACAACGCGCTGCCGCTCCTGGCGGGGCTGATCTTCGCCGCCATGTTCGGGCTCTACCTCCTGCTGCAGCCGAACGGCATACGCACCGACGTCCTGGTGACCGCGTCCAACAAGGGCGTGCTGCTGGCGCTGATCGCGGCGGCGCAGACGCTGCCCGTGCTGACCGGCGGCATCGACCTGTCGGTGGGCGCGATGGTGGTGCTGTGCAACTGCCTGGCGTCCACGCTGGTCAGCGGCACCGGGCCGCAGATAGCACTCGGCGTGGCCGGGGTGCTCGGCGGCGGCATCGCCGCGGGGGCGTTCAACGGGCTCGCCGTGGTGGTCGGCCGGCTGCAGCCGATCATCGCCACGCTCGCCACCAGCACCATGTTCTACGGCGTGTCGCTGCTGCTGCGGCCGAGCCCGGGCGGCGAGGTGGACGACGACTTCGCCAGCGCCCTCACCGGCGCTTGGCTCGGCGTCCCGGCGAGCCTGATCCTGCTGGCGGCGGTGCTCGCGCTGCTGTGGCTGCCGTTCCGACGCACAACAACCGGCCGCGGCATCTATGCGATCGGTTCCGCGGAAACCTCGGCCTACATGTCCGGGGTGAAGGTGGCGCCGGCCAAGCTCGCCGCCTATGTCGGCGCCGGCTTCCTGTCCGGTCTCGCCGGACTGCTTCTGACGCTGATCGCGGAGTCGGCGCAGGCCAGCGCGATCCAGGCGGGCGACCTCACCCTGAACAGCATCGCCGCGGTGGTGATCGGCGGCACCTCCTTGTTCGGCGGCGTGGGCGGCGTGGTGGGCTCTGTGCTGGGCGCCTTCATCCTGCGCACCATCGGCGACCTCCTGTTCGTGCTCAAGGCGTCGCCGTTGTGGCAGCCCTTGTTCCAGGGCCTGATCCTGCTGCTCGCGGTCAGCCTCGGCGCGCTGCCGATGCTGCGCATACGCAACCGCCTGGAAACCTACCGGTGAGTGCTGCCGGGCCGGCGGCGGCGCGGCACCCGGGCCTGCGGGGGCGGCTGCGTCGGCTCGACCCGCCGCTTGTGGTCGCAGGCGCCTGCATCGTCGCCATCCTGTTCGGCGGCTCGCTGTACAACAGCGCCTTCCTGTCGCCGCACTACCTGGTGCAGCAGCTGCAGGTGGCCTCGTTCCTGGGGATCGTCGCCACGGGCGCGATGCTGGTGATCCTGCTCGGCCACATCGACCTGTCGGTGCCGTGGACGCTCACGACGGGCGCCATGCTGGCCACCGGCCTCGCCGGCGGCACGCTGGGCGGGATCGCCTCCATCCCGATCGCGCTGGCGGTGGGCGCCCTGATCGGGCTGGTGAACGGGCTCGGCGTCACGGTGCTGCGCATCCCGTCGATGATCTTCACCCTTGGCGTCAACGCGGTGCTTCAGGGGCTGATGGTGCTCTACACCGGCGGCTCGGCACCCCCCTCGTCGGCAGCCCCGATCGTGCGCTGGATGTCGGGCGGGCAGCTGCTGCCAGGCATCCCGAACGCGATCCTGGTCTGGGCCGCGGTCGGCGCGTTCGCCGCCGTGCTGCTGCGCACGACCCCGTTCGGCCGCACCGTGTACGCGATCGGCAACCGCGAGCGCGCCGCCTTCCTGTCCGGCATGAAGGTTCGCCGCGTGGTGTGCCTGAGCTTCACCCTGGCCGGCAGCGCCAGCGCGCTCGCCGGCCTGCTGCTCACCGGCTATGCCGGCAAGGCGTTCCAGGGCATGGGCGACACCTACCTGCTGCCGGCGATCGCCGCCGTGGTGCTGGGCGGCACCAGCATCGTCGGCGGCCGCGGCTCCTATGTCGGCACGGTGATCGGCACGGTCCTGATCGTGCTGCTGCAAAGCATGCTGGCGGTGATGCAGATGCCCGATGCCGGCCGCCAGATCATCTACGGCGCGGTGATCTTCGTGATGCTGCTGCTCTACGGACGAGGCCAGGCTGGCCAGAACTGATCGGGCGCCAACTGATCGGGGGCCAACTGATCGGGGGCCAACCGATCGGTCCGGCCGCGCCCTGCGCCCTTCACGGCGGCGGTCGCGCGTGGCATCCCGGTCCGCCGCCTCCCTGCCAGGATCCTCAATGCGCCCGTTCGTTCTGCTCGCCGTTCTCGCCTGTCCGGTCGCGGCGCTGGCAGCCCCTGCGCTGCACCAGTTCGACAGCGTCGCCATCTCGCCGGACGGGCAGCGCGTCGCGTCGATCGAGAACGACGACGTCGACTCCGACACCGCCCCGCCGCAGTCGCTGCTGATCCGCGACCTGCGCGGCGGGACCGAAACCGTGGCGCTCCCCTGCCAGCCAGGCCCGGACTGCCGCATCGCGTCCCTCACCTGGAATGGCGACGGCACCCGTCTCGGCTTCCTGCTCGACCACGCCGCCGACGGCACCACCGACATCGAGGTGGTCGATGCCGCCGGTGGTACCCCGCGCCGGCTGCTGGGGTTCGACGGGCCGCTGGTGGGCCTGCGCTACGGCCCGAACGACCGGCTCGCCGTGCTGGCGACGCAGAGCGCGCACAAGCGCGTCGGCCGCACCGAGGCGGCGGCGCCGCTGCAGGGGGAGATCGGCACGGCAATCGACGAGCAGCGCGTCGCCGTGCTGGACGGGCAGGCGCTGCGCTTCGTGTCGCCGGCGGACCTCTACGTGTACGAGTTCGACTGGCGCCCCGATAACGGCTTCGTCGGCACCGCGGCGCATGGCGACGGCGACGACAACTGGTGGATCGGCAAGCTGTACGCGTTCGACCCGGACGGCAGGACGCGAACGTTGTTCACGCCCGGTCCGCGCGAGCAGCTGGCCAACCCTGTGGTGTCGCCGGACGGGCGCAGCGTGGCCTTCATCGGCGGCTGGATGAGCGATTTCGGCTCCACCGGCGGCGACGCCTTTCTGCTGCCGCTCGGCGGCGATGCCGGCGCGGCACCACGCGACCTGACCGCGGGATCGCACGCCACCGTCACCGCGATCGACTGGCGCTGCGGCGACGGGCTGACCGGCGTGACCCTGGCCGGGGACACGGTGTCGATCAGCAGGCTGGACGGGAGTGCCGGCGCCCCGTCCTGGTCCGGGCACGGCATGCTGTCGTCGGAACGGCAGAACCTGTCGGTGTCGTGCAGCCGGCATGGCGTGGCCGCGGTCGCGGAAAGCTTCACCGAGGCACCCGAGATCGTCGCCGGGCCGATCAACCATTGGCACGCGATCACCCATGCCAACGCCGGCGCCCCCGCACCCTTCTCCGCCCGCTCGGTCGGCTGGCGCGACGACGGCGTCGACGTGCAGGGCTGGCTGCTGCAGCCGGCGGGACCGGCCGGGACGCGGCGGCCGATGGTGGTGCTGGTGCATGGCGGGCCGGAAGCGGCGGCGATGCCGGTGTTTCCGTCCGGGCAGGGCGAGGTGCGGGCGCTGCTGGCGCAGGGCTGGGACGTGTTCGAGCCGAACTATCGCGGCTCCTTCGGGCAGGGCGAAGCGTTCGCGGCCGCCAGCATCGGCGACCTTGGCGGCGGCGACTGGCGCGACGTGCTGTCCGGGGTCGACGCGGCCGAGCGGGCGGCGCCGGTCGACGACGCGCGGCTTGGCATCACCGGCGGCTCCTATGGCGGCTACATGACCATGTGGGCGGTGACCCAGACGCACCGCTTTCGCGCCGGCGTCGCCGATGCGGGGGTGTCGGACTGGCTGTCGATCGAGGGCGAGGCGCCGCAGGCGGGCTCGGACGAGGTCAACTTCGGCGGCTCGGTGTACGACAACCCCCAGCCCTACCTGCGCGCCTCGCCGATCACCCACATGCGCGGCGTGTCCACCCCGGTGCTGATCGCGGTGGGCGAGCGCGACGCCGAGTGCCCGATGCCGCAAAGCCTGGAGTACTACACCGCGATGAAGGCGCTGAACGTGCCGACCGACTTCGTGGTGTATGCCGGCGAAGGGCACGCGCTGCGCCGCGAGGCCGACCGCGACGACCTGCGCCGGCGCACGGTCGCCTGGTTCCACCGCTGGTTCGACGCCAAGCGGTGACGCCCCCGCCGTTTCAGGCGAACAGTATCCGCGGCATGAACAGCGACACCACCATGTTCGGCACGTCGACGATCTCCGAGATGCGCAGGTCGGCGGCGACGCTGGCCAGCATGTAGGCCTCCACCGGGCTCATGCCGTGCCGCGCGGTCAGCAGGTCGATCATTTCCGACACCGCGTCGCGCGCGCAGGCCTGCAGGTCGGGGCCGATGCCGGTGGAAACGTCGTAGCCGTGCCCGTCGAGATGCCGCGTCACCGGGCCGGGCAGCTCGTAGCGCGGGAACCGGGGGGCCGCTCCCTTCAGCAGCTCGAACCGCAGCGCCACCGTCATCGGGCTTTCGATCGCGGTGCCGCACACCTCGCCGTCGCCCTGGGCCGCGTGCGTGTCGCCGATCGAGAACAAGGCGCCCGCCACCTCCACCGGCAGCAGCAGGGTGGTGCCGGCGCCGAGGTCGCGCATGTCGAGGTTGCCGCCCACCCGGCGCGGCGGGACGATGCTGTGCGGGCCAGGCTCGGCCGGCGCCACGCCGATGGTGCCGGCGAACGGCTTCAGCGGCACGCGGGCGATCGAGCCGAAGGCGGCCGGCGCCAGCGTGCCGGGATCGTACTGCCACAGGTGCAGCGCCGGATCCGGGAACTGGTCGGCGAGCAGGCCGAAGCCGGGGATGTTCGCGGTCCAGCCCCAGCCGGACGGTCCGAAATGCTCGATCCGCACCAGAAGCGCGTCGCCCGGCTCGGCGCCGTCGACATGCACCGGGCCGGTGACGGGATTGACCCGTCCGAAATCCAGCGTGCGCAGGTCGTCCAGGGTGCTGTGCGGCGACAACTGCCCGCCCGAGCTGTCCACCGTTTCGAACAGCACGCTGTCGCCGGGGGCGACGCGCAGTGCGGGCGGGTTGTCGCGGTTCCAGCCGTGGTGATGCCGGTGCGCGTGCAGGGTGTGCCGATGGCCCGTCATGGATGGATGAGCTCCGCGATGCCACGGCCGTCGTTCCGGCGGGCGCATCCGTCAAGCGCTTCAGCATCGCGGGCGTTGCCGGGACCGGTGCTTTTGCGGCAGGACAAGGCCAGGATCATGGACGGATGTGGCTCATGCTGTTGAAGCGGTTCGCCGTCCTGTGCGGTTTCGCCGCAACCGGCGTCACGGTGCTGCTGCCGGCAGGCGCCGCCCCATCGCCGGCATCGATCCCCGGCGTGCTGGCGCCCCCGTCCGGGAACCTCCCGTTCCTGTCGGCGCGGGCGACGGGAACCCAGAACTACGTCTGCCTGCCCGCAGCCGGCGCCGCTCCGGCGGCCTGGCGCCTGCTCGGTCCGCAGGCGGTGCTGTCCGCGTCGGTGGCGGGCGGGCCTCCGGATCTGGCCCAGCACGTGCTGGCCGTGGTGCCGGGCACGGCACCGGCGCCCTTGCCAGGCTGCATCGAGGCTGCGGCCGGCTCCCGGCAGTACTGCCCGAGCTGGCGCAGCCCGGTCGACGGGAGCACGGTCTGGGGTGCGAAATCGGCAAGCGTGGCCGCCGGGAGCGATCCGGCCTGCCCGAACAAGGGCTCGATCGCCTGCCTGCTGCTCAAGGCGGTCGCCACCAGCGGCGGACGACGCCCATCCGGGCTGTTCTCGCGCACGAGCTTCATACAGCGCCTCGAGACCAGCGGCGGCAGCCCTCCCGACGCGGCCTGCGCGGCGGGGCAGGTGGCGCTGGTTCCCTACCAGGCCACCTACCGGTTCTATGCCCGCCGGCCTTGAGCCGGCCCCGGATCAGGCGACCGG
>CAXTCK010000035.1:0-16201 GCA_964242425.1 uncultured Acetobacteraceae bacterium | reverse complement strand
CCGGATCAGGCGACCGGGTCGGCGTAAAGGCCGGTGGCCGCGAGGTGGACGTCGAGAAAGGTGTCCGGCCCGGCTTCCGGCAGGTCGAGCTCGGCCCGTCCGTCGGTCCAGCGATGGGTCGCCTCCTCGGCGTGCCAGCCGCCGAGCCCGGGCCCGCCGACCTGGATCGACACGTCCTGCAGCCCGTTCCACAGCACCAGCTGGCTGACGGCGACGCCCAGGGTGCGGCGGTCGTCGACGAACGGGCCGACGATCTCGGACGGCACCGCGGCGCGCGACAGCAGGCGCACCGCGCGGGCGTTGCGCGGGATGTGGAACATGTGGCGCTGGTCGTTGTGCCAGCAGGCGGCAAGCTCGCTTCCGTCGTCGAGCAGCAGGCGCAGGTTCGGCTGGTCGGTCACGGGGAGCGGGCCGTCGCCGCAGGGCAGGCCCAGCAGGCGGGCGCGCTCGGCGAGGCGGGTCCAGATCGGCTCCACCGTTTCCCGCGCGACAACGAGCGGCGCGGCCATGGCCACGTCGGCCCTGGCGCGGACGCCGCCGGCGCTGTCGCCGAACAGGTCGCGATTGCCGGTGTCGAGATAGCTTTCCGCGGCGAGGCCCTCGGCGAGAAGGATGCTGTGCCGGTCGAGCTCGATGTGGAAGAAGTCGAAGGCGGGGATCGAGCGGTCGATGATCACGGAGCTGTTGTTCACCAGCATGCGGGCCGGGACCAGGCTGCCTTCGGCCAGGATGCAGTGCTCGGGCGTGACGAGCAGGTCGCGGTGCGGAACGTTGTCGGCCATGGCGTGCCTGCGTATGCGGACCGGATACGCTTCCGCGCGGTTGCCGAACAAGGCCGCGTCCATGCTGCGGCCGCCGACCCAGGCGATCGGCCTGGACACGCGGGCTTCGTTCTCGATCACGTCGACCAGATCGCCGGGCCGCAGGCTTTCCACCGCCGTCTCGCCGTCCGGCGTGGCGATCATGGTTCCGCGCAGGAAGCAGGTCGCGGTGACGGTGAGCGTGGTGCTCGCGGACATGGACCCGTCGCTGTCGTTGATGGACAGGTCGATCAGGGTGGACACGCTCTGCCCGACGGCGACCTGGCCCGTGGTCGGCGTGAACCTGAGCGCGTCCAGTTCCGTGGACAGCATGCCCGGCGTGGTCGCGGTGAGGGTGTAGGTGCCGGCCTGGCCGGACGTCTTGCTGAGGCCGGTGCCGCTCAGGATGCCGTCGGCATCGGTGGACACGCCGTTGTGGCTGAGGGTGATGGTCGCGCTGACGGTGGCAGCGCCGGGATCCGACACGGTGACCGCGGCGAACGGCGTGGTCGCCGCCTGGTCGGTGCCGGTCTCCTTGGACGCGAGGCCGCTGATGACGGGCGTCGTGCCGGTCCCGGTGCTGCCGTCGTTGATCAGCCGCAGCGGTGTCGTCGGGCTGCTGTCGGCGCCGTTGAGGACGGAGGTGTAGAGCGATGGCGTGCCCTCGTACAGCGAGCTGGGGGTCATCGTCTTCCAGTCGACATAGAGCGCGCTGTACTGCCCGCCGCTGGAGTGCAGCGAATGGATCTCGTAGGACGAGCCGCTGGCCGAGGTCGCGTAGGGCAGCGTGCCCATGCTGTTGAAGGTGGTGGTGCCGCCGCTTCCCGTGACGGTGAAGGTTGCGCTGGTCACGGCGACCAGGTTGCCGGAGCTGTCGTAGTCGGCAGTCCAGGTCCCGGACAAGGTGGAGCCATCGGAAAACTGCGCGCCGCTGATCGACGTCGTAACGAGCGTGTCGGCCATAAGTATTTCCTGATGTGGATCGTTGCTGATCAAGTTCTGAAGCGGATGTCCCACTACTTGACCCGCAACCGCTTAACAAACAGTTTGTTTCGCTTAACGATCTTATATTGCGCCGGAACAAAAACCATACGACTTTCCCAGGATGATGATTTTCCAATAGTTGAGACGACAATTGCCCGTAGCAGGAACGTCGCCACCCTGCGGTGCGCGCGCCGTCGAGAAGGCGTGCGTGATCGGACGCCGTCCTCGGGCCGTTCCGGGAAGCGGGTCAAGAAATCATTAATGCAATAGGTCCAGTCTCAATCGTTTTAAAGGAAGGACAGCCGGCTTGATTTGTTTGCCAGGCGACTGCCGTTTCGCGCTGCTGTCGGCCGACGGCCTGACAGGCTCTGCGCGCAATGGTTGCGTTGTTCCGGCGCGTGGTTCCCGGGTCTTGCCATCTGCACATCCGCCGAGGAAGGGGATCGCTGCTTCCCGATCGGCAGAAGGAAGGGCTGTCACAGTTACGGTTAAGTAATCATCAATATCTCCGATGCCGGGCAGGGCACCGCAGGGAGCCGGCCATGCCGGGTCGGGGCGCTCCGGCCGCACGCCGCTTCCGGCACGCCGTGAGCCTTGTTCGTGTCGGGCTCGCGTCGATGCCGCGGTTCCTCGCCGGAGGCACGGCGATGGCCGCGCACTTTCGTTCAAACCGGTTTGGGAGGATAAGGACGGCATCCGCTGGCCGGAGCCGCCCTGTCCGGGGCGGCTGGACCGCCCGGCTTCGAGGATCCGGAAGAACACCCAGATGAGCGCCGTGCTTTCCGCCACCGGTCCGACCGGGCCGGTCTGGACCCCGTCGAGCTGGCGGGACCGCCCGATCAGGCAGGCGCCATCCTATCCGGACCAGGCGGCGCTGGACGCGGTCGAGGCTCGCCTGCATGCCTATCCGCCGCTGGTGTTCGCGGGCGAGGCGCGCCGCTTGAAGCAGCAGCTGGCGCTGGCGGCCGAGGGTCGCGCCTTCGTGCTGCAGGGTGGCGCCTGCGCCGAAAGCTTCGGCGAGTTCACCGCCGACGTGATACGCGACACCTTCCGCGTGCTGCTGCAGATGGCGGTGGTGCTGACCTTCGGCGCCAAGGTGCCGGTGGTGAAGCTCGGCCGCATGGCCGGGCAGTTCGCCAAGCCGCGCTCGTCCGACACCGAAACGATCGGCAACGAGAGCTTGCCCTGCTATCGTGGCGACATCGTCAACGGGCCCGAGTTCACCGAGCGTTCCCGCCTGCCCGACCCGGCGCGCATGGAAACCGGCTACTTCCAGTCCGCCGGCATCCTCAACCTGCTCCGCGCCTTCGCCGGCGGCGGCTATGCCAACCTGCACCAGGTGCATCGCTGGAACCTGGGCTTCGTCGAGCGCAGCCCGCTGGCGGCGCGCTACCAGGACCTGGCGCAGCGCATCGACGAGACGCTCGCCTTCATGGGCGCCTGCGGGCTCGGCGCCAACGCGTCGCAGGTGGACGAGACCGAGTTCTACACCAGCCACGAGGCGCTGCTGCTGCCCTACGAGCAGGCGCTGACCCGGGTCGATTCCACCACCGGCGACTGGTACGATTGTTCCGCGCACTTCCTGTGGATCGGCGACCGCACCCGCCAGCCCGACGGCGCGCATGTCGAGTTCCTGCGCGGCGTGCGCAATCCGGTCGGGCTCAAGGTGGGGCCCACCACCACCACCGACGACCTGCTTCGTTTGTCCGACCTCCTCAACCCCTGGAACGAGCCGGGGCGGCTGACCCTGATCAGCCGCATGGGCGCGGATGGGGTGCGCCGGCACCTGCCGCCCTTGCTGCGCGCGGTGCGGAAGGCCGGCCGCACGGTGGTGTGGCTGTGCGACCCGATGCACGGCAACACGATCAGCACCGCGTCCCGGGTCAAGACCCGCTCGTTCGACGCCATCCTGTCCGAGCTGCGCGGCTTCTTCGACGTGTTCGCGGCCGAGGGCGCCCGGCCCGGCGGCATCCACGTCGAGATGACCGGCCAGGACGTGACCGAATGCGTCGGCGGCGCGCACCAGCTGACCGAGGCCGACCTCGGCAACCGCTACGAGACCTTCTGCGACCCGCGGCTCAACGCCGAGCAGTCGCTGGAGATGGCGTTCCTGGTGGCGGAGGAGCTGTCCACGCGCCATCGGGCGGTTGCCCGGTGACCGGCGCGAGCGCCGTCGGCGAGGCGGACATCGTCGCCCGGACCGATAGCTATTTCAACCGCACCAGGGCGATCGTCGAGCGGTTCGGCGACCGGCGCGTCACCTATGCCTTTTTCCTGCGCCGTCCGGTGATCGCCGCCTGCGGCCTGATGACGGGCTGGCTTTCCGCCGTGGCGCAGGCGCGCGGGCTCGACGTGGAGTGCGAGCCCCGCTTTGCCGAGGGCGACTGGGTGGGGGCGGGCGAGCCGCTGCTCTACGTGTCCGGCAGCTTCGCAGGCCTGGTCGACCTGGAAACGCTGCTGCTGCAGAAGCTGGGAGCGGCCTGCGTCGCCGCCCACAACGCCTACCAGATGTGCCTTGCCTTGCCGAAGGTGCGGTTCCTGGCGATGGACGCGCGGCACTGCGCCGGCTGGGACATGCAGGAGACCATGGCCTATGCCGCGGCGGTCGGCGGCCGTGCGGCGCAGCGCGAGGGCGCGCTCGGCTTCACCGGCTGCGCCAACGATGCCACCGCGCATTTCTATGGCGCCGCCGCCGGGGCGGGGACCATGCCGCACGCCCTGATCGGCTATGCCGGCTCGACCCTGGCGGCGGCCGAGATGTTCCACGAGGCGTTTCCCGAGGCCGACCTCACCGTGCTGACCGACTATTTCGGCCTGGAGGTTTCGGACGGGCTGGCGGTGTGCCGCCGCTATCCCGAGCTGGCGGCGGCGGGCCGGATCGCCGTGCGGCTCGACACCCATGGCGGCCGGTTCCTCGAGGGCCTCGACCCGCAGTCGAGCTACGCGGTGATCGAGCGGCAGGCTCCGGGCGCCATCCGTCGCTACCGCAGCGACGCCGAGCTGCGCCACCTGGTCGGCACCGGCGTGTCGGCGGCGGCGATCTGGCACATGCGCGAGGCGCTGGACCGGAACGGGTTCGACCGGGTCCGGATCGTCGCGTCCTCCGGCTTCGGGGTCGACAAGTGCCGGGTGATGGCCGACGCGGAAGCGCCGATCGACGTGGTCGGCACGGGCTCCTTTATTCCCGACAGCTGGGGGGAGACCTACGCCACCGCCGACATCGTCGCCTATGACGGGGTGCCCAGGGTGAAGGTGGGACGCGAGTTCCTGCTGCGCCGGATCGCCGAACAGGGCGCGGCCGGGGAAACCCCGCCGTGAGCGAGGAGCTGTTCGCGCCGGAGGGCGGCTGGCGCGTGCGCATCATCGACCTGTCCGGCGCCTCGGAAGACGACGTCGTCGAGGAGGTCGGCGGTTTCGCCACCCTGCCGCTGGCGAACGCGTTCTGCCGTGCCTATGTGCGCGACAGCATCGAGCGCTGCCGCGTGCCCGGTGCCACCGACCGCGAGGTGCTGGCCGCCTGGTTCGCGTTCGGCGAGGACGCGGACGTGGTCGAGGCCGGCGAGCAGGGCTGGCGCTCGGCGAATGAGCTCGACGTGTTCGCGTCGCAGCCCGGTTCGGAGATCGAACGCGACTGGCGCTCGATCGACCCGCGCTGGGTGGACGCTCCGGACGGCGACGAGGAAGAGGACGACTAGGATAGTGCCGCAGTGAAGCTTCGTTTCGCGCCGAGCCCGACCGGGCTGCTGCATGTCGGCAACGCCCGTCAGGCGGTGGCCAACGCCCTGCACGCCAGGCGGCACGGCGCCGGCTTCCTGCTCCGCATCGACGACACCGACGCGGAACGCTCGCGCGAGGAGCACGTGTCCGGAATCCAGCACGACCTGCGCTGGCTTGGGCTCGAGTGGGACGAGATGGTGCGCCAGTCCGAGCGCCTGGAGCGCTATCAGGCGGCGGCGGCACGGCTGAAGCAGGTCGGCCGGCTCTACCCCTGCTTCGAAAGCGAGGAGGAGCTGCGCGCCAAGCGCGAGCAGCGCCTGCGTCAGCGCCGGCCGCCGGTATACGACCGCGCCATGCTGCGCCTGACCCCGGAACAGCGGGCGCAGGCGGAGGCCAACGGCAAGCAGCCGTACTGGCGGTTCCGGTTGTCGGACGGCCCCGTGTCCTGGGACGACCTGGTGCAGGGCCGGACGGAGGTGAAGCTCCCATCGGTGTCCGATCCGGTGCTGATCCGCGCCGACGGCACCGTGCTCTACACCTTCGCCTCCGTGGTGGACGACCTGGAGCTCGGCATCACCCACGTGCTTCGTGGCGAGGACCACGTGTCCAACACCGGGGTGCAGCTCGACATCATCGAGGCGCTGGGCGGGCGTCCGGACCGCTTCACCTTCGCCCACCTGCCGCTTCTGCTGGACGAGGCGGGATCGAAGCTGTCCAAGCGGTTCGACGGCCTGTCGCTGCGGGCGCTTCGACACGACGGGATGGAGCCGACCGCGTTGGTGGCCTATCTGGCCCGGCTCGGCACGTCGGAGGACCCGCAGCCGCTCGGCTTCGACGAGCTGGCGGGAACCTATGACCTGCGCCGGGTGTCGAAGTCGCCGGCCCGGTTCGACATGCGCCAGCTGCTGGCGCTGAACCGGCGCACCATGCACGTCATGCCGTTCGAGCAGGTGCGGGACCGGCTGCCCGAGGGCGCCACGGAAGCGTTCTGGAACGCGGTGCGCGGCAACGTCGACATGTTGTCCGAGCTGCGGCACTGGTGGGACGTGGTCAACGGCAGCATCGTGCCGCCGGTGCAGGAGGAGGACCTGGACTTCCTGCTGCAGGCGATCGACGCGCTGCCGCCCGACGCGCCGGAGCATCCCTGGGACGAGACCACCTGGCCGAGCTGGACCGACGCTCTGCGCGAGTCGAGCGGCCGCAAGGGGCGTGCGCTGTTCCATCCGCTTCGTCTGGCCCTGACCGGCGAGGAGCAGGGACCGGAGCTGCGCGACCTGCTGCCGCTGATGGGCCACGAGCGGGTCAGCGGCCGCCTGCGCATGGCAGCGAGCTGACCTCGGAACGCTACATGAACAAGAAGCAATGTGTTAGCATGGATCGAAAGGCCTATTGTGCGTCGCAGAAGCAGCGGCGCCCACATGCGGCGTGACGAGGGCGCATGGCGGTTCGGCCGTGTGTCCGAGACCGGAAAGACCCTTCGATGAGGGGCGCGGCGAGCCGGAAACCGTTTTCCATCCCGGTGAGGCTCGGGACAGGGCGGTCGACGGGGGCCGTATCAACGAGGCACGGAATGATCACGAGATCACTGTCGTTGCTGACCAGGGCTTTCACCCTGGCGGCTCTTGCGTCGCTGGCCGGGTGCAAGTACTCGATTCTCGATCCGAAGGGGGCGGTCGGCGCGGCTGAGAAATCGCTGATCCTGACCTCCACCTACGCCATGCTGGTTATCGTGGTGCCGGTGATCATCCTCACCTTGTGGTTCGGCTGGCGCTACCGTGAAGGCGCTGGCGCACGCTACGAGCCGGACTGGGGCCATTCGGGGATCGTCGAGATTTTCTGCTGGGGCATCCCCTGCGCGATCATTGGCTTTCTGGGCTACCTGACCTGGGTCAGCACCCACGCCCTGGACCCGTACAAGGCGCTCGACAGCCAGAAGAAGCCGCTGGTGATCGACGTGGTGGCGCTGAACTGGAAGTGGCTGTTCATCTATCCCAACCAGCACGTCGCCACCATCAACGAGGTGGCGTTTCCGGTCGGCACCCCGGTCGACTTCCGCATCACGTCGGACTCGGTGATGAACTCGTTCTTCATCCCCGAACTCGGCAGTCAGATCTACGCCATGGCCGGCATGCGCACCCAGTTGCACCTGATCGCTGACCGGCCGGGCACGTTCCCGGGGCTGTCGGCGATGTACAGCGGGCGCGGCTTCTCCGACATGCACTTCAACGCCATCGCCACCACCGACGACAAGTTCGCCGACTGGGTGGCGAACGCGCGGAAGTCCGCCGTTCCGCTCAACAGCGGCGACTACGTCAAGATCGCGGCTCCGGAGGAGAAGGCACCGGTGCAGTACTTCTCGGCCGTTGAGCCGAACCTGTTCAACGAGATCATCGCGAAATACATGGGCAAGGCCGAGAGTTTCCACTCCGGCGTGAAGGAGTAGCAGGATCATGCTGGGGAGAATGACCCTCGCGGACGTGGCCATGCTCGATTCGCCGATCATCATGATGGCGGGCCTGTTCATGGGCCTGGTGGTCGCGGCCATCGTCGCGACCATCACCTACACCAAGAGCTGGGTCTATCTCTGGAAGGAGTGGATCACGTCTGTCGATCACAAGAAGATCGGCATCATGTACATCATCGTCGCCATCGTGATGCTGCTGCGCGGCTTCTCGGACGCGATCATGATGCGGGCGCAGCAGGCGATGGCCTATGGCGGCCATGCCGGCTACCTGCCGCCGCACCATTACGACCAGATCTTCACCGCCCACGGCACCATCATGATCTTCTTCATGGCCATGCCGTTCATGATCGGGCTGATGAACATCGCGGTGCCGCTGCAGATCGGCGCGCGTGACGTGGCGTTCCCGTTCCTGAACTCGTTCTCGTTCTGGATGACGGCGGTCGGCGCCATCCTGGTCAACGTGTCGCTGGTGCTGGGCGAGTTCGGCCAGACCGGGTGGCTCGCCTATCCGCCGCTGTCGGAGCTCAAGTTCAGCCCGGGCGTCGGCGTCGACTACTACATCTGGTCGCTGCAGCTCACCGGTCTCGGCACCCTGCTGACGGGCGTCAACTTCTTCGTCACCATCGTCAAGATGCGTGCACCGGGCATGACCTGGATGCGCATGCCGATCTTCACCTGGACCATCCTGTGCACGGCCATCCTGATCATGGCTGCGTTCCCGATCCTGACCGTCACCTTCGGCATGCTGTCGCTGGACCGCTACCTCGGCATGCACTTCTTCACCAACGAGCTTGGCGGCAACCAGATGATGTACGTCAACCTCATCTGGGCCTGGGGCCATCCGGAGGTGTACATCCTGATCCTGCCCGCCTTCGGCGTGTTCTCCGAGGTGGTGCCGACCTTCAGCCAGAAGCGCCTGTTCGGCTATAAGGCGATGGTCTACGCCACCGTCTGCATCACCTTCCTGAGCTTCGTGGTCTGGCTGCACCATTTCTTCACCATGGGCTCCAGCGCCAACGTGAACGCCTTTTTCGGCATCACGACCATGATCATCTCCATTCCCACCGGAGTGAAGATCTTCAACTGGCTGTTCACCATGTATCGGGGGCGCATCCAGTATACCTCCATGATGCTCTGGACGATGGGCTTCATGGTCACCTTCGTGATCGGCGGCATGACCGGCGTGATGCTGGCGCTGCCCGGCAACGACTGGGTGCTGCACAACTCGCTGTTCCTGATCGCGCACTTCCACAACGTGATCATCGGCGGCGTGTTCTTCGGCTACATGGCCGGCCTCACCTACTGGTTCCCCAAGGCGACCGGCTTCAAGCTGAACGACAGCTGGGGCAAGGCCTCGTTCTGGTTCTGGCTCACCGGGTTCTATGTCGCCTTCATGCCGCTGTACGTGCTGGGCTTCCTCGGCATGACCCGGCGCATGAACCACTACGACAACCCGGCCTGGACGCCCTATCTGTGGGTCGCGGCGTTCGGCGCGCTGATCATCGCCGCGGGCATCGCCTGCACGGTGATCGGCCTCGTGGTCAGCATCCGCCAGCGCCACCTGCCGCAGAACCAGGACGTCACCGGCGATCCGTGGAACGGCCGCACCATCGAGTGGTCCACCTCCTCGCCGCCGCCGTTCTACAACTTCGCCGTGCTGCCGCACATCGACGCGCTCGACGCCTTCAACGAGACCAAGAAGCGTGGCCAGGAAGCGCGCGAGACTCCGGTCTATTCCGACATCCACATGCCGCGGAACACCCCGGCCGGGTTCATCATGTCGGTGGCGGCCGGGATCGTCGGCTTCGCGCTGATCTGGCACATCTGGTGGCTGGCGATCATCGGCATGCTCGGCGTGGTCGGCACCTTCATCGTCCGCTCGTGCAATGACGACATCGACTACTACGTGCCAGCGGCCGAGGTGGCGCGCATTGAGGGGCTGCACAACGCGCGTGTGGCGCAGCTGGAGCTGACCCATGTCGCCTGACAGCCTGGTCGCCCACCACGGCGAGTTCGCTGAGGACCATTCCCACGAGCCGAACAACGTGTTCGGCTTCTGGCTCTATCTGATGACCGACTGCATCCTGTTCGCGACCTTGTTCGCGGGCTTTGCGGTCAGCCGGCACCAGTACGCCGGCGATGTCAGCGGCCACGACATCTTCGACCTTAAATACGTCGGGGTGGAGACGGCGCTGCTGCTAGTCAGCTCCTCGACCTACGGCTTCGCCATGATCGGCGCCTACCAGCACAAGCTGAACCAGGTGCTGGTCTGGCTCGGCATTACCTTCCTGCTCGGTGCCGGCTTCGTCGGCATGGAGATCAACGAGTTCCACCATCTGGTGGCCGAAGGGCACGGGCCGGACCGCAGCGCGTTCCTGTCCGCCTTCTTCACCCTGGTCGGCACCCACGGCCTGCACGTCACCTGCGGCCTGCTGTGGATGCTGGTGCTGGTGGTACAGCTCACCGTGCTGCGCAAGCCGCTCGACACCCGCTACATCAACCGGCTGATGTGCCTGAGCCTGTTCTGGCACTTCCTGGACATCGTCTGGATCTGCGTGTTCAGCCTGGTCTACCTGATGGGAGTCCGCTGATGGATCACCCCGCCCTCCACGGCCATTCGCACAAGACCCACATCGAAGGGTCGGGCGGTGCCGGCCATGCCGGCTACGGCGCCTATGGCGTCGGCTTCGCGCTGTCGGTGATCCTGACGGTCGCGGCGTTCTATCCGATCATGGTGCCCGGCACGCTGCCGGCCGGCTGGATCGTGCCGCTGGTCGCCACCCTGGCGGTGGTGCAGATCTTCGTCCACCTGGTGTGCTTCCTGCACATGAGCGCGGGGTCGGAGCAGCGCTGGAACGTTACCGCCTTCGGCTTCGCCTTGCTGGTGGTGTTCATCCTGATCGGCGGCTCGCTGTGGATCATGCGCAGCATGAGCATCGGCATGGCCGACCCGGATGTGCCGGCGGTGGCCACCCAGGGCCACTCCGACAAGATGGGCAACATGAACGGCATGTAGCGGATCATCGTTTGGCGCGTGCTCAAACGCCCGCTGCTCCTGGCAGCGGGCGTTTCACGTTTAATGCGGACAGGGCGTGTCCGGCGACGGGCCGATGTCGCACCCGCTGCGGAACACTACTTCCGCTTGTTCGCGGTTGAGGCGCTCGATCGAGAAGATGACGAGGCTTGCTGAGTCCTCGCCGTTGGTTTCCACCTCGACCACCGTCTGTGCCGGCTTTGCGAACAGGAAGGTGCAGATGTTCAGCTCGGTGCCGCTGCAGCTCACCAGCTCCTTATACCGATGCCTGATGCTGCTGATGGTCCTG
This sequence comes from uncultured Acetobacteraceae bacterium, assembly GCA_964242425.1. GTDB lineage: Bacteria > Pseudomonadota > Alphaproteobacteria > Acetobacterales > Acetobacteraceae > Lichenicola. The sequence goes on along the minus strand of CAXTCK010000035.1, from coordinate 4,913 downwards.
CCACCACGGTCGTTCAGTTCATTGTCAGATCGGTCAACGGGCACGGTGCGGAACGGCTGGTAGCCCTGCGCGCGCAGGATACGGGCGAAGTGCCCAAAGCCAGGCAGGGGAAGCGGGTCGTCCTGTCGATCCCACACTTGGGCTCGCGCCGGACCCTGGCCTGCGAGCAGCCAGACCGTCAGCAATGGCAACATCCCTCTCAACACGTGGAACTCCTGGTCCGGCGCGGTCGCGTGATCCACACGAACCGTGTCGCCATCATGACCGCAACCGCCGCCAGCGCCACGGCCAGCGCGGTCCATAGCCCGGCCACGCCGTATCCCAGCCGGAACGCCAGCAGCCAGCCGAGCGGCACGCCCACCAGCCAGTAGCCGACCTGCGCCAGCACCATCGGCAGGGCGGTGTCGCCCATGCCGCGCAGCGCGCCGATCGCCACCACCTGCACCCCGTCCACTACCTGGAACAGGGCCAAGATGCCGAGCAGGACCACCGCGATCCGGAACGCGGTCCGGTTGGCGACGACCGATCGGTCCAGGAACGCCGATGCCACCAGCTCCGGCGTGAGCAGCAGCACGAGCCCGATCGCGCCCATGACCAGGATCGCCATGCCGATCGCCACCAGCCCGGCGCGCCGCACCGCCGCCCGGTCGCCGGCCCCGGTGGCCAGTCCCACCCGCACGTTGGCCGCCTGACCCAGCGCCATCGGCACCATGAAGGTGAAGGTGCCGATGCTGAGCACGATCTGGTGCGCCGCCAGCGCCGCGGTGCCGAGCAGTCCTGCCGCCAGCCCCGCCAGCAGGAACATCAGCACCTCGCCCGCGATCGTCGCCATGATCGGCAGCCCGAGCCGGAGCAGCGGCCGGAGCTCGCGCCGGTCCGGGCGCGGCGGCGTCACCAGCTTCCGCCGGCGCCGGCTGCCGTGCAGGCAGCCGAACAGCACCAGCATCGTGACCCACAGCGTCGCGGCGCTGGCGATCGCCGAGCCGCGCAGGCCCAGCCCCGGCAGCCCGGCCACGCCGTAGATCAGCGCATAGTTCAGCAGCCCGTTGCCGACCGCCATCGCCGGCGTGATCCGCAGCAGCAGCCCGGCCTGGTCGATCGCCGGCAGGATCGCCCGCATGGTCCCGAGCCCGGCGACGTAGGCCGGCGTCCCCCAGCGCAGGATGCCGAGATAGATGCCGACGTCGTGCGCCAGCAACGCCGGCTCGCCCAGGTGGCGCAGGATCGGCTCGGCCAGGCTGAACAGCACGAACAACGGTAGCGACAGCACCAGCCCCAGACATAGCCCGGTGCCGTACAGCCCGGCGATGCGCCGCAGCATGCCGGCACCGATGGCCTGCGCCGCCAGGATGCCGGCCGCCATCAGAACGCCCTGCAGCGCCGCGCCGACGGCGAAGAACAGCGTGCCGGACAGGCCGCCCGCCGCCACCGCCTCGTCGCCGAGCCCGCCCAGCAGCACGGTGTCGGTCAGCCCCATGGCGATCTCCGACAGGCTGACGATCGCCAGCGGCACCGCCAGGCGCAGGAGGGCTACGGCGTGCGCCGTCGTGCCGGCCTCGATGGTTCCCGCAGCACTCATCGCTTCTCCGTCCGGCGCGCCGGGTCACGCTGCTTGCCGCGCTTCTTGCCGCCCTGCCTGCCGCCCTGCCTGCCGGCACGCTTGCCGCCCTGGGACCGATGCCGCAAAACCGCCCGATGGCCCAGCTCGCCCTTCACGACAGCCTGACCCGGACCACGGCGCCGTTCGTGCCGCTCGATCCGGCGCATGTGCGCGTCTACTACTGCGGGCCCACCGTCTACGACCTCCTGCATGTCGGCAACCTGCGCGCCATGCTGTCGGCCGATGTGCTGGTGCGCCTGCTTCGCGTGCTGTACCCGCGCGTCACCTTCGTGCGCAACATCACCGACGTGGACGACAAGATCAACGCGCGCGCCGCCGAGCTCGGCATCGGCATCGACGGGCTCGCCGACCGCACCATCCTCGAGATGCATGCCGACCTTTCCGCCGCCGGCGTGCTGCCTCCCGACGTGGAGCCACGCGCCACGCATCATGTCGGCGAGATGATCGCGCTGATCGAGGCTCTGGTCGCCTCCGGCCACGCCTACGCCGCCGACGCGCACGTATTGTTCTCGGTGCGGCATTTCCCGGATTACGGCCGCCTGTCCGGCCGGGATCCGGACGAGCTGCTCGCCGGTGCCCGCGTCGAGGTGGCGCCCTACAAGCGCGATCCCGGCGACTTCGTGCTGTGGAAGCCGTCCACCCCGGACCTGCCGGGCTGGGACAGTCCCTGGGGGCGCGGCCGGCCCGGCTGGCACATCGAGTGCAGCGCCATGGCCGAGCGCTACCTGGGCCCGAGCTTCGACATCCACGGCGGCGGCGCCGATCTCTTGTTCCCGCACCACGAGAACGAGCGCGCGCAAAGCCTGTGCGGCTATCCCGGCTCCGGCTTCGCCACCGTGTGGCTGCACAACGCGATGCTGAACGTCGACGGCGAGAAGATGTCCAAGAGCCTCGGCAACTTCCGCACCATCCGCGAGGTGCTGGGGCAAGCGCCGGCGGAAGCGCTGCGCCTGCTGCTGCTCGGCACGCACTACCGCTCGGTGCTGAACTTCACTCAGGCCGGCCTGCTGGAAGCGCGCCGCACCCTTGACCGCTTCTACCGCGGGGTCCAGGGCTCGGGCGCCGACACCGCCGGACCGGTGCCGGACGAGTTCCTGGGCGTGCTGTGCCAGGACCTGAACACCCCTGGCGCGATCGCCCTGCTGCACCGCATGGCGGACGCGGCGCTGGCCGGGCAGCGCCGGGCAGGGGAGGCGCTTCTCGCGTCGGCGCGGCTGCTCGGCCTGCTGCAGGCGGATCCGGCGCGATGGTTCCAGGCCGGCGCCGATGCGGACGCAGTGGAGCGGGCGATCTCGGAACGGCTGGCGGCACGCAAGGCGCGCGACTTCGTCCGCGCCGATGCCATACGCGCGCGGCTGCTGGGGGACGGCATCGTGCTGGAAGACGGGCCCGCGGGCACCACCTGGCGGCGCGCATGAGGATCCGGGCATGACCGGCCGCGACGGCGGTGCCGCGCTGGAGCCGATCGGCAACAGCCCGGTGGTGGTGCTGGTGCGGCCGCAGCTGGCGGAGAACGTCGGCAGCGTCGCCCGCGCCATGGCCAATGGCGGCCTGTTCCACCTGCGCCTGGTCAGCCCCCGTGATGGCTGGCCGCAGGAACGCGCCTGGCGCTCCGCTTCCGGCGCCGACCGCATCCTGGACGCGGCGACCGTGCACCCGGACGTGGACGATGCCGTGTCCGACCTGCACCGGGTGTTCGCCACCTGCCCGCGCCCGCGCCACGTGGTCAAGCCGGTGCTGACTGCGCGCGGCGGGGCTGCCGAGATGCGCGCCATTACCGAACGGGACCTGCGCGTCGGCATCCTGTTCGGCCCCGAGCGCGCCGGGCTCGACAGCGACGACATGGCGCGCGCCGACGCGCTGATCCGCTACCCGCTCAACCCGGGCTTCTCGTCGCTCAACCTGGCGCAGGCGGTGATGATCATGGCGTACGAGTGGTGGGTGGCGGCCGACGACACCCCACCGCGCACCCTGATGACCAACGAGACCCGCGTCGCCAGCAAGAACGAGCTTGGCAACTTCATGGGCCACCTCGTGCGCGAGCTCGACGCGTGCGGCTTCCTGCGCAACCTGCCCAAGCGGCCGGGCATGGTGCGCAACCTTTGGCACTTCTTCGAGCGCGGCGAGGTCACCGAGCAGGAGCTGCGCACCCTGCACGGCGTGGTCACCGAGCTGGCGCTGGGCCGGCGGATGCGCGGGCGCGACGAGGGGAGCGGTCCGGCCGGAGATTGACTTCCCGCGGTCGTGCTCCTATGAGCGCCGGCTTACTGCCGGGAACGTGGACGGTCCGGTCGGTGTCGCCCAAGGCGGCCCGATGATGCGGAACGCGCCCGCCCTGACCAGCCTGGTCGGGGCCTACCGGTGCAACAAGCGGAACATGGCGACGGGCTTTCGGGCTTGAACGCATGCCGCGCACAAACACTGGAAAGGAGCGCGCTCGTGACCAAGCGCCTCGAAAGCAAGTACAAGATCAACCGCCGCCTCGGCGTCAACCTGTGGGGCCGCGCCAAGTCGCCAATCAACAAGCGCGAATACGGGCCCGGCCAGCACGGCCAGCGCCGCAAGCAGAAGCCGTCCGACTTCTCCGTGCAGCTGATGGCCAAGCAGAAGCTCAAGGGCTACTACGGCAACATCAGCGAGAAGCAGTTCCGCAAGTACTACGACGAGGCGGTGCGCCGGAAGGGCGACACCTCGGAGAACCTGGTGGACCTGCTGGAGCGCCGGCTGGACGCGGTGATCTACCGCCTCAAGTTTGCCATGACCCCGTTCGCCGCGCGCCAGTTCGTCAACCACGGCCACGTCACGGTGAACGGCCGCAAGGTGAACATTCCGTCCTTCCTGGTGCGCGACGGCGACACCATCGAAGTGCGCGAGAAGAGCAAGCAGCTCGCCGTGGTGCTGGATGCCGCCCAGAGCGGCGAGCGCGACGTGCCGGAATACCTCGAGGTCGACCACCGGGCGATGAAGGGCCGCTTCCAGCGCAGCCCGAAGCTGACCGACGTGCCCTATCCGGTGACCATGGAGCCGAACCTGGTCGTCGAGTTCTACTCGCGCTGATGCTGCCGCAGGGGCTCTGCCCCTGCACCCCGCCAGAGGACAGTCGTCCTCTGGACACCTGATTTCTTAAACCCTGGGTTCCAAGGGCGACTGCCCTTGGCGGGGTCCAGGGGCGGAGCCCCTGACGTGTTCAACGAAGAAATCTCCCGCCGACGCACCTTCGCGATCATCTCGCACCCGGACGCCGGCAAGACCACGCTGACCGAGCGCCTGCTGCGCGCCGGCGGCGCGATCC
>CAXTCK010000034.1:0-23584 GCA_964242425.1 uncultured Acetobacteraceae bacterium | reverse complement strand
CGGCGGTGTCGGCGCTGACGATCAGCGCCGCCAGCCGGCCGAACGGCGGCCAGTGCCCGGGACGGCGCTGCTCGGCTTCGCGTTCCATGAAGCGGCTGAAGTCGCCGGCGGCCAGGGCCTGCATCACCGGATGCTCCGGGCTGTAGGTTTGCAGCAGCACCCGGCCCGGCTGCTCGGCGCGGCCGGCGCGGCCCGCCACCTGGTGCAGCAGCTGCACGGTGCGCTCGGCGGCACGCAGGTCGCCGCCGGCGAGGCCGAGATCGGCGTCCACCACGCCCACCAGGGTGAGGCCGGGGAAATGCCAGCCCTTGGCGACGATCTGGGTGCCGATCACCAGGTCCACCTCGCGGTCGGCGATGCGCCGCACCGCCTCGGCGGCGGCGTTCGGGCCCGGCAGGGTGTCGCTCGCCATCACCAGGATGCGGGCGTCGGGAAAGGTGGCGCGCGCTTCCTCGGTGATGCGCTCCACCCCGGGGCCGATCGGGGTCAGGCTGTTCTCGGCGCGGCAGGACGGGCAGTGCACCGGCACGGCCTCGGTGTGGCCGCAATGATGGCAGGCGAGCTGGCGGCGGGCGCGGTGCTCCACCAGCCACGCGGTGCAGTTCGGGCACTGGATGCGGTGGCCGCAGGCGCGGCACAGCGTGAGCGGGGCGTAGCCGCGGCGGTTGAGGAACAGCATCGCCTGCTCGGCGCGGGCCAACGTGTCCGACACCGCCTCGATCAGCGGCGGCGACAGGAAGCGGCCCCGCTCGGGCGGATGGTCGCGCAGGTCGACCGGCGCCACTTCCGGCAGCCGCGCGCCGCCGTGGCGGGCGGACAAGGACAGGTGCCGGTAGCGGCCGGTCTCGACGTTGGCCAGGGTTTCCAGGCTGGGGGTCGCGGACACCAGCAGCACCGGGGCTTGCGCCAGCCGCGCCCGTACCACCGCCATGTCGCGGGCGTGGTAGGTGACACCGTCCTCCTGCTTGAAGGCGGTCTCGTGCTCCTCGTCGACGATCACCAGGCCGAGGTCGGGGAACGGCAGGAACAGGGCGGAGCGGGCGCCCACCACCACCGGCGCCTCGCCGCCGGCCACCGCGCGCCAGGTGATGCGACGGCGCTTGGAGCCGAGGTCGGAATGCCACACCGCCGGCTCCACCCCGAAGCGGCGGCGGAACCGCTGCAGCCATTGCGACGACAGCGCGATCTCCGGCAGCAGCACCAGCGCCTGGCGCCCTTCCGCCAGGCACGCCGCCACCGCTTCCAGGTAGGTCTCGGTCTTGCCCGAGCCGGTGACGCCGTCGAGCAGCGCCGCCTGGAACCGTCTGGCCTGCACCAGCCCGCGAAGCTGCGCCGCCACGCGCGCCTGGTCGGCGGACAGGGCGGCCTCGACATGGTCCGGATCCGGTTGGCCGAACGGGGAAGCGGCGGCGATCTCCTGTTCGCGAAGCAGCCCCGCTTCCGCCATGCCGCGCACCACCCCGGCGCCGACCCCGGCCATCCGCGCGAGCTCCGCGGTGCCGCGCGGCACGCCGTCGGCCAGCGCCTGCAGCACGCGGGCACGCGCCGGGGTGGAGCGCGCCGACACCGAGTTGCTGCCGGAGCGGACCCAGCCGGTGGTGACGGGCAGGGCCTGCGCCGCGTTGATGCGGAGCGCCATCGCCAGCACCAGCCCGGGCGGGGAAAGGGTGTAGCCCGCGACCCAGTCGACGAAGCGGCGCAGGCTGGCAGGCATGCGCGGCACGTCGAGCAGCGCCGAGACCGGCTTGAGCTTGCCATCGGGCACCGGGGCCGCGCCGGGTGCGAGGAGGTCGGCCGGCAGCCCGTCCGGCGCGTCCCACACCACCCCCACCTCGGCGCGGCGGTTGAGCGGCACCAGCACCACGTCGCCCGGCTCCAGCGCCGGGGATGCGGGGGACGCGTAGTCGAACGCGCCGGCGAACGGGTAGGGCAGCAGCACCGCGACCCGCCTCGTGCCTGGATGGGACGCGTCGGGACGGCTTGCCGATGCGGCGGGGATGTCTAAGCTCTGCGGCGTGATACGCGTGACGGACAGGGTTGCATCCAGTGCGGGCGGTCTCCTCCAGAATGGGAGCGGTCGGCACGATGAACAATGAGAACGCATCCGGGGGCGACACCGAGGAGGACCGGGTGGCGCGCTTCCTGGCCGAGAACCCCGACTGGCTGGCGACGCAGACCGACCTGTACGAGGTGCTGTCGCCGCCCAGGCGCGTGCATGGCGACACCCTGGCCGACCACATGGCGGCGATGATCGACGCGGCACGGCAGCAGGCGGCCAGCATGACCGCCCGGGCCGAAACCGTGCTTCAGGCCGGGCGCGCGGCGCTGAGCCTGGCGGACCGGGTGCGCGAAGCGGTGCTGGCGCTGATACGGGCGACGGATCTGGGCGAATGCATCGCGGGCGACCTGCCGCGCCTGCTCGGCATCGACTCGGCACTGCTGTGGGTCGAGGGGCCGGCGCAGGGCCTGTCCGAGCGGCTGATGGCGCGCAGCCTGCCGCCGGGCACGGTGGTGCGCCTGCTGGGGCGGCGCGACGTGCGGGTCAGGATCGCGCCGCCCGACGCCGGGTCGCTGCACGGCGAGGCGGCGCCGCTCGCGGCATACGACGCGCTGCTCCGGGTGACGGTGCGGAACCAGCCGCCGATGCTGCTGGCGCTGGGAAGCCGGGACGCGCCCGTGCTGCAGGACGGGTTGCCGGCCAGCGTGACCGACGTGACCCGTGGAACCGGCGGAACCGCCGGCAGCGGCGGCACCACCGCGCTGGCCTTCCTGGGGGCGGCGCTGGCGGCGCGGATCGAGAGCCTCGCATGAGCGGCACCGCAGCGTCCGGCGTCGCGCTGCTGGAACAGTTCCTCGGCTGGCTGGCCGACGAGAAGCGGGCAAGCGCGCTCACGGTCACCGCGTATCGGGGCGACGTCGGCCGGTTCCTGCGCTTCCTGACGCTTCACCTGGGGGCGGAGCCGGACCTCCTGGCGCTGGCCGCCTTGCGGCAGGCCGACTTCCGCGCCTGGCTGGCGGAGGAAGCGCGAAACGCGTCGGCGCGAAAGGATTATTCCCGGGACGCAGCGAACCGCACCCGGGTGCGTCGCATGTCGGCGGTGCGCAGCTTCTTCCGCTACCTGTCGCGCCGCCACGGCGTCGACAACGCGTCCCCCGGGCTGATGCGCTCGCCGCGTGTGCGCGTGCCGCTGCCGCGCCCGCTGCCGGTGGGAGCGGCGCTGGCGGCCCCCGACGGGATCGCGGCACTGGCGCACACGGTTCTGGCGGAACACCGGGACGGCGCCCTGTTCACCCTGCTCTACGGCGCAGGCTTGCGCATCGGGGAAGCGCTGGCGCTGGACCTGCGCGACCTGCCGCGCGCGTCCGCCGAGGGTGCCGTGCTCCGGGTGCGCGGCAAGGGAGCCAAGGAACGGCTGGTGCCGCTTCTGCCGGCGGTGCTGTCGGCGCTGCAGCATTGGGCCAACCGGCATCCCGACCCGGCGCCGGATTCCCCACTGTTTCCCGGCGTGCGCGGCAACCGGCTCGACCCGGCGGTGGCGCAGAAAGCGATGCGCGACTACCGCCGCCTGGCCGGGTTACCCGAGCACGCCACGCCGCACGCGCTGCGGCACTCGTTCGCGACGCACCTGCTGGAGAGCGGCGCCGACCTGCGCTCGATCCAGGAGCTGCTGGGCCATGCCAGCCTGTCCACCACGCAGCGCTACACCCTGGCCGACGAGGCGCACCTGCTGGAGGTGTGGCGGCGCACCCATCCCCGGGCCGGAATGCAGGCCGAGCCGAGGGCCGGGTCCCCTGGGGCATCGGAGGAGCCTCCTCATGGCGGATGACCCGAGGCGGGTGCGAACGCTCTACCCGCCGATCGAGCCGTACTCGAGCGGGATCATGGAAGCCGGCGAGGGCCACCAGGTCTACTGGGAGCTGTGCGGCAACCCTCGTGGCGTCCCGGTGGTGTTCCTGCATGGCGGCCCGGGCGGCGGCTGTTCCCCGCTGCAGCGTCGGCTGTTCGACCCCAGGCGCTACCGCATCCTCCTGTTCGACCAGCGTGGCTGCGGCCGGTCGCGACCGCACGCGTCGCTCGACGCCAACACCACCTGGCACCTGGTGGCCGACATCGAGCGTCTGCGGCAGATGACCGGCGTTCCGGCCTGGCTGGTGTTCGGCGGGTCGTGGGGCAGCACGCTGGCGCTGGCCTATGCGGAGGCGCATCCGGAGCGCGCCCTCGGCCTGATCCTGCGCGGCATCTTCGGCATGCGCCGCGCCGAGCTGTCCTGGTACTACCAGGACGGCGCGTCCTGGCTGTTCCCGGACAAGTGGGAGCGGTTCCTGGCACCGATCCCCGAGAACGAGCGCGGGAACCTGATCGCGGCCTACCGGCGCCGCCTGGTCGGCGACGATCCGGCGGCACGGCTCGAGGCGGCGCGGGCCTGGAGCCTGTGGGAGGGCGAAACCCTGACCCTGCTGCCCGACCAAACCTTGAGCGCGCAGCATGGCGGCGACGACTTCGCCCTCGCCTTTGCGCGGATCGAGAACCACTACTTCACCCATGGCGGCTGGCTGGAGGAAGGCCAGCTGCTCCGGGACGTGCCCAGGATCGCGCACCTGCCCGGGGTGATCGTGCAGGGCCGCTACGACGTGGCGACGCCCATGCGCACCGCCTGGGACCTGCACCGCGCCTGGCCAGAAGCCGAGTTCCGGCTGGTCGCCGATGCCGGCCACGCCACCACCGAGCCCGGCATCATGACCGCGCTGCTGGACGCGACCGACCGGTTCGCCGCGACGGCGTGAGAACGCCGTCCGGCGCGGAACAAGCGGGTCGCAGGAGCCGGGCGCGTCGGGGGAGCCGGGTGTTTCGCGGGAGCTGGGCGTTTTGCGTGAGTCTGGCGCTTTGCGCGGTCCTGGCGGCGGGACCGGCGTTGGCGCAGGCGTGCCTGCGGCAGGAGCTGGCCGAAGTTCCGTTGCGCGACGATGACGGCTTCATCTCGATGCCGGTGGCGATCGACGGGCGGGCGGCGAGCCTGCTGGTGGACACGGGCTCCGATACCGGGCTGCTGACGGAAGCGGCGGCGGCCGGGCTCGAGCTGGACCGCGACCCGGACCGGCAAACGCTGCTGCGCGGCACCGGCGGCATCGGGCGGCGGGTGCCGAACGTCCTGCTGCCATCGCTCGCGATCGGCGGGATGCGGCTGGCGGCGGCAAGCGTTCCGGTCGGATCCTTGCCGGCGATGCCGGTGGTGGAGCCGCCGGTGGCGGGGCTGCTGGGCGCGGACGTGCTGTCGCGCTTCGACCTGGATCTCGACCTGCCGCACCGGCGCATCGGGTTCTGGCGCATCAGGATGGGATCGGTCGCCTGCGCGCCGCCGCCGGGCCGGAACGGGTCGTTCGGGGCGATCGCGCTGCGTCGCGACGGCGACCGGCTGGAGCTGGACGCGCGGCTCGACGGCAAGCCGATCAGCGTGCTGGTCGACACCGGGGCGCGCTCGCGCATCCTGTCCACAACGGCGGCGCGACGGCTGGGGGTGGACGGGGACCGGCTCGGCGCCGATCCGGGCGGGGTGAACGCCGGGATCGACCTGCACCCGAGCGAGTACCATTGGCACCGCTTCCGGCAGCTGGTGATCGGCACGGAAACCGCGTCGGATCCGGTGCTGACGGTGGCGCCGCTGGCGGAACCGGTGGACCTGCTGCTGGGCGCCGACTGGTTCGCCACGCGGGAGGTCTGGATCAGCTACGCGACAAACACCCTGTTCGTGCGCAGGGCCGCGCAGCACGGCCCGGGCCACGGGGCGCCCTGACGGGACGGTCCGGCGGAACCGCACAGGAGGTTGCCGCTTACTTCGTTGCGTCGACCGCCTCGGTCTTGGCGACCGCCCGCCGCCAAAGGAGGACCACCATGCTCCACCCGTCCGCACCCGATCCCGACCGGACCGGCGATCGCCGGCCGCGCAGGATGCGGCAGGTCCTGGCGCTTCTGCTGGGCACCGTGATCGGCGGCGGTGCCGTTCCGGCCCGGGCCGCGTCGACCGACCTGCCGCCGCTGGTGGCGCCGGCGAGCGGCGAGCATCACGCAGGCAAGCTGGTGTTCGCCGAGCTGGTGACGCCGGACCTGGTCGCTGCGGAACGGTTCTACGAATCGCTGTTCGGCTGGTCGTTCCAGAACGTTTCAACGGAGGCCGGCTTCTTCGGGCAGGCCTCGTTGAACGGGCAAACCGTCGCCGGCATCCTGCAACGGCCGCTTCGTCCGGGCAGGCGTCCGTCCTGGGTGTCGTTCATCGCCACCGCCGACATGGAAAAGGCGGAAGCGCTGGCGGTCCAGAACGGCGCCAAGCTGCTGCTCAGGTCGCAAAGCCTCGCGCATCTCGGGCAGGCCGCGGTGCTCACCGATCCGCAGGGAGCCGTGTTCGCCATGCTGGCCTCGGACAGCGGCGATCCGCCCGACGTGCTGGCCGATCCCGGCGACTGGATCTGGAGCTCGCTGGTCACGGCCGATCCGCAGACCGCGGCCGCGTTCTACGGCAGGGTGTTCGGCGACGCGGTGTTCGACCTGCCGGACGCAAGCGACGCCCGGCACCTGATCCTCGCTTCGGACGGCTATGCGCGGGCCAGCGTCAACCCGTTCCCCGCTGGCTGGACCAGCCCGCGGTCGCGCTGGGTCAGCTACGTACGCGTCGACGATGCCGCCGCGGCCGTGGCCCGGGTCACCGCCCTTGGAGGCCACGTGGTGCTGCCGCCGCACCCCGACCGGCATGGCGGCAGGATCGCCCTGGTCGCCGATCCGGGTGGCGCCCTGTTCGGCCTGCTCGAATGGTCCGCCGACGCAACGGGGAACGCACCATGACCGCGCGATCCGCAGGCATTCCGCTTGTTCTGGCCTTTGGCCTGCTGGCGGCGGCCCCGCTGGCCGGCTGTGCGGTGGATGGCGGCGACTACGGCTACGGGGGTGGTGGCTACGGGGGTGGCTACTATGACGCCGGCGGTTATGACGGCTTCGACCGCGGTTTCGGCGGCGGCTACTTCGTTGGCCCCTATCGAGGCGGCGGAGGTCGGTTCGGCGGCGGCTTCGATCACGGCCATGGCGGCGGGGGCCGTCCGGTGCCGGGGCTCCCGGGCGGGGGGCGCGGCGGCTTCCACGGTGGCGGCGGCGGCTTCCATGGTGGTGGTGGCGGTTTCCATGGCGGAGGTGGTGGTGGCCATGGTGGCGGCGGCGGCGGTCATGGCGGCGGGGGCGGTGGCCACGGCCACTAGGTTTGCTGTTGGTCCAGGCGGGGTAGGGCCTTTCGGCTTCTGGCGGACCTTCGAACCCTGACCCGATGGGTCGGGCCCTTGCCCCGGGCGGGGGATCGAGGCTGCGACCCTGCCGGTCGGCATCACCGTGCCGGCGTGCGGGCGGAACAATCGTCCCACGTGACGCTTGTTCCGGTTTGCACCTTCCGGCGCTGCGCCCGTTCATCGTGCGGCAGCCGTGCCATGCTTCCATCATGCCGGCGCTTCCGTCGTGCCCGGTTCCTGAAGCGGCACCTGCGGCCACCGGAGACGGCGGGTCCCGAGGCCAAGCCGGCGTGCTGGCCGACCGCATGGCCACGGCTTCCGATCGGGGTGTAGCGCGCTGGCAGCCTGGCCTGCCACTGCAGCATTCCGTTGGTCGGTGTCCGCCGGGGCAGCGCATCCCCGACATCCGCCAGCCCGGCATCGTCATCGACGGCGGCCCGACATAGCCTGGCGTTCGGGACGCGTCGGGCAGCAAGGAGAAAATCGTTGACGGAGCGACATCAGGACAGGATCGCCTGGGTGACCGGTGCCGGGAGCGGCATCGGGGAAGCCGGTGCGCGGGCACTGGCCGCCGACGGATACGCGGTGGTCCTGACCGGACGGCGGGAGGATGCGCTCCGGCAAGTCGCCGCCGGCATACGCGAGGCGGGCGGGATTGCGCACGTGCAGGCGGGCGACGTCACGCAGGCAGCGCGGGTCGGCGAGATCGCGCGCTCGGTCGTGGACACGTTCGGGCGGATCGACGTGCTGGTGAACAACGCCGGCTCCAACATCCCCGGACGGGCCTGGTCGTCGCTCACCCCGGAGGGAGTGGACCAGGTGATCGGCACCAACCTGTCGGCGGCGTTCTACTGCGTGACCGCGGTGCTGCCGGCGATGCGGGCGCAGGGGGGCGGGGTGCTGATCCACACCGCAAGCTGGGCCGGGCGTCATCCGGCGCCGGTGTCCGGTGCCGCGTATTCGGCGGCCAAGCATGGGGTGCTGGTGATGAGCCAGCTTCTGAACGCGGAGGAATGCGTCAACGGGATCAGGTCGTGCGTGATCTGCCCGGCGGAAGTGGCGACGCCGATCCTCGACCAGCGGCCGGTCAAGGCGACCGCGGAGCAGCGCGCGCGCATGCTGCAGCCGGCCGACCTGGGCGACCTGATCCGCTACGTGGCGTCGCTGCCGCCGCATGTCTGCCTCAACGAGGTGGTGATCTCGCCGACCTGGAACCGGATGTTCGCGTCGGCGGTGGATGCGGAGCGGGCCGGGTCGTAGCGGCGGCGCGTCGCCTGCGCGCGCCGAACGGTGCGTGATGGGATCACGAACGAGCCGCGCCCGTGCAGCACGATGCTGGCCTGGCCTCCGTGATTCCGGTCCGCGCCGGAGCGCCGTGCTGCCCGACGTTGCAACCGTTCCGGGCTTGTTGCAGGCTCACCCGCGCAACGGCTCGATCAGGAATTCGGCATGCATTTCACCATCAACGGAGAAGCCGTCGAGGCGGTTGTCGACATACGCACCTCGCTGCTCGACCTGCTTCGGGAGCACCTTCATCTTCCCGGAACCAAGAAGGGGTGCAACCAGGGCGCCTGCGGCGCCTGCACGGTGCTGGTCGACGGCAACAGGATCAACAGCTGCCTGGCGCTGGCGGTGCAGTACCAGGGTCGAGCCATCACCACCGTGGAAGGCCTCGCCGGGGAGGACGGGCTGCATCCCCTGCAGCAGGCCTTCATCGAGCATGACGGCTTCCAGTGCGGCTACTGCACGCCGGGCCAGCTCTGCTCGGCCATCGGCATGGCGGCGGAAGCGGAGCGCGGCGTGCCAAGCGTGGTCACCCTCGACCTGTCGGCCGAACACGTCGTCCTGGACCACGACGAGCTGCGCGAGCGCATGAGCGGCAACCTGTGCCGGTGCGGCGCCTATAACGGCATCGTCGACGCGATCAGGCAGGCGCTGGTGACGGGAGCGGCGGAATGAGGGAGTTCAGCTACGCCAAGGCCGAGGACGCGGCAGCGGCGCTCCGGCTCGCGGGCGCGTCCGCCAGGACCCGCTACCTCGGCGGCGGCACCAACCTCGTCGACCTGATGCGCGAAACGGTGGAACAGCCGGACGCCCTGGTCGACGTGACGGCGCTGCCAGGCGCGATCGAGGCGCGAAGCGATGGCAGCATCCTGATCGGTGCCGGTGCCAGCAACACCGCGGTCGCGGCCGACCTCGCCGTGCGCACGCGCTTCCCGGCGCTGTCGCGCGCCATCCTCGCAGGCGCCAGCGGGCAGATACGCAACATGGCGACGATCGGCGGCAACATCCTGCAGCGCACCCGCTGCACCTACTTCTATGACAACGCGTCGCGCTGCAACAAGCGCGTGCCCGGCGCCGGCTGCGACGCCATCGACGGCTTCAACCGCATCCACGCCATCCTGGGCGCGTCGCCGGCCTGCGTCGCCACGCACCCGTCCGACATGTGCGTGGCGCTGGCGGCCCTTGACGCGGTGGTGCACCTCCAGGGGCATGGCGGGCCGCGCACGGTGCGGCTGGTGGAGCTGCACCGCCTGCCCGGCGGCCGGCCGCATGTGGACACCGAGCTCGGGCCGGACGAGCTGATCACGGCGGTGGAGCTGCCGGCGCTGCCGTTCGCGTCGGGCTCGACCTATCGCAAGGTGCGCGACAGGGCGAGCTACGCCTTCGCCGTGGTGTCGGTGGCGGCGGCGCTGGACGCGAGCCCGGACGGAACGGTGCGCGACGTGCGGCTGGCGCTGGGCGGCGTGGCGCACAAGCCGTGGCGCGCCTTCATCGCGGAAGCGGCGCTGCGTGGCGGGCCGGCCAGCGAGGAGAGCTTCCGCGCCGCTGCCGACGCCGAGCTCGCCGACGCGGTCGGCCTCGCGCACAACGCGTTCAAGATCGACCTCGCCCGACGCCTGATCACGGCCACCCTGGGTGGCCTGGCCGGAGGAAACCCGACATGAGCATCGTGGACACGGTCAAGCAGGCGGTGACGGGCGCCGTCACCGGGGCGATGGTGCGGCTGACGCCGGACGCGCCGGTCGACCCGCTGGCCACCAAGCACGGCGCGCTCGGCCGCTCGGTGCCGCGCATCGACGGGCCGCTCAAGGTCGGCGGGACGGCGCGCTTCGCCGCCGAGGTGCCGGTGGAAGGCCTGACCTACGCGGCCCTGGTCCACAGCACGGTCGCGCATGGCCGGATCGCCACGCTCGACACCGCCGAGGCCGTCGCGGCACCTGGTGTGGTGCTGGTGATGACGCACGAGAACGCGCCGCGCATGGCGCCGCCCGCCATCTTCATGACCAATCCGCGCGCGGCGGGTGCCAGCGACCTGCCGATCATGCAGGACCCGTCCATCCACTGGAACGGCGAGCCGGTGGCGCTGGTGCTGGCGGACACGCAGGAGCAGGCGGACCACGCCGCCACGCTGGTGCGCGTGTCGTTCGAGGCAGCACCGGCGAGCCTGTCGTTCGACCAGGCCAAGGTTCACGCGTACGCACCGGAATCGGTGCTGGGCGAGCCGGCCCGGATCGCGATCGGCGATGCCGAGGCGGCGCTGGCCGCCGCACCGTTCCGGGTCGACCGCACCTACCGCACCCCGCGTCACAGCCACAGCGCGATCGAGCCGCACGCGGCGACGGTGGTGTGGGACGGCGACAAGCTGGTGGTGCACGACGCCACCCAGATGCTGCATGCGACGCAGTGGACGCTGGCTGGCATCTTCGGGATCAAGGAGGAGAACATACGCATCCTGTCGCCGTTCGTGGGCGGCGGGTTCGGCGGCAAGGGGCTGTGGAGCCACCAGATCCTGGCGATCGCGGCGGCCAGGCTGGCCAAGCGGCCGGTGCGCATCGCGCTGTCGCGCGAGGGCGTGTTCCGGATCGCCGGCGGGCGCACCACCACCGAGCAGCGCGTGGCGCTGGGCGCGAATGCCGACGGCACGCTCGCGGCGCTGATCCACACCGGCGTGGTGGCGATGACCCCGCACAACAACTGCCCGGAACAGTTCACCTTTCCGGCACGGCATCTTTACGCGTCGGGATCGTTCCTGCTCGACCAGAAGGTGGCCGACATCCACATGCTGGCCAACACCTTCATGCGTGCCCCCGGAGAATCCGTGGGCACGTTCGCGCTGGAAACGACGCTGGACGAGCTGGCGGAGGCGATGGCGCTCGACCCGATCGAGCTGCGCCGGCGCATGGAGCCGGACAAGGACCCGACCTCGGGCATGGCGTTCTCCTCGCGTCACCTGCTGGACGCCTATGCCAAGGGCGCCGAACGGTTCGGCTGGGCGCAGCGCAACCCGGTGCCGCGGCAGCACCGGGACGGCGAATGGCTGATCGGCATGGGGGTCGCCACCGCCACCTACCCGTACTACCGCATGCCCGGAGGGGCCGCGCGGATCCGCCTGACCGCGGAGGGCGCGGTGGTGCAGATGGGCAGCCACGAGATGGGCATGGGCACGGCGACCGCTCAGGCGCAGCACGTGGCGGACCGACTGGGCCTGCCCCTGGAGCAGGTCCGCTTCGAGTATGGGGACACCGACCTGCCGCCCGGCACCGTCGCCGGGGGCTCGTCGCAGACCGTATCGATCGCGGCGGCGATCCTTGCTGCCCACGAGGTGCTGGTCACGCAGCTGCTCAAGCTCGCCGGCAACGATTCCACCTTGGGCGGGCTGAAGGCGGCCGAGGTGGAAGCGCGCGACGGCGGGCTCCACCACAAGGAGGACACCGGGCGCAGCGAGACCTACGCTTCCATCCTGTCCCGCGCCGGGCGGCAGGAGGTGGTGGCGGACGCGAAGGCACCGATGCCGATGGAGGTGATGAAGCACTCCATGCACTCCTATGGCGCGCAGTTCTGCGAGGTCCGGGTGAGCGCGGTGACCGGCGAGGTGCGCGTGACGCGGTTCCTGGGCTCGTTCGACTGCGGACGCATCCTCAACCCGCAGACCGCGCGCAGCCAGTTCCGCGGCGGCATCATCATGGGGCTGGGGCTGGCGCTGATGGAGGAAACCGAGTTCGACGAGCGCACCGGGCGCATCATGAACCCGTCGCTCGCCGAGTATCACGTGCCGGTGCACCTCGACGTGCCGGAGATCGACGTGATCTGGACCGACATCCCCGACCCGCACAGCCCGCTCGGCGCCCACGGCATCGGCGAGATCGGCATCACGGGCGTGGGTGCGGCGGTGGCGAACGCGATCCACAACGCCACCGGCCGGCGGGTCAGGGATCTGCCGATCACCCTCGACAAGCTGCTCTGACGGGGCGGGACGGATCCGGACCGGAGGCCGGACCGGTTCTTCAGTCTTGGTCTGGGAGTTCACCGAAAAAAAGAAACCCCGCCGCTGATTGCGGCGGGGTCCCTTCAGATCGTCGGGCGGCGTCCCGAAGACGCCGTCAGCCAACTACTTCAGCAGGCGGGCTTGCACACCGCCGTGCCGGACGGCCGGGTTGCACGACTGGCGGCCGGTCGCCGCGTCCTGTGCCAGCTGCACCGGGCTCGCCGTTTGCGCGTCGTTCACCTGGGCGCAGGTGCTGGGCGCGAAGTCGGCGGTGCCGAACAGCGTGACGTTGCGCGTGACCGCGTTTGCAGGCGGGGTCAGCTGAAACGCGGCGCTGAGCGTCTGGCCCGGCATCACGTTGCTGAACTCGGTGCTGGTGGTCGGCTGCGCCTTCCACCCGCCGGGGACGGCGAGGGAAAGGTTGACGTCGGCCAGCGTCTGCGTGCCACCGGCGGTAAGCGTGACGACCGCGCTGCCGGACGCGCCCGCGGTGAAGCTGCGCGGTGCCGAAACGGTGACCCGGCGATGGCCGATGCCCCCGTCCATGGCGTAGCTTCCGGTAGCCGGCAGGTCGGCAAGGGCGGAGCTGTCGCCGACCCAGACCTTGTAGGTGCCGGTGGTCTCGTCCCAGCCATTGTTGTTCCACCACCATTCGTCGCTCGGGCGGATGGTGAAGTTCAACCGCTTCGACTCGCCGGGCGCCAGGGTGATGCGACGGAAGTCGACCAGCTTGCGCGGCGGCTCGCCGGCGGCGGAGGGATAGCCGAGATAGAGCTGCGCCGCATCGCTGCCCGCGACCTTGCCAGTGTTGGTGACGGTGGCGCTCACGTGCACCGGTGTCACGCCGTCGACGGACGCGTTGTCGATCTGCAGGTCGCTGTATTTGAAGGTGGTGTAGGACAGCCCGTAGCCGAACGGGAACAGCGGCTTGACGTTGTTCTGATCAAACCAGCGGTAGCCGACCAGCAGTCCTTCCGAGTACTCGACCGTGTTGTTCTGCCCCGGGAACTGCGCGACCGAGGCGGTCGGGATCGCGCTGAGGCTGGTCGGGAAGGTGATCGGCAGGTGTCCGCTGGGGTTCGCCTTGCCGTAGATCAGGTCGGCGAGCGCTGTGCCGGTGGTCTGGCCCGAATACCAGGTGTCGAGCACGGCGCTGACGCTGCCGAGCCAGGGCATGGTGATCGGCGCGCCGGCCTGCACCACGACAACGGTGCGGGGATTGGCGGCGGCGACGGCCTGGATCAGCACGTCCTGCGCCGAGGGCAGTGCCAGGTTCGGGCGGTCGGCCGCTTCCGACTCGGTGTTGTCGGCGACCACCACGATGGCCGTCTTGGCCGCCCGGGCAGCGGCGACCGCCGGGGCGAGAAAGGTCTGGAGCGTGGACGGCGTCGCCCAGACGAGGTTGCTGGTCGGACCGGCGCCGCCAAGCGTCAGGCTGTAGGTCTGGCCGGCGGTGAGCTGGATCGCTGCCGAGTATTCGGCGATCGGCGGCGTGCCAGGGTTGTTGATGATCGACGTGCCGTTGATGGTCAGCGAGGCGACGTTGTAGCTGCCGGGGTTGCTGAAGGCGAGGATGTAGGTGCCGGTTTCCGGTGCCGTCAGCGTGGCGCTGTAGGAGCCGCCGTAGTTGGTGGGGGCATAGGGCGTGGACAGGGCGCTCGACGGGATCGCGGTGAGCTCAGCGTCGGTCGGCAGGCCCTGGCTATAGGTGACGCTGCCACTGGATGCGTTCTGTATGCCCTCGAGCGGTGAGACGACCGTGCCCGGGATGACATGGGCGCTGCCGCCGCCGCTGGTGGTCACCTGTGCCGAAGCGGCCGGGCCGATAACGGCGATGCCGGCGCTGGCGTTCAACGGCAGCAGGCTGCCCTTGTTCTTCAACAGAACGCTGCCTTCCTCCGCCAGCGTGTTGCTGGTGGCGACGTGGTCGGACGAGGTGGCGACGGCCGAGGTGTTGCCCGACGGCGGATCGTTGAAGAAGCCGAAGCGGAACATCTCATACAGGATCGGCTCGACCTGGGAGTTGAGCACCGCGCGGGGGATGCTGCCGTTCTGCACGGCCGCCTGCAGCGGCGCGCCGAAATAGGTGTTCTCCGGTTGCTCGGAGTCGGTGCCGGCGGTGGCGGCGCTGACGTCGTGGACCGCGCCGTAATCCGACATGATGAGCCCCTTGAAGTTGAGCTCGTTGCGCAGCACGCCGGTCAGGAGCGAATGACTCTGGCAGGAATAGAAGCCGTTGACCGACGAGTAGGCGCACATCAGCGTGGCCGAGCCGGCGTTCTCGATCGCGGCGCGGAAGCCGGGCTGGTAGATCTCGTGCAGGGTGCGCTCGGAAGCGATGACGTCGTCCGCCTGCGTGTTGCGGTTGGTTTCCTGGTTGTAGGCGTCGAGGTGCTTGACCTGCGCCATCACGCGCTGGCTCTGGATGCCCTTGATCTCGGCGGCGCCGATGCCGGCGGTGAGCGCCGGGTCTTCCGACAGGCTCTCGAAGGTGCGGCCCCAGCGCGGGTCGCGGTCGATGTTGATGGTCGGGCCGAGGTCGGCGGCGGAGCCCTTGGCGGATTGTTCCGCGCCAAGCGTGATGCCGTAGAGCAGGGCATCGTTCCTGGAGAAGGTGGCGGCGAGGGCGATGCTGGCGGGGAATTGGGTCACGTTGGTGAGCCCGTCGGCGACGCCGGCCGGACCATCCTCGTAGCCGAGCGCCGGGATGCACAGCTTGGGGTTGGCGGCAGTGAAGAACACATAGGGCTGCGAGCTGCCGTTGCCCTGCACGAGCGCGATCTCGTCGGCGACCGTCATCTTCGCCAGCAGCATGTTGACGCGGCTGGAAACCGACAGGCTCGGGTTGAGCCAGGGACAGTCGGCAGGGTTGCCAACCGGTCCGGCAACCGCCGCTTGAAGCGGTACCAGCCCTACAAGAAGCGCCGGCAGCGCGGTACCGGCCCAGCGGACGTGTCGCTTGCTCCTTGAAGCGGAGTGGCCTTCCGGCGGTCGTTGCGCTGCTGCAGGCTGCGCTGTCTTTTGACAGCCTTCATCATTCGTCATTCTTGGTATTCCTCTGATCTTTTCTGGATCAACAGTTATGAACCCCGGGTCATGCCGCGTGCTGCGCCACTTCGAACGTGATGGCAGACGGCACTACCTATTGGCAGGCTCTTCTGAGAAGAAGCCTTGATACATCCAGCCAACGGTCGAACACGGAATTGCTGTCGACACAATAAGGTCTAGAAGATCGAGCCAGTTTACGCAAGGAAGATTGAGATGCGTTTCGCAAACCAACGATCCGTCCAGGTTTTCAGGCAGGGCATCGCGGCGACCTGTATCGCAGTCAAGATGAAGAGATAACTCGAATGACTTGGCACGATCATCATGTATAGCGCGATCGCATCGAGCAACCGAAGCTCAGGAACATCCGGCAAGACCGTCTTGTCTGATAAAAGGCAAAAGAGTATTTGGGCATCGTGAAGGCAGGGTTGGATAACGGTGCTGTGCTTGAAGCGCATGGTCACGGGGCGCCGAAACGGTTCAGCAAGCCGTTCGACGCTTTCAGCAATCTCCAGAAAGTTTTTGGCCGCATCGTGGCAACTTAGTTTCGCAAATCTTGGCTCGCTCGAATTGAGTGCGGATCAAGTAACGAAACTTTATGACGATGCCGCAGGACTTGCGCCGCCATCTGGCATGGGCGGTGAAACAGGCCAGTTCAGCACGCGACGCGGCATCACACTTCGTGGTGATCGGACCGCAGCGATCGAGCCGTGGCGGCTGGCAGCGCTTCATGAACGCAGCCTGCTTCGTGTTCCTGAAGGTTCTCGGCCTCGATAAGGGTATCCTCACGCTGTTCGGGACAGGCCGCGACGAAGTTGAAGGGCTGATGCGGACCTCGGTCTTGATGAAGTAAGCCTGTGCCTCCTGCCGGGAACCGGAACAGCCTGTTGCGTAAGCGACCGTGGCGTCAGGCCGTCATCAGGCAGTGTCCTGGGCGGGGAATGGCCGCAGATGATCCCGCGTGTCGCCAGGAGGCACGGTGCCTGGTCGGGTGCCTTGAACCGCTGCATCCGCCGCCTGGGCTGACGGAAGTTCCCTTCACGGTTGTCGAAGTCGTGGATCAGCCAGTGCCTGAACCCTGGGCACGATGTCACGCCGCGCCCGGGGGCAGCGGCGCGAACCATCGGCAACGGGACGACACGGCCTGTGCTGCGGCGTGCCGTGCAGGCACCGCAGGCCTGCACGAGCAACATCCCGGTGCACGCGCGGACGGTTCAGCTTCCGGCACGCATCCGGCGCAGGAGCCAGCCGAGCAGGGAGCCGGACCAGAGCAGGGCGAAGCCGCCGATCACGCCGTACCCGACCAGCTCGCTGTGCGTGTCGACGAGGCGTGCCCAGGACGGCGTGGCGATGCCGGGCACCGCGACCAGGTCCAGGATTTCGGCCGTCCCGATCGCCAGCGCCACCAGCACGGAGCCGCCGGTGATGACCATGTTGTAGCCCAGCTTGCGCGACGGCTCCGACAGCGCCCAGCCATAGGCGCCCAGCATCATCACCCCGTCGGCGGTGTCCACCAGCGCCATGCCGGCGGTGAACAGGGCCGGGAACGCCATCACCGCCCATCCGGCCTGTCCGTGTGCGGCACCCACCGCGGCGAGGCTGAGCACGCCGACCTCGGTCGCGGTGTCGAAACCCAGGCCGAACAGCAGCCCCAGCCAGAACATGCCGCGGCTGGTCCCCACCCGGCGGATCAGCGGCGCCAGCAGGCGCGACAACGCGCCACCGGGTTCGGGCGGCGTGTTTCCCGCCGGCTCGCCGCGTCGCAGGCGCCCGCGCAGGCGAAGCAGGGCCAACAGCACCAGGAAGTTGGAGCCGCCGATCAGAAGCAGGAAGGCGGCGGACACGGTGGCGCCCACCGGCGCGCCCCATCCGGCGAGCACGCCGAGCCGGCTGCGGAACCAGTCCTGCGCCAGCACCACCACCAGGCCTGCCAGCACCACCACGGTCGAGTGGCCGAGCGAGAAGAACAGGCCGATTCCGATCGGCCGTTGTCCCTGCTGCATGAGGCGGCGGGACACGTTGTCGATGGCAGCAATGTGATCGGCGTCCACGGCATGGCGCAGGCCGAAGCCCCAGGCGATCAGCGCCGACCCGAGCAGCGCCGGCGAGCCGTCGAACGCCAGCAGCGCCCAGCACCAGGCCAGGAGGTTGGCGCCGAGCAGGCCCGCGATCATCAGGGATATGCGGCGTTTCCGGCCCGGATCGTGCCGGTCGCCATCGGAAAAGCACGAGCCCAGCAACGAGAAAAGGCCGGGACGATCGGGGAATGCGGACGATCTCGGCATGAACCGAGCGTGCGGGACGCCATGCGGTTCGGCAAGGTGGCCCCCCTCCCCCCGCGTGGACAAGACCGGGGCGACTGCCCATCATCTGCGAATGATGCACGTGCACCTGGATCCGCTCGGCGGGCTGGCCGGCGACATGTTCGCGGCCGCCCTGATGGCCGCGTTTCCGGCACAGGAAAACCGGGTGGCGGAGGCGGTGGGACGAGCGGTCGCGGTGCGCTGCCTGCTGCTGCCGCACAACGACGGCGTGCTGGACGGGATGCGCTTCCGGGTAGAACGGCCGGATGGCCAGGCGGCGGATGCGCCGGAACCGGAGGAGGTCCGGGAGCACGGTTCTTCCGGCCGCGCCGGGCATCACCACGAGCACGACCATGAGCACGACCACGACCCCGGGCATGAACATGGACATGAACGCGGCAGCGGCCACGCGCACCGGGCGTGGCGGGAGATACGGGCCCACCTGCTCGGGTGCGGGCTGGAGCCGGCGGTGTCGGCGCACGCGGTCGGGATCTTCGCGGTGCTGGCGGAAGCGGAAGGGCGCGTGCACGGCGTTCCGGCCGACGCGGCGACGTTTCACGAGGTGGGCGCCGCGGACTCGATCGCCGACATCGTCGCCGCGTCCGTGCTGATCGAGGATATCGGGGCCGGAAGCTGGAGCGTGTCGGCGCTGCCTTTGGGCTCCGGCCGCATCCGCACCGCGCACGGGACCATGCCCGTGCCGGCACCGGCGACCGCGCTGCTTCTGGACGGGTTCGAGGTGGTCGACGACGGCATCGCGGGCGAGCGGGTCACGCCGACCGGGGCGGCGATCCTGCGCTACCTGAGGAACACCGGCCGGCTGGGCGCGCGCCCGTCTGGACGGCTGGGCGTGAGCGGGATCGGCTTCGGCACCAGGGTGCTGCCGGGCACCAGCAACTGCGTGCGGGCGCTGGTGATCGAGCCGTCGATGCCGACCGGTACTCCGGGCGGCACGCCGGGCGGCCACCGCACGCTCGGCGTGATCGCGTTCGAGGTGGACGACCAGTCCGGCGAGGACCTCGCGGCCGGGCTGGACCGGATCCGGCGTACGGAGGGCGTGCACGACGTCGTGCAGATGGCGGCGATCGGCAAGAAGGGGCGCATGGCGGTGCACGTGCAGGTGCTGGCCGCACCCGACGCGCTGGACGCGGTGACCACCGCCTGCTTCAGCGAGACCACCACCATCGGCCTGCGCACGCACCTGGTGCAGGGACAGGCGCTGCGGCGGCGGATCGCGCGAACGGTGGTGGACGGGGCGGCGGTGGACGTGAAGCTGGCGCAGCGTCCGGAGGGGGCCACCGCCAAGGCGGAAGCGGACCACCTGCTGGACCATCCCGGCCAGGCGAGGCGTCAGCTTCTGCGCAGGCAGGCGGAAGCCGTGGCCCTGGCGCTGGATGGGGGAACCGGACCGTGAGCGAGGCAGGAGAAGCGCTGGTCCGGCTGCAGGCGCTGTTGTCGGGGCTGGAGGCACCGCGCGTGGCGATCGCGGTCAGCGGCGGGATCGACAGCCTGACCCTGTCGGCGGCGGCGGCACCGGTGCTGGGCGACCGGCTGGCGCTGCACCACGCGAGCTCGCCCGCGGTGCCGGGCGAGGCCACGGAGCGAACCCGGACGCTGGCGGCAAGGCTCGGCATCCGGCTGGAGGTGTTCGACGCGGGCGAGTTCGACGACGCGCGCTACCGCGCCAACCCGGCGAACCGGTGCTTCTTCTGCAAGACCAGCCTGTATGGCGCCATCGCCTCGCGGCTGCAGGGGTCGGGCACGCTGGTGCTGTCCGGCACCAACACCGACGACCTGGCCGAGTACCGGCCCGGGCTTCAGGCGGCGGATGCGCACGGGGTCAGGCACCCGTTCGTGGAAGCCGGCATCTCCAAGGCGACCTTGCGCGGCATCGCGGCCCGGCTTGGGCTGGGCGCGCTGTCGGAGCTGCCTTCCGCGCCCTGCCTGTCCAGCCGGATCGAGACGGGTTTGTTTATCGAGCCGCGAACCCTGGCGCTGGTGCACGAGGCGGAGCGGCTGGTGTCGGCCCGGCTGGAGGCGGCGCAGGTCGGGGCAGTGCAAGGTGGGGCAGCGCAAGGTGGGGCGGCAACAGGCGGCATACGCACCGTGCGATGCCGGGTGCGTCGCGACGGGCTGGTGATCGAGCTCGATCCCGCGTCGCTGCGGGCGGTGCAGGAAGCGGGCGAGGATGCGCTCGGCCGGACGGTGGCAGCGCTCGCGGCGCAGGCGGGCGAGCCGGCGCGGCCGGTGCGCTTTGCCGCATACCGGACCGGCAGCGCGTTTCTCCGGCCGGCCCCGGTGGCCCAGGCGGCCCGGTCGTGAGCGAGTTCCTGCTCGACGGGGAGCGCACCGCACGGATCGGCTTCGGCGAGGCTGTGTATTGCGCGGGCAAGTCGCCGGAACAGATCGCCGCCATCCTGCGAGCAGTGGGCGACGCGCCGCTGCTGCTCACCCGGCTCGATCCCCAGCGACTGGACGCCCTGCCGGCGGAGCTGCGCGCACGGCTGGACTACGACCCGATGTCGCGCACCGCCTGGACCGGCGATGCAGCACCGCTGGCGCCCGGCCGACGCGTGGCGGTGGTGACCGCCGGCACCTCCGACCTGCCGGTGGCGCGGGAGGTGGCGCGGACCCTGCGCTTCTGCGGCCACGACGCCGCCGAGATCGCCGATGTCGGCGTCGCCGGGCTGTGGCGCCTGCTTCGACGGGTCGAGGAACTTCGTGGCCACGCCGTCGTCATCGTGGTGGCGGGCATGGACGCCGCCCTGCCCTCGGTGGTGGCGGGGCTGGTGCCGGGCGTGGTGATCGGCGTGCCGACCTCCGTGGGCTACGGCGTCGCCGCAGGCGGTCGTGCCGGGCTGGATGCGATGCTCGCGTCCTGCGCGCCGGGACTCAGCGTGGTGAACATCGACAACGGCTACGGCGCCGCCTGCGCCGCTCTGCGCGTCTTGGGCGTGCTGGGCGTGGCGGGCTGACTGACGAAGGAGCATCGATCATGGAACGTCGCGACTTCATCAAGACCGTTGCCGCTGGCATGGGCGCCGCCGCCGCGTCCGCGTTGCCGGCGGACGCGCAGGTGGCTCCCGGCAACGCCGTGCCGCACGCGGGCAGCGTCACCGCCGCGATCGGCCAGCATCCGGACATGAAGTACCGGGCACTCGGGCGCACCGGCGAGGTGGTGTCGCTGGTCGGCCTGGGCGGGTTCCATCTGGCCAAACCGGGCGGCATGACCAACGACGAGGCGATCCGGGTGGTGCATGCCGGGCTCGATGCCGGCATCAACTTCTGCGACAACTGCTGGGACTACAACGACGGCGAAAGCGAGGTGCGCCTCGGCCGCGCGCTGGCGATGCAGGGCTACCGCCGCCGCGTCTTCCTGATGACCAAGATCGACGGCCGCACCGCGAAGGCGGCGATGGGCCAGATCGAGACCTCGCTGACCCGGTTGCAGACCGACCACCTCGACCTGCTGCAGTTCCATGAGATCATCCGACCGAACGATCCGGCGCGGGTGTTCGCGCAAGGCGGCGCGCTGGAAGCGGTGCTCAAGGCGCGCGAGCAGGGCAAGCTGCGCTATATCGGCTTCACCGGGCACAAGAGCCCCGCGATCCACGCCAGCATGTTCGAGACTGCGGACCGGCACGACTTCCACTTTGACACCGTGCAGATGCCGCTCAACGTGATGGACGCGCACTACGACAGCTTCGAGAAGACGGTGGTGCCGATGGCGGTGGCGCGCGGCACCGGCATCATCGGCATGAAGGCGTTCGGCGACAACTTCATCCTGAAGTCGCGCGTGGTGCCGCCGATGCAGATGCTGCAGTACCCGATGAGCCTGCCGATCAGCATCCAGGTGACCGGGATTGACGGCATGGACATCCTGCACCAGGCGCTGGAGGCGGTGCGCACGTATGCACCGCCGACGCCGGAGTTCCGCGCCGCCCTGCTGGCACGCAGCGAACAGGTGGCGATGACCGGCAAGACCGAGCAGTACAAGACCACGCTGCATTTCGACGGCACCAACCACAACCCGCAATGGCTGACCGAGGCGTGAGCCGGGCCTGACGGGGCCGCGGCGGTGGGTTTGGGGTGCCGCCTGACGGGCGGGCTGGTGCTGCTGGCAACCGCCGGCGCCGCCCCTGCCCCACCGATGCTCGGCTATTGGGACAACTGGACCGATCCGGCCGGGGTGAGCCACCTGACGCGCTGCGCGCTGCACCGCTTCGCGCTCGGAAGCGTGTCCGCGCCGGCCACGCCGGAATGGCAGGACAAGCAGATGGCGGCAGCACACGCGGTGCAGTTCCACGTCGAGCCACCGGGCTGGAACGGCGGCTGGCACGAGAATCCGGCGGTGCAGTGGATCGTGCCGCTGTCCGGCACCTGGTTCGTGCAGGCGATGGACGGCAGCCGCATCGCGGTCGGGCCGGGCGACCTCGTGGTCGGCGAGGACCAGGGCGCACGAACGGACGCGCAGGGGCATCGCGGCCACCTGTCGCGCAACCCCGGCACGGTGCCGGTATCGCTGATGATCACGCAGCTTTCCGGCCTGCCGCAGACCAGCGGGCCGTGCCGGTTCGATTGAGATGTTCTGGAGGGTGCCACAGACACGACCAAAAGTTGTACGGGTTGGCTGTCGATTTCAGTGAACGACCAGCTCTTGGCGACAAGCGGAGTTTTATGAGATCAATGGGCTAGCTAATCTGGCCGAGACCGGACCTTCCGCATCCGGAATGGAATCCACACCAAGCGGACAGTCGGGCGGCCGCTGCAACGTGCCGCTCTTGGTTCATCGAGGCACGGTAGAAGAGTCGGCTACGGCGGCGTCCGATCAAGGCGGACTTACATGACAGATGGGCTTGGACCATGCTTGCTTCCGGTTTTAACGGGCAGACTCCAGGATGGATGCAGGCCTGACCCTTCGACGAGCAACGCGGCCTGACGCCACGGCCGTTCGTGATTTGACGCGTTCTGCCTATGCGGCGTGGGTGAACGTCATCGGCCGGGAGCCGAGGCCCATGACAGCTGACTACGATGTAGCTGTGCGCGACCACATGGTCGAACTGCTGCATAAAGATGGCGAACTTCTTGCCCTGATTGAGATGCGCGACGAGAGCGACCACCTGCTGATCATAAATGTTGCGGTTCGACCGAGCGTCCAAGGCCGAGGGTATGGCCGCACGCTTCTCGCACATGCCGAAGAACTCGCACGCTCGCTGCACCTGGCCGAGGTGAGGCTCTATACCAACAACCGGTTTATTGGGAACCTACGACTTTATGAGCGGCTCGGTTACCGTGTAGACCATGAGGAGGTTGTGCCTGACATCGGCATTGCCGTGCACATGAGCAAGACTGTGACCTGACCCGTGCTGCGGCAACCGCCGCGAGACTAGTTCCCACCTGGTGTCGGTCCTGGCAAGATTGCTGACGAGGACTGCGACCCTGCCCCCTGGAATGCCTTCAGCCTGAGCCAGAATCCGTCCTCAGGAGACGGATGATGAAGCGATCGAGGTTCACGCAAGGTGATCGGGGTGCTCAAGGAGCACCAGGCCGGGGCGACGGTGGCCGACCCTAGCCGCAGGCACGGGATCAGCGACGCGACGTTCTACACGTGGCGATCGAAGTATGGCGGCATGGAGGTATCGGAGGCTAGAGCATTTTCGCTTTACGTGAACTCATATCCTGAGTTGGCGAGGTAGTTGCG
>CAXTCK010000033.1:16420-24238 GCA_964242425.1 uncultured Acetobacteraceae bacterium | reverse complement strand
CAAGATAGGCGGCGTTGATCGCCTTGATCGCGCCCATGGTGTTGCGCTCGATGCACGGCACCTGCACCAGCCCGCCCACGGGATCGCAGGTGAGGCCGAGGTTGTGCTCCATGCCGATCTCGGCCGCGTTCTCGACCTGCGCCGGCGTGCCGCCCAGCACTGCGCACAGGGCCGCCGCCGCCATGGAACAGGCGACGCCCACCTCGCCCTGGCAGCCCATCTCGGCCGCCGAAATCGACGCCCGCTTCTTGTAAAGGAAGCCGATCGCCGCCGCGGTGAGCAGGAACGACCGGACGCCCTCGGTGCTCGGGCACGGCGTGAACGTTTCGTAGTAGCGCAGCACCGCGGGGAGCACGCCGGCAGCACCATTGGTGGGCGCCGTCACTACCCGGCCGCCGGCGGCGTTCTCCTCGTTCACCGCCAGCGCCCACAGGCTGACCCACTCGAACGGCACCTGCGGGGCTGGTGTTCCCTGGCTCAGCGCGGTGGGGCCGGGTGTTCCCTGGCCCGGCGCGCTCAGCGCCGCATGGATCTCGCGGGCCCGTCGGCGCACGCGAAGCCCGCCCGGCAGCTCGCCCGTGGCGCGGCAGCCGCGGGCGATGCAGCCAGCCATCGCGTCGTGCACCGCGTCGAGAAACGCGTCCGTGTCCGCCGCCGGGCGCCAGGCGGTCTCGTTCGCCGCCACCAGAGCCGCGATCGACAGCCCGGTACGCCCCGCCTGCTCCAGCAGCTCGGCGCCGGAGCCGAACGGGTATGGCTGCTCGATGTTGGCCGGCACCCGCGTCACGCCGGCCTCGACCACCACCCCGCCGCCCACGGAATGGTAGTCCCGTTCCAGCAGGACGCCGTTCTCGAACCGGCAGCACAGGCGCAGGGTGTTGGGATGGCCGGGATGGAACGTATTCCGGTCGAGGACGAGGTCGCTGGCCGGTTGGAAGGGGACCGGCATCCGGCCACCCAGAAGAAGCGATCCGCTCGTCGACACCGCGGCCAGCAGGTCCGGCACCGTGTCGGGATCGATGCCGTCGGGCGTCCAGCCGCACAGCCCGAGGATCACGGCGCGGTCGGTTCCGTGGCCGGTCCCGGTCAGCGCCAGCGAGCCGAACAGCCGGCAGGCCACCGACACCGCGCGGCCGCATGATCGTGCCCGGTCCAGCGCCAGGAGGGCGAAGGCCTGGGCGGCACGCATCGGCCCGATGGTGTGCGAGCTCGAAGGCCCGATCCCGATGGTGTACAGCTCGGTGACGCTGATCGCGTGGGCCGGATCCGGACGCACGGCATCGGGATGCGTCGGGTCGGCCGAACTGGTGATCGTTCCACGCACGGCGCCTCCCCGGCCGATAACCGGCCCAAAGCGCCCCTTCTGTCGTGTCTGCCTGAGATCGTTATCCCGTCGGCGGACGCCAGCCCCGTGTCCGGGGGCGCCTCTTTCCAGAAGTTCGAATCGCGTGGTCCTTCTGCCTGAGAGTTTCCGGGGCGGTTGCTCCTTCGGCGCCGGCTCGCGGCCGGTCTCTCCCACGTCGACGATCGACAGATCGCAGTCGTCGGCACGGAAGTCAACGCCCATGCAACGACGCGTGGCACAGGGGTGGCTTCCGCCACACCGGCCCGCGCGGGTAGAAGCCCGCATGGCATCAGCAGCACGAGCCGGGCGACGCGGGCGCTTCGGCATGGCCCCGTCGCGGCTCCTGGCACCGGTGACGAGGCTGTCGCTGGCGGCACTGATCGGCGCCCTGCGCCGGCTGGGCCCGGTCGCGTGCTCCAACCTCGGCGGCCGGACCGCCCGGCTGCTCGGCCCGCTGCTTCCGGTGTCGCGGATCGCCGACCGCAACCTCAAGGACGCGTTGCCGGAGCTGGACGCCGCGTCGCGCCGGCGCATCATCGGCGAGATGTGGGACAACCTTGGCCGCAACGTTCTGGAGCTGCCGCATCTGGCCTCGTTCACCCGCACGGCCGAGGGACCGGGCTGGGAGGTGGAGGGCGAAGGGCACCTGGCGGCGCTGCGCGACGCCGGCGATCCGGCCCTGTTCTTTTCCGGCCACCTCGGCAACTGGGAGATGGTGCTGCCGATCGCGGCCGCACTCGGGATCAGCGTGTCCGGCTTCTACCGCGCGGCATCCAACCCGGAGGTGGACCGCCTGATCCAGGCGATGCGGCAGGATGCGCTCGGGAACGGGGTGTCGATGTTCCCCAAGGGCGCTTCGGGGGCGCGCGCCGCCTTGTCCCAGCTCCGCCGGGGCGGCTCGCTCGGCTTCCTGGTCGACCAGAAGATGAACGACGGCATCGCGGTGCCGTTCTTCGGCCGCGACGCGATGACGGCGCCGGCCCTGGCGCAGCTGGCGCTGCGCTTCGAGGCGCCGGTCATGCCGGTGCACGTGGTCCGGCTGGGACCATGCCGGTTCCGGATGGTGTGCGAGGCGCCGTTGGCGGTTCCGCGCACCGGGGACCATGCGGTCGACGTGCTGGCGATCTCGTCGGCGATGAACGCCAGGCTGGAGCTGTGGATCCGCGAGGACCCGTCCGCGTGGCTCTGGCTGCACCGGCGCTGGCCGAAGCCGGTTGCCGCTTCCTCCCGCTAGGCGCCTGGCGCCGCCATGCGCGTTATTTCATCGTCCGGCCCCGATCGCGGCCCCGGCTGCGCCTTTTCCCGCGGACCTCATCCAGGCGCCCTGCCCTGCTTCTCGCGACCGCCCTGACCGTTGTCGGCGCCAGCCTGCCCGTCCGCGCCGAAGCCCCGTTCACGCTGGCCGGCACGCCGGGCCAGCTGCCCTAGACCGCGGTCCCGTCCGCCTACGCCATCGGCATCGTTGCCGACATGGACCGGCTCGCCTTGTCCGGGCACGAGAGCATCGCCGTGAGTGCGACCGGCGCTGGCGACAGCATCACCCTCAACCAGGCCGGGCTGACCCTGTCCCGCGCCACGGTGGACGGCGTTCCCGCCACGATCTCGCAGGACGACGCAGCGCAGCAGCCGACCACCCACGCGATCCAGCAGACGATCGCCGATGTCAGCGCCGCCAACGCCGCGTTCGACCTGATCTCGTACCAGAAGGGCGAGCAGGTGATCCGCATGGTCGAGGACTGGCTCGGCCCCGACACCTTCCGCGACGGCATGCGCGCCTACATGAAGGCGCACGCCTCCGGCAACACCACCAGCGCCGACCTGTGGGCGTCGCTGGCCGGGGTGTCGCACAAGGACGTGGCGACCGTCGCCAGGAGCTTCACCGAGCAGCCGGGCATCCCGCTGGTCGGCGTTTCGCGCCGCTGCGACGCGGGCCGCAGCGTCCTGACCCTGACCCAGTCGCGCTTCACCATCCACGACGCGAACCCGAAGCCGCTGTCCTGGCGCATCCCGGTGACGGTGGGCGGCCCTGGCATCGCGTCGCAGACCATCCTGCTCCGGAACGAGCCGGCGACGATGCGTTTCGCAAGCTGCACCGCAGCGCTCAAGGCCGACCTGGGCGAGGCCGGCTATTACCGCACCCGCTACGACGCGGCCGGGCTGGCGGCGCTGAAGCCCGCGTTTCCCACGCTTGCCGCCGCCGACCGCGCCAACCTGCTCGGCGACCAGTTCGCGCTGTTCGAAGCCGGAATGGCACCGCTCGGCGACTACCTGGACCTGGCGGCGACGCTGTCCGACGGCCGGGAACGCAGCCTCGCGGTATGGGAGGACACAATCTCCCGCCTCAAGCGCCTGGACGCGCTGGAACGCGGCGCCACCTCCCGCGCCGCCTTCCGCGCCTTCGCGCACGGCCTGCTTCGACCGCAGCTTGCCCGCCTGGGCTGGACGCCGCGGCCGGGGGAAGGCTTCCTGGACACGCTGCTGCGTCCGAACCTGATCGCTGCCCCGGGGCCAGTTCGACGATCCCGCCGTGGCGGCGGAGGCGAGGCGCCGGTTCGCCGCCTACCTGGAGGACCGGTCCTCGCTGCCGCCAAGCCTGCTCGACCCGGTGACGCGCGTGGTGGGGCAACATGCCGACGCCGCCACCGCGTCGATCCTGGAACAGCATCTGCTCGCCGCAACCGACACCGAGCAGAAGCTGCGCTATTTCGGCGCTCTCGCCGCCTCGTCGGATCCGGCCCGGATCGCGCGCAACGTCCGGCTTGCCTGGTCGGGGGTCATCCCCAACGGCCGGATTGTGCTGGCGATCGCGATGGTCGCGGCGGAAAAGCGACAATCCCCGGGGCGGCCTGGGCCGCGGTGGAGCAGAACCAGGCGGCCATTCGCACGCATCTGGCACCCGGGTCGGAGGCAACCTTGCTTCCCGCCGTCGCACACGCAAGCAGTGACCCGTCCATCGCCAAGGCGATGCTCGCGGATCCAGCCAGCGGAGCATCCAGCGGCGCGAGGATCGAGGCGGCGCGGGCAAACGACACGATCGCGGCAAACATCGCGCTGCAGGACCGCACGCAGCCGGCGATGGCCGCGTGGCTGGAACAGCGCGATGGCAACAAGGGTTGAGAAACCGATCGCCGTTCAGGCCAGGGTTTGGCCGTCCAGCCTTTGCAGCGTCAGCGGGTCCGGCTCGCCGGCAAAGAAGCGGTCCAACGCTTGACGGAACAGCGGCTCGTCGGGCGCCACGGTCGCGAACAAGGTCATCGACGACCTGAACTTCATGTCGTCCGGACTGCCCAGGATCTGGCCGATCGAGCGGCCGGCAACCGCGTTGACCAGGGCTGTGCACTCGCGCAGGCGCGAGCCGAGCACGGGATGCGCCTGATAGTCTTCGGCTTCCTCCCGCGATACGAGGCCGTACTCCCAGGCCATCGCGCTGTGGCCCAGGCCACGCAACTGTGGGAACATGAACCACATCCAGTGCGACCGCTTCAGGCCGGCACCCAACTCGCGCCGCACCTCGGCGATGACAGGATCCTGTGCCTGGACGAAACGGTCGAGGTCGACGGAAGAAGACATGATCAGGAGGTCGTTCGGGAAGACCGAGCCGGAGGCGGCCAGAACCGCCTCCGGAACTTCAAAGTCAGATACGCGGCTTGTCGGTCGACGTGGTGCCACCAAGACCAGTGGTCGGGGTGTTGATCTCGACCTCTTCCTTGCGAAGCGTGTCGCGAACGGTCTCGACCCGCTCCTCGACGCCCTTCTGGACCACGACTTCCTCGACCACGTGCGCGCTCTTGGCCACCACGGCCTCTTCGTCGGTCTCGTTCACCACGATCTCGCGATCGCTGAATGCGTCGGTGCCGACGGTGGCGGTGCCGGTGACCGGGCGGCGGAACACCGACACGGTCTCGTTGCGCAGACGGATCTGCTCCTCGACCGGACGCTCCATGACGTAGCGGCGAACGCGGGTGGTGCCGCGGTCGACAGCGCGCTTGCCGACCTGGAGGCTTTCCTCCGATAGGGAGATCACCTCCTCGGTGGCATTGCCGGTGGCAGCCATGCCCGGGGCGGTCATGCCGGTGGAAGCCGCACCGGTGGCGGACGTGCCGACGGCGGCTGTGCCAACGGCGGCGGCGCCGACACCCGTCCCGGTGCTGCCGCCATAGCTCGAACCGTAGGCGCCGGTCTCGCTGTACTGCGAATGACGCTCGTCCAGGTCAACCGGGCTGTGCGCTTCCAGCACGTTGTAGATCTGGTCGATGTTGGTGCCGTCGCTGATCACGGTGACGACGGTGCCGCCGGTCTTGATCGACTGGTCATACAGCGCGTGGTGCGACGAGGCAGTCTCCTGCTCGCCGGTCAGCCAGCCCCAGAACCCGCGATGGGCGGAGCCCGGGTTGACGTCGGTCCCGGCGGTGGTCTGCTCCGTCATGCCCTGGTCGCGGGCATAATGCTCGATCGAGCTTGCCGGCACGCCATCGGCAATCAGCGCGGAAACGGCGGCTTCGGCATGGGCCGCCGTGTCGAACACGGCAACGATGGTTTCACTGGCCATGGATGTTTCCTTGAAGTGAAGGTTTGGTTTCAACCGGGTCGGTCGCGGTTTCGGCCGAGCCGGTACGGGAGATGACGACGTCCTGGTAGCGCAGGGTGACCGTCTCGCGATGAGGATGCGTCGTGTCGATCCGCGTGACGCGAACCTCCTCCTTGAGGAACAGGCGGCGAACGAAGATTTCCTCGACGACCGGAATGACGGTCGTATCGCCTTCCTCGCGAACGTCCGGCATCTCGTCGACGAACCGGTCGATCGCCACGCGCTCAACCCGCACCTCGCGCCGGTTCAGCTGTTCGTCGACCTGCTCGTCACGGCTACGGGTTTGCAGCGCGACCCGCACTTCCCCAGTTTGTCGCACCCGGCGCCGGACATCCAGTCGCTCCGCATGCAGTTGAAGCACCTCGTCGACCGTGCCCTCGTCAGGCAGGTCGCTCATGGGTAGAACCGCGGAGATTGGCTGGATGCCGGCATGCAGGGCGAAGCGCAGCCGTCAACCGACAGTTCCCTTGGAAGGGGGGCGATCCGGCGGAATAATGTCGCGACCGCAAGGTTCCGTCCCGACGGTCAGGATGGCGGGATCACCCTGTCCTGCCTGAGGCGATCGAAGAAGATCCTGAACATGTGCTCGGTGTCGATGCACGACCCGAAGCCGGCCTGTCGCACCTTGATCGTGCTGCTGACGTTGTCGAACCCGCTGTTGAAGATGAAGTCGCCGAACGCCCACGAGACCAGGGCGTCGTAGGGGACTGGCTGCAGGCCGTGCTTTTCGGCGATCCGCGCCCAGAGCGGACCCTTGTCCGCCATGTAACCCGCCAGCGGCGTCGGCACCGGATCGGCGCAGTCCATGCCGAACATGGCCGCGATGCGCGGCCACATGTGCTGCCAGCGGAACTGGTCGCCGTTGGTGATGTTGAAGATCTCGTTTCGCGCCGCATCCGACCGTCCGGCCCAGTCCGTGGCCTCCGCCAGGATGTCGGCCGAAGTCACCTGGTAGAGCGCCCGGTACGCCGCTTCCGTGCCGGGATACCGCAGGGGCAGGCCAAGCTCCCTGGACAGGGTCGCGTATATCGCGATGACCATGGCCAGGTTCATCGGGTTCCCGACGCCGTAGCCGCATATCGCTTCCGGTCGCAGGGCGGTGAAGCTCCAGCGCCCGGCGCCGCGGGCACGGAGCAGGTCTTCCTGGTCGTAGTAGAAGTTGGGCGGCATCAGCCGCGGGTCGTCCTCACGCGCCGGCGTCTTAAACGGGCCGAGATCGGCGCCGTAGGCCTTGCCTCCCTGGTAGAAGGTGACGTGTCGCAGCTCGGGCGAACCGGGCTCGACCGCATCGAGCAGGTTGCGAAGCAGCGCCACGTTGACGGCGGTCTTTTCCGCCGCGGTCGGCTTCTCGACATAGGCTGCGAACACGAGGTGGGTGATGCCCTCGATCCGGCTCAACGTTTGCCGCGCGGCGTCGGGGTCGAGCAGGTCGGTCGACACCTCCTCGACGTCCGGGATGCCTGCGGCGGCGCGGCGGGACAGCCCGTACACCGTGGTATCGGGCTGGCCTGCGAGCCGCAATGCGGCCGCGCGGCCTGTCACCCCTTGCACGCCCGCCACGATTATCCTGCGCTGTCGCGTCATCGGCCGTCTGCCGGGTGGCCAGCTGCCAGGGCGCCGGCGGTCCGGCCTGCGCCGGTCCGAGCGATCAGCGCTCCGACCCTGTAGGAGTGGGCACTTGGGCACCGTTGGAGGTGGTCCGCGCCGCCTTGCTGGATTCCTGACCGGGCTTGGTTTCGTGGTCGTATTCCTTGTCGGTGTGCTCCTTGCCGCCTTTCGGCGGCGGGGGAACCGGCATCTCCTGGCTTTTCATCGTCGCTCCTTGGCAGCGCTCCGTACGGCATCGAACAACAGTAGCGGGAAGTGGTTGCCAGGCGCGGGGTGG
>CAXTCK010000033.1:4943-16320 GCA_964242425.1 uncultured Acetobacteraceae bacterium | reverse complement strand
GCCCTGATCTTAACCGGGCGTTCAGCTCTGGCGGCTACGCAATAGTCCGGTCCGGACGCGAAACCGGTTCGAACCGCCGCTCGTTGCGTACTCGATCAAGGAGGATCCCCTTCATGCGTAAGTTCGTGCTTCTTCTCAGCCTGGCGGGCATCGTCGCCAGCACGGGCGCTGCCATGGCGCGGCCCTACCACCACCATTACTACCATCACCGTCACTACCATCACTACTACCACCGGCCCGGCTGATCGCTGGCAACCGCGGCCGGTGCTGAACCGGTCGCCGCCGCCGTAGACGAGCCCTTAACTCATCCCATGCATCCTTCCCGGACGGCTGTGCCGTTCGAGAGGTTGTCATGGGCTGGTCGCTGTCGGTCCTGTTCGGGTTCCTGTTGCCTGCATTCGGTGCCCGTCCCCTGCCCGCGCCGGCTGCGGCGGATGGCGTGAGTGCGTCCTGTGACGACTTCGTTCGTGTCACCGACGCCGTGTTCACCGGCCGGACCGGCGCCTGGTTCAGTGCCGGCGGCACGCGGGACTACCTGGGTGGCGACACCTTTGGCCCGAATGCCGTGTCTATCGGCGGCGTCGATCCCGCCGCCTATCTCGCCAGTCACTGCAGGCGATCCGGGCATCCGTGACGCGGCGGTGCTGATCAACTCCCGTCGCGATGTCTGGTGCGGGACCCATGGCACTCAACCCGTCTCGCCTGCGCAACCGAAGCCGGGTTGTCGGTATGGACGGAGCTATGGCGGTTGCATGGCTTGAGGCTCACGGTCTGTCTGGTTGGTGCTTGTTGCCAATGATCCGCACAAACCGCCAAGTCATGGTGTGAATGCGCAGAGCATACTCGGGGTCAACGGGTAGTTTATGGTCTTATCAACGACTTAGCTTCTGGCACGGTGGCTGCAATACCTCGTTCAAGGCCTTTCAGGCCCGATCGAGGAGAACCAGCCATGACCGTTTCCAGCCCCGCCCGCTTCCGTCGTGACATCCTCGCGCCGCACGCGGCCCGCGCGGCCGACCCGCTGCCGCCCGAGCATCTGGCCCTGGCCGCGGACGTGGCCATACGCTTCGCCCTGGCCCTGATGCCGTTCTCCGCGATCGCCTGGACCTTTATCGCCCGTTGATGCGGGAGAACGGCACGCGTCGCCAGTTCAGGCCTGCCTGATCTCGATCAGGCTCTGCCGGATGCCCCGGCCGCGCGCGATCCGGTCGACGATGAACGCCTCGTCGCCCCAGCGGATCGCGCGCGCCATCGCCTGGGCGTCCTCGGTGAAGCGGGCCAGCATTTCCAGCAGCGCGTCGCGGTTGTTGAGGAACACGTCGCGCCACATGGTCGGGTCGGAGGCGGCGATGCGCGTGAAGTCGCGGAACCCGGTGGCGGCGAACTGCAGCACCTCGCTTCGACTTTCGTCCTGGAGGTCGTCGGCGGTGCCGCAGATGGTGAAGGCGAGCAGATGCGGCAGGTGGCTGACGATGGCCAGCACGCGGTCGTGATGGGCAGGGTCCATCTCGCGCGTCATGGCGCCGCAGAGCTGCCACATCCGCGCCACGCGATCGGCCGCCAACGCGTCGCCGTCCTCCAGGGGAGTGAGAAGCGCCCAGCGGCCCTCGAACAAGGTCGGGAACCCGGAATCCGGGCCTGAATACTCGGTGCCCGCGAGCGGATGCGCCGGCACGAAGCTGATCCCGGGGGCAAGCAGCGGCACGATGCCGCGTATCACCGACTGCTTGGTGGAGCCCACGTCGGTCAGGATGGAGCCCGTCGCCATGTGCGGCAGCAGCGACCCGGCGGCGGCGGCCATCGCCCCCACCGGCACGCACAGCACCACGCAGTCCGCATCCCGCGCCGCGTCCGCCGGATCAAGCGCCACGCGGTGGACGATGCCGAGCTCCTCCACCCGGGCGCGCACCGACGCGTTCGCGTCCCAGGCCACCACCTCCCGCGCGATCGCGGGATCGGCGAAGGCCCTTCTCGCGAGCGAGCTGCCGATCAGGCCCAGCCCCACCACCAGCAGGCGGTCGAACAGCGGCCCGGCGTTCCCGCTCATGGCACCAGCTCCGGCTGCGCCGCCGGACGCAGCCGGCGTATCTCGACCGCCTGCCAGGCCAGCAGCGATGGCACGCCGAGCGCCAGGTCGCGCCCGCGACGAAGCAGGCTCAGGCCGAACGACAGGTGCGGATCGAGCCCGAACAGGCTGCCCAGCGCGACATAGGCCGCTTCCTGCACGCCGAGCGCCGCCGGCACCAGGAACGACACCGACAGCACCCCGCTGGCCACTCCCTCGATCGCCATCGCCTCGCCGAAGCCGACGGGCGCGCCGAGCAGCCGGTAGCCGAGCCAGACCCATCCGGCGCCGGCGGTCCAGGCGCCGAGGTGGAGCAAGCAGGCAGCGGCGAGCCGGCCGGGCCTGGCATAGAAGCGGTCAAGCCTGGCCTGCAGGGTGTCGATCCCGTCCTGAAGCGCGCCCTGCCAGGCACCCTGCCATTGGCCGGCGACGTGGCGCCCGAGCCCGGCGAGGCCGCGCCGGAACAACCCCGACGCGCTGCGCTGCATCCACACGAAGGCCGCCATGGCCCCGGCCATCAAGACCATTCCAAGCGTCACCGGGCCGACCAGACTGCTGTCCGGCTTGCGGTCGAGCAGGAACAACAGGCCGAGCAACACGAACAGGATCTGGCCGCTCACCTCCATCGTGACGTCGACCACGTTGGCCGCCGAG
Source organism: uncultured Acetobacteraceae bacterium (assembly GCA_964242425.1). GTDB lineage: Bacteria > Pseudomonadota > Alphaproteobacteria > Acetobacterales > Acetobacteraceae > Lichenicola. The sequence continues at coordinate 13,601 of CAXTCK010000033.1, read as the reverse complement.
GCTTCCGGCCAGCCGACGGCGCCACGCCGCGCCGTGGCCGGGAAGCAGGTGGCGCGTATGGCGATCAGGATGCCGCCGAGCTGGGAGAACGGCAGGCAGGTGGTAGCCCCTTCCCGCACCAGCCGGGAGCCGAGCAGGCGGGGCAGGCCGATGCCGGGGCACGCCACGCTCCAGGCGCAGGCGAGCACCACGTCCGTGGCGAGCTGCACCGCGACCAGGGCGCCAAAGCCGCCGGCACCCACCGACAGCACCGCCCTGAGCACCGCGCCGGCGCCGAGCCAGCCGGTGAACGCCGTGATCAGAAGCAGGCCCAGCACCGCCAGCAGGATGGAGACCGTCTTCAAGCGGGCGGCCTTTCGGGCAGGAGGTCATGGAACGCGCGGCTGCGCTGCCGAAGCTCCTACACCGTCCCCCGCCCTGCTTCCACCTTCGCCCTGCTTCCGCTTCCGCCGGAACGGCCGCCAGAACGGCCACCGGTCGCGCAGCGCTTTGACCGCGCGGGCCGCGCCGGGCAACAAGGAACCGCAGGTCGAGGAACCGGAGCCCATGTCCAAGCCAGTCCTTGTCACCGGCGCCACCGGCTTCGTCGGCTCGGCGGTGGCGCGTGCGCTCCAGGCGCGCGGGCACCGGCTGCGCCTGCTGGTGCGCCGCCGCGCCGACCGGCGGAACCTCGCGGAACTCGATGCGGAGGAGGTGGAAGGCGACCTCCAACGCCCGGACACGTTCTCGCGCGCGCTGGACGGGTGCGGCGCCTTGTTCCACGTCGCCGCCGACTACCGGCTCTGGGTGCCGGACCCGGCGCCCATGATGCAGGCCAACGTGGAGGGCACGCGGCGGCTGATGCTGGCGGCGCAGGCGGCGGGCGTGGAGCGGATCGTGTATTGTTCCTCCGTGGCGGCGCTGGGGCTGGTCGGCGACGGCAGCGTGGCGGACGAGGACACGCCGGTGCACGAGCATGCGGTGGTCGGCCTCTACAAGCGCTCGAAGTACCGCGCCGAGCAGGAGGTGCTGGCGCTGGTGCGCGAGCGGGCCTTGCCTGCGGTGATCGTCAACCCGTCCACGCCGGTCGGGCCGCGCGACATAAAGCCGACGCCGACGGGGGCGATGATACGCGACGCCGCCGCCGGGCGGATGCCGGCCTTTGTCGATACCGGCTTGAACATCGTTCACGTGGACGACGTGGCGGAAGGCCACCTGCTGGCGCTGGAGCGGGGCCGGGTCGGGGAGCGCTACATCCTGGGCGGCGAGGACTGGTCGCTGAAGCACCTGTTCGGGCTGGTAGGGGAGGTGGCGGGGGTGAAGGCGCCGCGGGTCGAGCTGAGCCAGCGCGTGCTGTGGCCGGTGGCGGTCGCGTCGGAGGTGCTCGCGCGCGGTCTCGGGATCGAGCCGCGCGTCACCCGGGAGATGCTGGCGATGTCGCGCAAGAAGATGTTCTTTTCCTCCGACAAGGCGCGTCGCGAGCTGGGCTACAGCCCCCGCCCCGCCCGCGCCGCGGTCGAGGACGCGGTGGCATGGTTCCGCGCGCACGGGATGGTGTGACGCCGGTGCTGGTGCTGGCCTGCGCCACGCTTCTGGTCTGGACCGGGTTGATCCTGGGGCACGGGCGGTTCTGGCAGGCTGGACCGATGCTGCGGGCGGTGCAGGCGCAACCGGACCGCTCCTGGCCGCCGGTGTCGGTGGTGATCCCGGCGCGCGACGAGGCGGAGCACGTTTCCGCCTGCCTGCGCTCGCTGCTGGCGCAGGATTATCCAGGACCGCTCCGCATCGTGCTGGTGGACGACCGCAGCACGGACGGGACCGGTGCCGCCGCACGCGGGCTCGGGGCGTCGCCGGACCGGCTCGTGGTGCTGGACGGCGCCCCGCCCTCGCCTGGATGGAGCGGCAAGCTGTGGGCGGTGGCGCAGGGGGTGGCGGAAGCGCGCCGCCTCGACGGGGGCGAGGATGGCTTCTTTCTGCTGTGCGACGCCGACATCACCCACGAGCCCGCCCACCTGTCCACCCTGGTGGACAAGGCGGTGCGCTCGAACCTCGACCAGGTGTCGGAGATGGTGGCGCTGAACTGCGCGAGCGCTGCCGAACGCGCCCTGGTTCCGGCGTTCGTGTTCTTCTTCCAGCTGCTGTATCCGTTCGCGCGCGTGAACGATCCACGCTCCCGCACCGCCGCCGCCGCGGGCGGCACGGTGCTGATCCGGCGCACGGCACTTGCCCGGATCGGCGGCATCGAGGCGCTGCGCGGCGCGCTGATCGACGACGTGACGCTGGCGGTGCGTGTCAAGCGCGGCGGCGGCGCGATCTGGCTCGGGCACTCGATGCTGGCGCGCTCGATCCGGCCCTATCCCGGAGCCGCGGACGTGTGGCGCATGGTGGCGCGCACCGCCTACGTGCAGCTGCGCTTCTCGCCGTTGCTGCTGGCCGGCACCGTGGGCGGCATGGTGCTGGTGTGGATCGCGCCGCTGTGGACGCTCGCCGCCGGGCGCGGTGCCGCGCGGTGGATCGGGGGGGCCGCCTGGCTGCTGTCCACCGCGTCGTTCCTGCCGACGCTGCGGCGGTTCCGGTTGTCGCCGTTGCGGGCGCTGTTGCTGCCCGGGATCGCGACGTTCTACACCCTGGCCACCATCGGATCGGCCGTGGACCATCATCGTGGTCGCGGCGTGGTCTGGAAAAGCCGCGCCTATCGCGACGGCGGGAAGGACGCGACCGTTGCATGAACCCTGGCCCGCTGCTTCCTGGCCCGCTGCTTCCTGGCCTGTGAACCCCGGCGCATGAACGCCGTCGTGCAGCCGGCCGCCGCGGTCGCGGACGTGTCGTCCGGCAAAGGAAGCTCGGACGAGAACTTTCCGGTGGGATCGGCGCTGATCGCCAGCCGGCTGCGCCCGCACGTCCACGCCTTCTATGCCTTCGCGCGCGCTGTCGACGACATCGCCGACAACGCCGTGCTGCCCGCAGGGCAGAAGCTGGCGCGGCTCGACGCGATGGAAGCGGTGCTGCTGGGACGGGTGGAGGGGTGCGACGGCGCGGGGCGGCGGGAAGTGGCGAGCGCCGTCCGGCTGCGCGCGAGCCTGGCGGAAACCGGCATCACCGCGGCGCGCGGCACCGACCTGCTGGTGGCGTTCCGGCAGGACGCGGTGAAGACGCGCTATGCCGACTGGGGCGAGCTGGTGGAGTACTGCCGGTATTCGGCCAACCCGGTCGGGCTGTACCTGCTCGACCTGCACGGCGAGCACGACCGGAGCCATCCGGCGTCGGACGCGCTGTGCACCGCGCTGCAGGTGCTCAACCACCTGCAGGACTGCGGCGACGACCTGCGGACGCTTGACCGCTGCTACCTGCCGCAGGACTGGCTGCGGCAAGCGGGCGAGGACGTGGACGCCGTGCGCTGGGAGCGGACCGGACGCGGCCTGCGCCGGGTGCTGGACCGCTGCCTGGACCAGGTCGACCGGCTGAACCGGATGGCGGCGGGGCTGCCGGGACTGGTGGCGGACCGGCGCATGCGCCTGGAAGCCGCGGTGATCGTGTCGCTGTCGCACCGGCTGGCGCGGCGGCTGCGACGCGAGGACCCGCTGGCGGGCCGGGTCAGGCTCCGTGGCGGCGACGCCGGGCGCAGCCTCGTCTCGGCGCTTCGGCACCTCCGGTGACGGGGCCGCTCGGATGCGCGGAAGCCGACCTCGAGTCGGTGGCGGGGATCGTGCGCCGGTCCGGCACCTCGTTCGCGCGCGGCATGCGCGTGCTGCCGCCGGACCGGCGCTACGCCATGTTCGCGATCTACGCGTTCTGCCGGCTGGTGGACGACGTGGCCGACGAGGAAGCGCCGTTCGCCGACAAGCTGCCGCGGCTCGACGCCTGGCGCGGCCGGATCGCCGCGCTGTATCGCGGCATCGCCGGTGACGGGCTGGACCGCGTGCTGCTGGCGGCGATCGGTCGCTACAGCCTCAGGCAGGCGGACTTCGACGCGGTGATCGACGGGATGCAGATGGACGCTGAGTCGGTGATCGTCGCGCCGTGCTTCGACACCTTCGACCTGTACTGCGACCGGGTGGCCTCCGCGGTCGGCCGGTTATCGGTGCGGGCGTTCGGGGACCCGTCGCCGGCGGCAGCCGAGGTGGCGCATCATCTCGGCCGGGCGCTGCAGATCACCAACATCCTGCGCGACCTGGGCGAGGACGCCGAACGCGGGCGGCTCTACCTGCCGGCGGAAGCGCTGGACCGGGCGGGGGTGCCGCACGATCCGGCGGCGGCGCTGTTATCGCCCGGCCTGCCTGGCGCGTGCCGCGACCTGGCCGGGCAGGCGGAAGCGCATTTCGGGGCGGCGCGGGCGGCGATGCGTCGATGCGACCGCAGGGCGATGCGGCCGGCGCGCCTGATGGCGGCGGGCTACGGCGCGATCCTGGCGACGCTGGTGGCGCATGACTGGCGCGAGCCGTCGTGCCGGATCTGCGTGCCGCGCTGGCGCAAGCTGATGGTCGCCTCGCGCGCCATGCTTCCGGCGTGGGTATCATGAACACCGTTCACGTGGTCGGCGGCGGCCTGGCCGGGTTGTCGGCAGCACTTTCCCTGGCGGAAGCGGGGCGGCGGGTGGTGGTCTACGAGGGCGGTCCGGCCTGCGGCGGACGGGCGCGCTCGTATCACGACCGGCATCTCGGCTGCCGGCTCGACAACGGCAACCACCTGCTGTTGTCCGCCAACAGGACGGTGTTCGACTACCTCGACCGGACCCACGCGCGGGACAGCCTGGTCGGGCCGGGGGCGCCGATCTTTCCGTTCCACGACCTGTCGGCCGGGATCAGCTGGACCCTGCGGCTGTCCGCCGGCCGGGTGCCCTGGTGGGTGCTGGCGCGGCGGCGACGGGTGCCGGGGATGCGGCTGCGCGAGCTGGCCGGCCTGGCAAGGCTCATGCGGGCGGGGCCGGACGCGGTGGTGGCTGACTGCCTGCGGCCGGGCGCACTCGCGGACCGGCTGATGGTGCCGCTGGCGGTGTCGGTGCTGAACACGCGGCCGGAACAGGGCAGTGCTGCGCTGATGGGCCGGGTGATGCGGGAAAGCATGGCCAAGGGGGGCAGTGCCTGCGTGCCCTGGTTTCCGCGCGAGGGCTTGTCGGAAACCCTGGTGGACCCGGCCCTGGCGCGCCTGGGAGCGCTGGGGGCGGTGATCCGCACCGGGGCCCGCGTGACCGGGCTCGGCATGGCGGGGAGCCGGGTCGACCGCCTGCGCTTGTCCGGCGGCGAGGTGGCACTGGAAGACGGCGACGCGGTGGTGCTGGCGCTGCCGGCGCAAACGGTGCGCGACGTGGCGGGGGAAGCGCTGCCCGGGCTGGTGGTGCCGGACGCGTTCGAAAGCATCCTGAACCTGCACTACCGTGCCGACGTGGCCGAGCACATCGTCGGCGACCTGGCGCGGGCGCGCTTCGCGGGCGTGGTGGGCGGGCTCGCGGAATGGGTGTTCGTCAAGCCGGGCATCCTGTCGGTGACGGTGAGTGCCGCGAACCACCTGGCGGGCGACGCGCCGGACGCTCTCGCCGATATGATCTGGCAGGAGCTGCGCGCGGTGGTGTCGCCGTTCCTGCGGCCGGGCGCGCCCCCGGGCACGCTGCCGGAGGCGCTGCCGCCGCATCGCGTGGTGCGGGAAAAGCGCGCCACCTTCGCCGCCACCCCGGCGCAGGAGCGGTTGCGGCCGGAATGTCGCACCGCGGTCGCGAACCTCGTGCTGGCCGGCGACTGGACCGCCACAGGCTTGCCCGCCACCATTGAAGGTGCAATGAGGTCCGGCGTGGCAGCCGCCAAAGCGCTGTCATCCCCATCCGGGCCGCCGGCTTCCGGTAGCCGCCACTGACCCGAGCGAGCGCAGGATGATCCATCCTTCCCGTTTGCTCCGGCCACCAGACGGCCGGAGCATTCCATGCTGACCAGCACCCTGGAAAAGGCCGCTCCCGCGGCCGAGGCGACCGCCGCCGCCGATGCCGACGATGGGCTGGCGGACGCGATCCTGCGCGCGCAGGACGCGCTGGCGCGGCGGCAGCGGCCGGACGGGCACTGGGTGTTCGACCTCGAGGCGGACGCGACCATTCCGGCCGAGTTCATCCTGCTCGAGCACTACCTGGACCGGATCGACCCGGCGCTGGAAGCCAGGCTCGGGGTCTACCTGCGACGCATCCAGGGCGCGCATGGCGGCTGGCCGCTGTATCACGAGGGCCGGTTCGACCTGTCCGCCAGCGTGAAGGCGTATTTCGCGCTCAAGGCGATCGGCGACGACACCGACGCGCCGCACATGCGCCGGGCGCGCGACGCGATCCTGGCGGCGGGCGGTGCCGAGCGGGCCAACGTGTTCACCCGGTTCCAGCTCGCCCTGTATGGCGAGATTCCGTGGCGCGGCACGCCGGTCATGCCGGTCGAGATCGTGCTGCTGCCGCGCTGGTTCTTCTTCAACATCTGGAACATGTCGTACTGGTCGCGCACCGTGGTGGTGCCGCTGGTGGTGCTGGCGGCCCTCAGGCCGCGGGCGCGCAACCCGCGCGGCGTGCACGTCCGCGAGCTGTTCCGGCAGGACCCGGAGCGGGTGCGCGACTGGACGCGCGGGCCGTACCGCTCGAACTGGGGCCCGGTGTTCAAGCTGGTGGACCATCTGCTCCGCCCGGTCGAGCGGATGGTGCCGCCTCCGGTGCGCAGGCGCGCGATCAGAACGGCGCGGGCGTTCATCGCCTCGCGCCTGAACGGGGTCGACGGGTTGGGCGCGATCTATCCGGCGATGGCCAACAGCGTGATGATGTTCGACGCGCTCGGCGTGAAGCTGGATGGGCCGGATGCGGATCCGGCGGCGGCCACGGCGTGGGAGTCGGTGCGGCGGCTGCTGGTCGAGCAGGACGGGGAAGCGTTCTGCCAGCCCTGCATGTCGCCGGTCTGGGACACCGGGCTCGCCGGCCACGCCCTGGCGGAAGCGGCCTGCGCGGTGGAGGGGGCGGCGTCCGAGGCGACCGCGTCGCGTTTGGACGGGGCGGCCGGCTGGCTGCGGCCGCTGCAGGTGCTGGACGTCGAAGGCGACTGGGCGGTGCGCAACCGCGGGCTGCCGCCGGGCGGCTGGGCGTTCCAGTACAACAACCCGCATTATCCGGACGTGGACGACACCGCGGTGGTCGGCATGCTGCTGCACCGGCACGACCCCGTCGCCAATGCGGAGGCGGTGGCGCGGGCGCGCACCTGGATCAACGGCATGCAGAGTGCCAACGGCGGCTGGGGCGCGTTCGACATCGACAACGACACCGAGATCCTCAACCACCTGCCGTTTTCCGACCACGGCGCGCTGCTGGACCCGCCGACCGCCGACGTCACCGCGCGCTGCCTGTCGTTCCTGGGCCAGCTCGGCCTGGAAGCCGACCGGCCGATCGTGGAGCGGGGGATCGCGTTCCTGCGACGCGAGCAGGAAGCGGACGGTTCCTGGTTCGGACGCTGGGGCACCAACTACGTCTACGGCACCTGGTCGGTGCTGTGCGCCCTGAACGCGGTGGGGGTGGCGCCGGACGACCCGGCGGTGGTGCGGGCGGTGGACTGGCTGTTGTCGGTGCAGCGTCCGGACGGCGGCTGGGGCGAGGACTGCGCTTCCTTCGAGGACGGGATGCCGGGCCATTACCACCGCAGCCTGCCGTCGCAGACCGGCTGGGCGCTGCTCGGGCTGATGGCGGCGGGCAGGCGCGACCATCCGGCGGTGGCGCGCGGCGTCGCCCACCTCGTCGCCAGCCAGGACGGGCAAGGCGAATGGGAGGAGCAGCCCTACAACGCGGTCGGCTTTCCGCGCGTGTTCTATCTGCGCTACCACGGCTACAGGCTGTTCTTCCCGCTGCTGGCGCTGGCGCGCTACCGCCTGCTCGGCCGCAGCAACAGCAGCCGGGTTTCCCACGGGTTCTGATCCGGCGCCCGCACGTGATCCTGGGAGTCCTGGTCGGCCTGGAAGCGGAAGCGGTGCTGGCGCGCAGGCTGGGAGGCCCGGTGTGCGTCGGTGGCGCCACGGCCCGAGGCGGAAGGCGGGCGGTCGACGCGCTGCTGGCGGGCGGAGCCACCCACCTGCTCAGCTTCGGGCTGGCCGGCGGGCTCGATCCGGCGCTTCGTCCCGGCACGTTGCTGGTGCCGGACCGGGTGGTGGTCGGAAACCGTGGCCTGCGCTGCGACCCCGCGTTGCGCGCCCGACTCGGGGAAGGAGTGGCGTCCAGCCTGCTGCACAGCGACGCGCTGGTGTCGGAGGCGGCTGAGAAGCGGCGCCTGTTCGCCGCCACGGGATGCGCCTCGGTCGACATGGAAAGCGGCATCGTGGCGGCGGCGGCGGAAGCCTCGGGACTGCCGTTCGCGGTGCTGCGCGCGGTGTGCGACCCGGCGCAACGAACGCTGCCTGCGGCGGCGCGCCTGCCGCTCCGTCCGGACGGGCGGGTGCGGGCCGGCGCGCTGGCGAACTCGATCCTGCGCGACCCCTGGCAGCTGCCGTCCCTGGTGTCGCTGGGGCGCGACGCGGGGCTGGCCAGACGGATGCTGTCGAACCGGATCAACGCTCTCGCCAACGTATTGACGAATGTGTAACGATTGCGGAAGAGACACGGGCGGCGGATCGGCGGGAGCAGGCACGACATGCGTCAGACTGGACAACGAGCACGGCGTCGGGCAGCGGGATCGGCCGGCGCCC
>CAXTCK010000033.1:3684-4843 GCA_964242425.1 uncultured Acetobacteraceae bacterium | reverse complement strand
TCGTCCGGACCGGCGCCCTCGTCCGGACCGGGGCCGGCCAGGCGTGCGCCCTCGAAAGCGCTCAAGATCGCGTCGGACAAACCTCGAGCGACCAGGACAGCCATGGCCAAGGCTTCCGTGACCAAGCCGCCCGCCACCAGGTCCCTGCGGGACAAGCCCCCGGCCGCAGCGCCCGAAACGCCCGTTCCGGCTTCTCGTGCCCGGCCTGCCACGGCGCCGGCTCCCGTGCCGCCCCCTCCCGTGCCGCCCCCTGCGGCAGCCTCGCCGGCGCCGCACCGGGTCGCGTCCTCGTTCCTCGGCTATGTCGACAGCTTTTCCGACGGACTTGCGCGCGGCTGGGGCGTGAACACGCGCAGCCCGGAGCGGCCGACCCGGCTGCACGTGCTGGTGGACCGGCAGGAGGTGGCGCAGGTCGTGTGCGACCAGCCGCGCGAGGACGTGCAGGCAGCGCTGGGCCACCCGAGCGGCCGGCTCGGCTTCAGCTTCCAGCTTCCGGCCGAGCTGGTGGACAGCAACCCGCACACGGTGTCGTTCCGCTTCGGCGACCGCACGGTGGTGCCGCACCTGGACGAGAACGGCGCGGAAACGCGGCAGGAGGAGCACGGCTTCACCCTGCACCGCCGCTACGAGGTGCAAAGCTTCATCGACGGCATGAAGCAGGGCGCGCTGCGCGGCTGGGTGCAGCGGGTCGACCCGTTGACCGGCGAGCGCGGCGGCGGCTGCCACATCCTGCTCACCGCCAACGGGGTGCGGGTGGCGCAGGTCAAGGCGGATCGGTATCGCGGCGACGTGGCGGCGGCGCTGGGCGGCGACCCGAACTGCGGCTTCGAGATCATCCTGCCGAACGCGTTCCGGCGCGGCGGGCAGCAAACCTTCCGCTTCGTGGTGACGCCGGACGACGTGGAGCTGGCCGGCAGCCCGCTGACCACCAGCCTGGTGGACGACCAGCTGGAAGCCAGGCTGATCGAGATCCAGGCGACGGTGGACCGGCTGTATGGCGAGATCGGCCGGCTGCGCACGGACGTGGCCGACGTGGTGCCGAAGCCCGCCTACAACCTGGGCGACTATGATCGCTGGGCGCGTCGCTACTACGACCGGCTGCGCGCGCGCGTGTCGGCGGAGCGGGCCCGGGAAGCGGCAACGGTGGCGGCGGGCGAGG
>CAXTCK010000033.1:0-3584 GCA_964242425.1 uncultured Acetobacteraceae bacterium | reverse complement strand
GGCGAGGTGGTGCCCGAGCCGCTGGTGAGCATCCTGGTGCCGACCTACAAGCCGATGATGTCGGACTTCACCGCGGCGGTGGATTCGGTGCTGTCGCAGACCTACCGCAACTGGGAGCTGATCATCGTCGACGACGGCGCCAAGTCGGCCGAGGTGGCGGCGCGGATCAGGCAGTACTGCGCGCAGGACCCGCGCATACGCGCGGTGACGCTGAAGAAGAACCTCGGCATCAGCGGCGCCACCAACGCAGGGCTGCGCGAGGTGCGCGGCGAGTACGTGGCGTTCTTCGACCACGACGACCTGCTGGTGGACGTGGCGATCGAGTGCATGGTGCGGGCGGCAAGGCAGACCGGTGCGCGCATGCTGTTCTCCGACGAGGACAAGATCGACCAGGCCGGCTACTTCCTGGAGCCGAACCTGAAGCCGGACTACAACCACCGCTACCTGCTCGGCTGCAACTACATCTGCCACCTGCTGTTCGTGGAAGCGAAGACGCTGGCCAAGGTGGGCGAGCTGCGCGCGGCGTATGACGGCGCGCAGGACCACGACCTGATCCTGCGGCTGGTGGAGGAGATCCCGCGCGAGCAGATCCACCACGTGCCGGAAGTGCTCTACCACTGGCGCAAGACGCCGAACTCGACCGCGGTGAACATCGGCAACAAGACCTATGCCATCGACGCCGGGGTGAAGGCGGTGTCCGACCACCTCAAGCGGCTGGGCGTGAAGGCGGAGGTGAGCGCCATACGCGGCCTCACGCTGTACGGCATCACGTGGCTGCAGAAGGCGCAGCCCAGGGTGTCGATCATCATCCCGTTCAAGGACCAGGTGGCCACCACCAAGCGCTGCGTCGAGGCGCTGCTGTCGAACACCGACTACAAGGCGTTCGAGATCGTGCTGGTGAACAACTGGTCGGTCACGCGGGAAGCGGCCGACTTCGTCAAGCGCGTGTCGCGGCTTGACCGGGTGCGCGTGCTGACGGTCGAGGAGGAGTTCAACTATTCCCGCCTGAACAACCTCGCGGCGCAGGACAACGCGGCCGACTATTATTTCTTCATGAACAACGACGTGTTCGTAGACGACAGGGACTGGCTGAAGACGATCGTGGGCGAGGCGCTGGCGGCACCGGACGTCGCGGTGGTCGGCGGCAAGTTCCTTTATCCCAACGACACCATCCAGCACGCGGGCGTGGTGGTGGGGCCGGCGGGGGTCGCGGCGCACGTGCATCGCGGCGCGCCGCTGACCGATTACGGGTATATCGGCCGCGCCATGCTGAGCCACGAGGTGTCGGCGGTGACGGCGGCGGGCATGCTGATCAGGGCGTCGGTGTTCCACGAGGTCGGCGGGTTCGACGAGCAGCACCTCAAGGTCGCCTACAACGACGTCGACCTGTGCCTGAAGGTGCGCGACGCGGGCTGGCGCATCGTGTGGTGCGCGGAGTTCACCGCCTATCACCATGAAAGCCTGTCGCGCGGCAGCGACGACCGGCCGGAGCACGAGGCGCGGTTCTTCGCGGAAACGCGCACCATGCAGGAGCGCTGGGGAATGAACCCGCGCTACCAGCGCGACCCGTTCTATTCCAAGCACTTCACCGTGGACCGGCAGCCCTTCTTCGACCTGGTCGACCCCGCGGAGGAGTGAGCGCGCGGCACGGCGCGTCGACGGGGCGAGGCGGGGCGGAGCGGGGATCCGGACGTCCCCGATCACGAAAGCGAAGGCGCGGCCGAAGCGGGGTTGGCCGGAACGGCCCTGCATGCGAGCCTGATCCCATGCGATGCGATGCGGGGATCGGAATGCGACGAGATGGCTGTCGCGACGTCCTGTCCGGCAGCCGGGATCGTGCAACCGGTCGGGCGCGCCTCGTTTCCATGCCTGGCTGACCGGTGCGCCAGCTTTTCGCGCCAGGCGCCGATGCCGTCCTGCGACTGGTCCTGCTCGTGGCGGTCGTTCTCGTGGTCGGCGGGCTGGTGGTGGCGGGCGGGGTGTCGCGGTCGGACTGGGCGTATCGCGTCGCCGTGGCGCCGACCCAGCCGGTGCCGTTCAGCCACAAGCACCATAACGGCGAGCTCGGGATCGATTGCCGTTATTGCCACACCTCCGTCGAGGCGTCGTCGACCGCCGGGATCCCGCCGACCTGGACCTGCATGACCTGCCATTCGCAGATCTGGACCGGCTCGCCCATGCTTGCCCCGGTGCGCGACAGCCTGGCCGAGAACAAGCCGCTGCACTGGGCGCGCGTGAACCGGCTGCCGGACTACGTGTACTTCAACCATTCGGTGCACGTGACCAAGGGCATCGGCTGTTCCACCTGCCACGGCCCGATCAACACCATGCAGCTCACCTATCGCGCGCACGCCTTCACCATGGCGTTCTGCCTGAACTGCCACCGCAACCCGGAGCGCTACATACGTACCCCGGACCAGATCTGGAACATGGAATGGCAGCCGGGCGCCGACCAGGAGCGGATCGGCCGGGCGCTGGTGGCGCAGGCGCACATACGGCCGGGCGCGCAGCTGAGCGACTGCTCGACATGCCACCGGTGAAGGAAGCGGCCCGATGACGGCGGATCCGGACGACCTCCAGGCGGTGCGCGCGGCGCTGCGCGCCCGCGACGCGCGCGGCCGGCTCGATTGGCGCAGCCTGGAGGAGGTGGCGGGCACGCCGGCGTTCCGTCGCTTCCTGAAGCAGGAATACCCGTCCGTCGCCGACCTGGCTGGCCCGGGCGGGGGCGGGGGGATCGACCGGCGCCGGTTCTTCCGGGTGATGGCGGCGTCGCTGGCGCTGGCCGGGCTGGGCGGTTGCGACGACGACGACGATACCGACGGCCGCACGGAGGAGGTGCCGCCGGTGCGCGACCCGGTACACGCGCATGCGCAATCGGTGCTGCGCTACGCTACCGCCACCCTGACCGACGGTTATGCCAACGGGGTGCACGTGCTGACCCGCTACGGCCGGCCGATGAAGATCGAAAGCAACGACGCGCATCCCTGGACGCGCGGCGGCACGGACCTGCAGGGACAGGCCTCGATCCTGGGGCTGTACGACCCGTACCGCTCGCAGGCGGTGTTGCAGGACGGTCGCGCCACCAACTGGGACACGCTGCGCGCGGCGCTGCTCGGGCCGATGGCGGCGTTCCGGGCCGAAGGGGGCGAGGGCGTGCGGCTGCTGACCGGGCCGGTCACCTCGCCGTCGCTCGCGGCACAGGTGGCGGCCTTGCGGGCGGCGATGCCGCGGATGCGCTGGCACGGGCACGAGCCGGTGTCGCGGGCGGGGGTGCGCGACGGCAGCCGGCGAGCGTTCGGGCAGGTGCTGGAAACGCGCTGGCGCTTCGACCGGGCGCGCGTGGTGGTGGCGCTGGACGGCGACTTCCTGGATCCGGGGCCGCAGCAGGTGGGGGTGTCGCGCGACTGGGTCACGGCACGGCGCGCGTCAACGGCGCACGGGCCGCTGCTGACGCTGCACGCGTTCGGGCCGACGCCGAGCCTGACGGGCGCCAAGGCGGACCACCACGCGCCGCTGTCGGGCGCGGAGCTGGTCGCGCTGGCCGGCTGCCTGGCGGACGGGCGCGAGTGGACCGGGGCGCAGGC
>CAXTCK010000032.1:0-24604 GCA_964242425.1 uncultured Acetobacteraceae bacterium | reverse complement strand
CGGGCCCGACGGGAGCCGGGCGGACGCGGCGCTGGACGCGATCCGCGCGGTGCTGGCGCGGGAAGGCTGAGGAAGGACGCTAGCGGTCCGTGCCGGCCGGAGACCGCGAGCACGCCGTCGTCGTGAGACGGACGGTCACCGGTTGATCCTGACCCGGGCCGGCTGCCGGTCCGCGCGGGACGGGTCCGGCACGGCGATCGGCGTGACGGCGACCGGCATGACGGCGTGCAGGGCGATGTCGAGCGTGTCGCCCGGCTCGGGCAGCGTGATGAGGGCGTCGCCGTTCGACCAGCGCCAGGACAGGGTTCCGGCGGACTCGACAGGCCACCAGCCGGCGTCGGCACGGAGATAGTGGAGGGGAAGGTCCTGCTGCCAGGCACCCTGGCGCAGGATGATGGCGCTCAGGGCGATGCCGAGACGGCGGCGGTCGTCGCACCAGGGGCTGAGAGTGGTGGGGCGGTCGCTGCTGGACTGCAGGCGAACCTCCTGGCAGCCGGGTGGCAGATGGAACCGGATCAGGCCGTTCGCCGCGTCCGTCGGCTCGATCAGTATCCCATCAGCTTCCAGGCGCAGCGCGGGACTGTGGGTCACGGCGAGGTCGGGGCGGGAATGGCCGCGGGCGGCCGCGCGATCGGCGAGGCGGTCCCAGAGCGGCCGGACCAGGGCGGCATCGGTGGCCAAAGGCGCGCAGCCGGTGCGGCCGTCCTGGAGGTCGACCCGGCCGTGCAGGGCGACAACGGCGTTGTTGTCGAACTGCGCACGGTTGCCGGTGTCCAGGTAGCTTTCGCAGGGAAGGCCATCGGCAATCAGGATAGCGTGCTGGTCGAGTTCGACGTGATGGTAGGTGACGACGGTGCAGGCGATGTCACGGCGGATCGTCATGCCGTTCACCAGCTGGCGCGCCTGGATCAGCATGTCGTCCAGGAAGACGGCATGGTCCGGCGACACGAGAAGGTCGCGGCAGGGAACGCCAGGAGCGACCGCATCGCGCAGTATGCGGACCGGCGCGACCTGCTCCGGCTCGGGATGCCGCGCGACGTGGAGGCGGCGTTGGCCGATCCAGCGCACGGGCATGGGAGTGTCGATCCCGCCGTGCCGCGTCATCACGAGGTCACCGGCCTGCAGCGACTCGACCGGACGCTCGCCGCGATCCGTCAGGATCAGGGTGCCGGCGCAGAAGCAGGGGGCGTCGGTGGTGAGGTCGGTTCGGCCGGAACCGGTCTCGGTCAGGGTGAAGCCGGCGTTCGTATAGTCCTGGCCGGCGAGGACGAAGGTGTCGGCTACGCTGCCGTCCTGCGACAAGCTGAGCGTGTTGCCAGAATGGGATAGGCTGTATCCGGCGCCGTCTAAGCTCACTAGGTCGCCGGCGGCGAAGCCGGATAGGGTGCCGTCGGTATCGCCGCCGGTCGCGTCGAGCTGGAGGGTACCGGTGCGGTCGAGAAAGGTGATCGTGCCAAGGGTGGTGACCGCGTCGGTGAGCTCTAGGAAGGCGTTGCCGCCCAGGGTGACGCTGGCGGCGTTGTCCAGGCCGCCGGTCAGCGTGAGGATGGTGCCGGACCCGGACACGGCGAGGGTGCCCTCGTTGACGAGGTTGTGTACCTGGTTGTTGCCCAGGCCGTCGCCGACGGCGATGTTGCCCGTGTTGGTGGTAGAGAGTGCCTGATCGTCCAGGGAGCCGACGGTTGCGGTGATGGTGCCCTGGTTGTCGAGACTGACGCCGGAGATGGAGCCGCCGACGTTTCCGACCAGGGCCAGGGTGGCGTCCGGCCCCAGGGTGAGGCCGGTTCCGGTATACAGGGCGGCGTTGCCGAGGGTGACGGCGACATGGCTCAGGGTTTCAGCATCGTTGAAGAGCAGGGCGGCATCGGTGCCGGTGACCAGGATCTGCCCTGGGGCGGAACCAGAAAAGGTGATGCCGTTCTCGATCAGGACGTTGGACTGGACGGCGCCTAGGTCGAGCGGGCCGTCCAGGGTGACGCCACGCAGGATGCCGCCGTCGTAGCCGATGCTGCCGCCCTGGAGGGCGATCGTGCCGCCGGCGATGGTGCCGGTGAGCTCCACACCGTCGAACAGGCTGCCCGTGGTGACGTCAATCGTGTGCCCGGACAGGTCCAGCGTGCCGTCGAGGTCGAGAATCCCGCCGGGATCGCGCGTGATGCTGCCGAGCTGGTCGAAGGTTTCGCTGGTCGCAAGGTCGAGGGTGCCGCCAGAGGCCACGGTGATCGTGCCGGTGTTGTCGAAGTCGCCGTATAGGTTGAGCGTGTCGCTGCCACCGATCGCGATGCTGCCGGAGTTGGCGAAGTCGCCTGCGGCCAGAAGCGTCGTGCCGGTGCCGGACAGCACCAGGATTCCAGAGTTGGTCAGGTCGGAGATCACGTTGCGATCGCCGCTGCCGTCGCCGAGGGCGATGGTGCCCGAGCTGGTGGTGGCCTCCACTTGGTCGCTGAGGAAGCCGTCGGCGGTGATGGTGCCGGCGTTGTCGAGGCTGGTTCCGGCCAGGACGGCGCCGCCGGCGGCGACCGCAAGGGTGGAGTCGGGACCGAGGGTGAGAACACCGTCGGTGGTGACGAGGCCGGCGGAAGTTGCGTTGCCGAGGGTGATGGCGACGTGGTCCAGGGTTTCGGCATCGTCCAGGGTAAGGGACGCGCTGGTGCCGGTGACGAGGATCTGTTCCGGGGCGGTGCTTGAAAAGGTGATGCCGTGCTCGACGGAGACGGCGGCACCCGCGCCGCTGAGGTCGAACGGGCCGTCCAGGGTAACGCCGTCGAGCGTGCCGCCGGCGTAGGTGACGGGACCGCCGTCGAGCTCGATCGTGCCACCGGTCACCGTGCCCGCAAGGATCAGGCCGTCGAACTCTCCGCCGAAGTTGTAGCCGGTGGCGACGTGCAGGGTCTGATCGGTGAGGTCCAGCGTGGCGCCGCTGCCGATCTCGACCGTGGCGCCGAACAGGTAGCCGTTTTGTCCGAACTGGTTGTAGGTCTCGCTGACGTCGAGGTCGACGACCGTGCCGTACCCTTCGGCGCTGGAAGTGAAGGTCGCGGCGCCACCATCCAGCTCGATGGTGCCGTTGCGGATGTCTTCGGCGAACTGCGTGCCGTCGAACTCGCCGCCCGCCGTGACGTGGAGGGTCTGGCCGGACAGGTCGAAGCTTCCGGGGTGGCTGAACTCGCCGATGTCGATCGTGCCGCCGTTGCGCTCGATGCTGCCGAACTGGTCGACGCTCGTGTTGCCGTTGACGTAGAGGGTCGCGCCGGGGGCCATGGTGATGGTGCCGGTGTTGGCCAACCCGCCGTCGAGGACAAGTGTGCTGTCGTCGGCGAGGGACACGCTGCCGGAGTTGGTCAGGGCGCCGCCGACGGTCAGCTCGACGTCCGGTCCCGACACCTGGAAAGTGCCCGTGTTGGCAAGCGCGCCGTGGATCTGGCTGGTATTGCCGACATTGACCAGAAAGCTGCCCTCGTTGACGGTCGTGGTGACAACGTCGTCCAGCGGGCCGTCGACCGTGACGGTGCCCTTGTTGTCGAGAAGCGTGCCGGTGATGGCGGTGCCGAAGAAGGCAGAGCGCGGTGCGGTGTAGACGTCGTCGATGGTCAGGGTGCTGGACGCGCCGAGCGTCAGGCCCGGGCCGGCGCCGAGATAGGACGTGCTGACGGTGGTGATGGCGACGTTGTTCAGGGTTTGGGCGTCGCGGAAGTCGAGGTCGCTGTCATAGCCGGTCAGCAGGATCTGTTCCGGCGCGGCGCTGGCGAAGGTGAGGCCGTCCGCGATGTGGACGAAGGCACCCTCGGCGCTGAGGTCGAGCGGGCCGTCCAGGATGACGCCGTCGAGCGTACCGCCGTTGTAGGTGATCGTGCCGCCGTCGGGACGGATCGTGCCGCCGGTGATCGTGTCGCTGACGCTGAAGGTGCCGGCCTTGACGTCGAGCAGGCCCGACAGGGCGAACGAGCCGACCGGGTCGATCGTGGCGTCAGGCGCGTCCAGAATCAGGGAGCCGATTGCGGGAATGTCGATCTGGACGACATAGCTGCCGGCGGCGGACACGGTGGCCGTGTCGTTGGCGCCGGGGACACCGGGCGGCGTCCAGTTGGCCGGGTCGCTCCAGTTGCCACTCGTGCCAGTCGACCAGGTGAAGCTCGCCATGCGCCGTGTTTCCGTGCGGATGGCCATCGCCGGTGATGGCCCATGTTCCAGCGCCGCAACAATAGATGCCGGTGGCGTCCGAATAAATGGATTTGTTGCAGCCGGCGGAAGTTGATCCGGTTCCGGACTGGTCGCCGCGCGCGAGGCAACCCGGCGGCCTCGCGCGGCGTCCTGCCGGAGCAACGCCGCGGGAGCATCGATCGCTTGTACAACCCCATTTCCGATTACGGGCTGATCGGCGACACGCGCAGCACGGCGCTGGTCGACCGGGACGGCTCGATCGACTGGCTATGCTGGCCGCGCCACGACTCGCCCTCGGTGTTCGGGCGGCTGCTGGACGACCGCAAGGGCGGCTGCTGCGCCCTGCGCCTGGACGGCGTGACCGGGCGGAGCCGGCGCTACCTGCCCGGCACCAACATCCTGGAAATGCGGTTCGAGACCGGCACGGGGGTGGCCGTGCTTCTGGACCTGATGCCGGTACGCACGCCGGACGCGCTGCCGGAGGAAGGGCCGGACGTCGAGGCGGAAGGCCAGCTATTGCGCGTCCTGCGCTGCGAGACGGGCAGCGTGTCGGGCGGGTTCACCGTGCGGCCGGCGTTCGACTACGGCCGTGCCGAGGCGGCGGCGGAGGCGGTGCAGGACGGGGCGCTGTTCCGGGCCGGGGACCGGGTGCTGCGCGCGACGAGCAGCGACCCGATGACGATCGACGGCGTGGCATCGGAAACGAGGTTCCGGCTGGAGGCCGGGATGCGGAGCGTGCTGGTGCTGACCAATGGCGACGATGAGCGGCCACCCGTACAGGGGGTCGGGGACGCGTTGCGCCAGTTGGAGCAGACACGGGACTATTGGGAACGGTGGAGCGCGCGCTGCTCGTACCACGGGCCGTATCGCGAGGCGGTGATCCGCGGGGCGCTGTGCCTCAAGCTGCTGACGTATTCGCCGACCGGCGGTATCGTGGCGGCCCCCACCACCTCGCTGCCCGAGGCGGTGCCGGGCAACCGCAACTACGACTACCGCTTCGCCTGGATGCGCGACGCGAGCTTCACCGTTTCGTCGTTCGTCCGGCTCGGCTACACGCGGGAAGCGGCCGAGTTCCTGCGCTTCCTGCGCAATGCCGGCGCCAGCTACGGCCGGGACCTGCGGCTGATGTATGGCATCGATGGCGAGACCCCCGGCCCGGAAACGCTGGACGGGCTCGAAGGCTGGCGCGGGGTTGGGCCGGTGAGGATCGGCAACAACGCGATCGACCAGGTGCAGAGCGACATCTACGGCGAACTGCTGGCAGCACTGCACGACTTCCTGCAGGCGGTGGATTTCGACCCACCGCAGAAGACCAACGACCACCTGCCCGACACCCTGGTGAACCTGGTGGACGCGGCGCTGCGGCAGCGCGGGAAGCCGGATCAGGGGCTCTGGGAGATGCCCGGAGCGTCGGGGGTGATGCTGCACAGCCAGGCGATGATCTGGGTGGCGGTGACGTGTGCGGCCGCGATCGGGCGGCGGATCGGGCATCCGGCGCCTTTGGTGCTGGAGCAATGGGAACGGACCGGATGCCAGCTGCGGGAGGAGTACCTCCGGCGGGGGTGGAACGAGGCGGCGCAGGCCTACACCATGGCGGAGAACAGCACGGCGCTGGACGCGTCGGTGCTTCGGCTGGTGATCTTCAAGGCGATCGACGCGCAGGACCCACGCCTCCTGAAGACGCTGGCGGCGGTCGAGCGGGAGCTGGGTGCCGGGGACCTGCTGTACCGCTACCGGGTGGACGATACGCTGGAAGGGAAGGAAGGCACCTTCACCGCGTGTGCGTTCTGGCGTGTGGGCGTGCTGGCGATGGCCGGGCGGACGGACGACGCGTCGGCGCTGTTCGAGCGGCTGCTGCTGCGTGGCAACGATCTGGGGTTGTTCGCGGAGGAGATCGACGCGGCCACCGGGGAGCAGAGGGGGAACTTCCCGCAGGCGTTCACGCACATGGCGCTGGTCAACAACGCGCTTCGGCTGCAGGCGCTGGGCGATGCAGCGCGGCCCGAGACGAGTTGACGAGAAACCGGTTTTCGGGCGCGGTCGCGAGACCGGCGGGGGATCAGGACGCCCCTCGCGCGCCCGGCCTCGCGTCCCGCAGCAGGATGGGGAACACGATCATCGGGATCGCCGATGAACGTCCCCCGCGCCGGCAGGATCCGGGTGTCAGGCGCCTCCTTCGCGCCAGGGGACGACCATCTGCTTCTGGTCGTCGCAGATGCAGTAGCCCTTGATGTCGCCGACGGAAGGCTGGTGGGCCGGCGAGGTGAAGTTGTCCTCGGCGAAGCGGATGGCTTCCTCCACGGTGCCCACCGTGACGTGGCGAGCGTCGCCAATGGGCGGGCCGTTGGCGGTATTGGAATAGTGCACGCTGTAGGTAGGCATCACGGACTCCCTGGTCCCGACACGAAGCGGAAGAAGCAGGTCCATACCATTCCCAGATCCCGAACGTCATCCGGGATCCGGCTCGCTGGCGTCCCCGGAACGCTGCTGGCATGATGAACGCAACGAAATTGGGGCTCGTTGATGGCATTCCTGTCCTGCTCGACGCCGATCGCGACCGTGTGCATGAACCCGACCATCGACGTCGCGGTGCAAACGCAGCGGGTCCGGCCGACGCACAAGCTGCGCACCTTCAGCGACCGCGAGGATGCGGGCGGCGGCGGCATCAACGTGGCGCGGGTGGTGCAGGCGCTGGGCGGCACGTCGCGGGCGCTGGTGATGGCGGGCGGCTCGACCGGGCGGCTGCTGGAGGAGCTGCTGGAAGAGGACGGCATCCCCTATCAGGCTCTCAGGATCAGCGGGCGCACGCGCACCAGCCACAGCGTCACAGACGCGCTGGCGAACGAGGAGTACCGGTTCGTCGCCCAGGGGCCGACGGTGCGCGACCCGGAATGGCAGGAGATGCTGGGGCTGGCCTCGCAGGTGGAGGCGGGCTGGCTGGTCGCCAGCGGCAGCCTGCCGCCGGGGGTGCCGTCGGAGTTCTATGCCAGGCTGGCCGCGGTGGCGCACGAGCGGCACGTGCCGTTCGTGCTGGACTCGTCCGGGCCGGCGCTGAGTGCCGGGCTCGGACACGGCTCGGTGTTCCTGCTCAAGTCGAGCCTGACCGAGCTGGAGATGATCGCGGGCCGCGCGCTGTCGACGCGGGAAGACCAGGAGGAGGCGGCGGCGGAGCTGGTGCATGGCGGGCAGGCCGGCATGGTGGCGCTGACCCTGGGCGAGAACGGGGCGATGCTGATGCTGCCCGAGGGACCACTCTGGCTGCCGGCGCTGAACGTGGTGGTGAACGGCACCACCGGTGCCGGTGACAGCTTCCTGGCCGGCATGGTGATGGCGCTGGCGGAAGGGCGCTCGCCGCCGGACGCGTTTGCCTGGGGGGTGGCCACCGGGGCGGCGGCGGTGACGGCGCTGGGCACCGCGCGGCCGGAGCGGATCACGGTGGAGCGGCTGCGCGGGCTGGTGATCGGGCCGGTGCCGGCCTGAGCGGGCTGCCTTCGGCGGGGGTCCGGAGGTGACGGCGGCGTCGCTGCTGCCGTTCCTCCTGTTCGCCATTGTCGCCTCCGTGACGCCAGGGCCGAACAACGCCGTGGTGCTGGCGACCGCGGCGAGGCGGGGCCTGCGTGGCGCCCTGCCCTGCATGCTGGGGATCAGCCTGGGGTTCGGCTTCATGGTGGCGGTGGTAGGGGTCGGGCTGGCGGCGCCGCTGCTGGCGCATCCGCTGCTGCACGACGCGCTGCGCTGGGTAGGTGCTGCGTGGCTGCTGGTGCTGGCCTGGCGTATCGCCCACGCAGGGGACGCGCCGCCCGGAGACGGTGTCGCGGCGTCGCCCGGCTTTTTCCGCGTGTTCTGGGGGATGTGCGGGTTCCAGTGGGTGAACCCGAAGGCGTGGATCCTGGCGGTGGCGACCACCGCGACCTACACGGTTCCAGGTGGGGCGGTGCGTGCGCAGGTGCTGCTGCTGGCGGGGTTGTTCGCGGTGATCGGGCTGTTCAGCGCCGGCGCCTGGGCGCTGCTGGGGGCGGGAACGGGGCGATGGCTGTCGTCGCCAAGGCGCCGGCGGCGCTTCAACCTCGTGATGGGGCTGCTGCTGGCGGGGTCGGTGGTGCCGGCGTTGCTGGACTAGGCGCCATCATCGGCTGGGAGCGGCGGAACGCGTGCCGCGCCGGCCCGGCCGCCTCGCTGCGGGCGCCCCGCGACCCGTGAACGGTCAGCCGTCGTGATCGAGGCCGATGTCGAGCACGGTGACAGAATGGGTCAGCCAGCCGATCGAGATCAGGTCGACGCCCGTGGCGGCCAGCGCCGGAGCGGTTTCGGGCGTGACGCGGCCGGACGCCTCGGTGACGGCGCGGCCGGCGACCATGCGCACGGCCTCGCGCAGGGTGGGTGGGGCCATGTTGTCGAGCAGCACGGCGTCGACGCCGACTGCAAGCGCTTCCTCCAGTTGGGCCAGGGTATCGACCTCGACCTCGATCTTGACCAGGTGGCCGACAGCGCCGCGGGCGCGCTGGATGGCGACGCGTACGCCGCCGGCGATGGCTATGTGGTTGTCCTTGATCAGCACGGCGTCGTCGAGGCCGAAGCGGTGGTTGGCGCCGCCGCCGACGCGCACGGCGTATTTCTGCAGCGCGCGCAGGCCGGGGATGGTCTTGCGGGTTTCGCAGATGCGGGCGTTCGTGCCGGCCACCGCGCCGACGATGCGGCTGGTGGCGGTGGCGATGCCGCTCAGGTGGGACAGGTAGTTCAGCGCCACGCGCTCGGCGATCAGCACGCCGCGGGCGGGGCCGGAGACGGTGGCGATGCGGTCGCCGGGAGCGATCGCGGTGCCGTCCGGGCGGTGCACGCTGAACTCGAGGCGCGGGTCGACCAGTGAAAACGCGAGCCGGGCGAGGTCCAGGCCGGCTACCACGCCGGGCTCGCGCGCCCGGAGCACGCAACGGGTGAGCAGGTCGGCGGGAACGATGCTGTCGGTGGTGATGTCGCCGGCACGCCCGAGATCCTCCAGCAGGGCGGCGCGCACCTGCGGCTCCAGCATGAGGTCGGGAAGCGGCGGGATCACGAGGCGAGCCTCCGGGCCGGGGCGATCACGGCGGCGCGGGACAGGGCCTCGGCCATGGTCAGGCCGGTGCGTGTCGGCACGGAAGTGCTACCGGGATGGTCGGTGCGGTGGTGGCCGCCGCGGCTTTCGGTGCGGTCGTGCGCGGCGACGCACATCATCAGCCCGACCAGGGCGGCGTCGTCGGCGGGTGCCAGCGGCAGCAGGGCGGCGATGGCGGCTTGGAGGCCGGACGCGTCGCGCAGGACGCCGGCGGCGCGGGACATGACCTGGCGCACCGCCGAAAGGTTCTCCGCCCGGGGTATCGTGACGGCGGGCACCGTGACGGCGGGCAGCGGGCCGGAGGCGGGAAGCGGGACGGGCTCGGATGCGATGCTGCGGGCGACGGCGACGGCGCCGACGGCGGCTTCCAGCAGGGAGTTGCTGGCCAGCCGGTTGGCGCCGTGCAGGCCGGTGCAGGCAACCTCGCCGCAGGCAAGCAGGCCAGGCACGGTGCTGCGGCCGTCCGCGTCCACCAGAACACCGCCCATGTGGTAGTGCGCGGCCGGACGAACCGGGATCGGCGTCGTCGCGGGGTCGACACCACGGGCGCGGCAGAGGCCGTCGATGCCGGGGAAGCGGGCGGCAAAGCGGGGCCCGAGTGCCGTGCGGGCGTCCAGGAACACCTGGTGGCCGGCGAGGAGGTGGTGCCACACCGCGCGGGACACGACGTCGCGCGGGGCGAGCTCGTCGGTGAAGCGGGCGCCCGTCTCGTCGACCAGGATGGCGCCCTCGCCGCGCACGGCCTCGCTGACCAGGGGCAGCGGCGCGGAGGCGACCGTATCGCCGGCGGCGAGCGCCGTGGGGTGGAACTGCACGAACTCCATCTCGCCGAGGCGGGCGCCGGCACGGGCGGCGGCGGCAAGCCCCGTGCCGGTGGCGCCGAGCGGGTTGGTGGTGTCGCGGAACAGGCCGCCGATGCCGCCGGTGGCGAGCACCAGCCGGGCGGTCGGGAGCAGCACGCGCTCGCCGTCCAGCAGCAGCACGGCGCCGCGGACCGGGCCGCCCTCCCCCGTTGTCGCAACGGCGAGCAGGGAGGCGCGCTCGATCACGGTGATCGAGGGGGTGGCGCGCACGGCGTCGGCCAGGGCGCGAACGATGGCGGCCCCGGTGGCGTCGCCGGCGGCGTGCACGATGCGCCGGCGCGAATGGGCGGCTTCCAGCCCGGTGGCCAGCCTGCCGTCGAAGCCGCGGTCGAAGCGGACGCCGTGGTGCGACAGGAGGGCGATCATGTCCGTGCCGGCATCGGTGACGGCGCGGACGGTGTCGGGGTCGCACAGCCCGTCGCCGGCGGCCAGCGTGTCGGCGGCGTGCAGCGCCGGGGTGTCGTCGTCGCCGATCGCGGCGGCGATGCCGCCCTGGGCCCAGGCGCTGGAAGCGTCGGTGCCGAGCGGGGCGCGCGACACCAGCACGCAGGGGACGGGCGACAGCTGCAGCGCGCACAGCAGTCCGGCAAGGCCGCCGCCGACGATGACGGGGCGACCGGCGAGATCGGTCAGGGTGGTCATGGTGGTGATCCTAGGGATAACGGACGGTCGGCCCGGGGTCAGGCCGCGAGCATGCGCTCGACCGCCTGGCGGGCGCGGACGGCCAGATGCGGCTCGATGGTGACCTCGGTGGTCATGGTCTCAAGGCAGCGCCGCAGGGCCGGCAGGGTGATGCGCTTCATGTGCGGGCACAGGTTGCAGGGGCGGATGAACTCGACCTCCGGGTGCTGCACCGCCAGGTTGTCGCTCATGGAGCATTCGGTGATCAGCACCACGCGGCTGGCCTTGCCGCTCCCGACATAGTCGGACATGTGCGCGGTGGAGCCGGAGAAGTCGGCTTCCGCCACCACCTCGGGCGGGCACTCGGGATGGGCCAGCACCACCACGCCGGGGTTCTCGGCGCGTATGCGGCGGATCTCGTCGGGGGTGAAGCGCTCGTGCACCTCGCAATGGCCGGCCCAGGTGATCATGGTGATGCCGGTCTCGTTGGCGATGTTCTGCGCCAAGTACTCGTCGGGGATCATGATGACACGGTCGGTGCCGAGACCCTCGACGATGCGCCGGGCGTTGCCGGAGGTGCAGCACAGGTCGCTTTCCGCCTTCACCGCGGCGGAGGTGTTGACGTAGGTGACGACCGGGACGCCCGGATAGCGTTGGCGCAGCAGGCGCACGTCGGCGGCGGTGATGGAATCCGCCAGCGAGCAGCCGGCGCGCATGTCGGGCATCAGCACGCGCTTGCCGGGGTTCAGCAGCTTGGCGGTCTCGGCCATGAAGTGCACGCCGGCCATGACGATCACGTCGGCCTCGACGTTCTGCGCATCGCGGGCCAGCGCCAGGCTGTCGCCGACGATGTCGGACACGCAGTGGAAGATCTCGGGCGTCTGGTAGTTGTGCGCCAAGATGACGGCGTTGCGCTGGCGCTTCAGCTCCAGAATGGCGTCGATGTCGTCGGCGAAGCCCGCCCACTCGGCCGGGGGGATCACGCGCCGCACCCGGTCGTAAAGGGGCGAGACGTGGGTCAGGGCGTCGAGCATCGGGTTCCGCTTCCTAATTCTCAAACTGAGTATAAGGGTGACCTGAAAGAAGGCGCCGAAGCGCCCGCCTCCATATGCTGGGGATCAGGGGTGGTTCGTCAAGGGGCGGATGCGCGTCAGGCGCCCCGAAGCGCGTAGTGGCCGGGCACCCAAACGTAGCGATAACCGTTCCAGCGCCAGTGGGCCGGACGCCACACGTAGTAGCCGGGCGGCGGCGGAGGGATGCGTTCGACCACGCGTGGCGGTGGCGGCGGCGGCGGCGCCTCCACGACGCAGGCGGCGAGCGGCACAAGCAGGAGCAGCAGGAACGCGGAGCGCATGAAAGACATCCTGTGGCACGGGACACACGAAGGAAGAACGGCGGACGAACCGGTGTCGCATCCCTTTCCGGCGGCTTCAACGGCACGAACCGGAAGATCCGTCGCCGCCATGGGGTTGCCATGTGGAGGCGGGGCCGGACAAGCCGGCACGGTCACGCCGAAGGCAGCACGGGAAGCTTGGAGCCGGCGGCGGCGCGGGCCTCCACGACCTCGCGGCGGAAGCGGAACAGCTTCGCCGGGCGGCCGGGCCCGGCGACGCTGATCGCGCCGGTGTCCTCGATCAGCGCCTGCTGCTCGATCAGGCGCCGGAAGTTGGGCTTGTGCAGCCGCACCCCAGACACCGCCTCCACCGTCTGCTGCAGCTGCAGCAGGGTGAAGGATGCGGGCATCAGCTCGAAGAACACCGGGCGGTACTTCAAGGTGGTGCGCAGGCGGGCGATGCCGGTGGCGAGGATGCGCCGGTGGTCGCGCGGCATGGCCCGGCCGCTGCCATCGTAGCGGTCCGGATCGGCCCCGGGTGCGACCCCGGGTGCGGCCTCGGCGACCAGCCCCGCTTCGTAGAGCAGCTCGTAGCGCTGCAGCACCAGCTCGTCGTTCCAGGCGGACAGGCTGAAGTTGATCGCCAGGCGCTGCCGCCGCTGCGTGGCGACGGGTTCCGGCGCCAGGCCGGACCAGGCGGTCAGCTGCTCGACCAGGTGCCTCGTGGCGCGGCGGCCGTTCTCGTGGCGCTGGTCCTCCCAGGGAAAGAAGCGGTACCAGCCGGACCAGCCGGTTTCCTCCGGGATCAGCCGGGTCAGCGCCAGATAGGAGATGGAGATGGCGCGTGTGGCGTCGCCGGCGCGGTCACGGTCGGCAAAGGTGTAGAGCTGCTCGACGTGGCCGAGCGGGTGGCCGGTGGTCTGCTCGACCCAGGCGCGCATGCCGGCCTGGAGCGAACGGTGGCCAGGTACGAAAGGGCCCGCCGGCAGGCTGCCCGCGTCGTCCAGGGTGAGCACGTGCGGCAGGCCGTCGCGTACCGCCACCAGCACCGCGATCAGGTCCGCCTGGACCGCCGCGTCGCCGTTCACGCGGCGCCGAACACCGCAACGACGGCGGCGCGCCCGTCCGCAGCCGGCATCGACAGCCGCACGCGCACACCCTCGCCGGGGCAGCTGTCGATCGCGGCCTGGCCGCCCGACTGCACCGCGAAGCCATAAACCTGCGCCAGGCCGAGCCCGGTGCCCTGGCCACCGGTCTTGGTGGTGAAGAACGGCTCGAAGGCGTGCTCCAGGGTTTCGGGGCTCATGCCCGGGCCGTTGTCTGCGGCGGACAGTTCCACCCTGCCATCGCCGAGGTCGCGCGTGGACAAGGTGAAGCGGGCGCCCGGACGGTTGGCGGCGGCGTCGCGGGCGTTGGACGCGAGGTTGAGCAGCACGCGCTCCAGCTGCTCGCGGTCGACCAGCACGGGGGAAAGGTGCGGGTCGGTCTCGATGCCGAGCGAGATCGCATCGCCCAGGGTCATGCGGAGCAGCGGTTCCAGCTCCGCGATCACGGCCTGCAGCCGCAGGAGGTGCTGCGCCACCGGGCGGCGGCGGGCAAAGGCCAGCAGCCCCTCGACCATGCGCTCGCCGAGCCGCACCGCCTCCACCGCGGTGGCCAGCGGCCGGGCCAGGCGCGGTTCCACAGCATCGCCCAGGCGTTCGCCAAGCACCTCGAGGCTGCCGAACAGGGCGGTCAGGATGTTGTTGAAGTCGTGCGCGACGCTGCCCGTCATGCGGCCGAGCGCCTGCAGCCGTTCCGCCTGCACAAGGGCCGCTTCCGCCCGCTCGCGCGCGTCGATCTGGTGCAGCAGCTGGCGGTTGGCCTCGACGTATTGCGCGGTGCGCTCGGCCACGGTGGCCTCCAGCGACGCGTTCATCTCGGCCAGGCGCTGCACGCCGTGGGCGTTGTTGATCGCGTAGCGGATGGTGCGTTCCAGCAGCGCGCGGTCGAACTCGCCCTTGACCAGGAAGTCGTTGGCGCCCGCTTCCGCCGCCTCGCGCTCCACCCCGTTGGACGCGGTCAGCATCACGATCGGCCGGGTGACGCCTGCGGCGCGGGCGTCGCGAACCAGCTCGAGCCCAGACTCGCCGCGCAGCCGGTAGTCGATCAGGTAGCAGTCGTGGCCGCCCATGCGCAGGTCGGCATGGCCTGCGGCGGCGTCGCTGGTGTGGGTGACGGCGTAGCGGGCGGTGGCGTCACGGCGCGGCGCCAGCATCGCGCGCAGGGTGAGAAAGGCGGGATCGCTGTCATCGATCATCAGGATTCGTATCGGCATGACCCCGGCCGGCTCGCTCACGGCAGCCAGCCTTGTATGTCGGTCGGAAGGCGCCGCGGCAGCCGTGCCGACTTGAGCCAGAACGTCACCAGCCCGCGCAGGTGCCCCACCAGCTCGTCGAAGTCGCCGACCTTGACCAGGTAGGCGTTGGCGCCGGACGCGTAGGCGGCGTCGATGTGGTGCGGCTGGTCGGACGAGGAGAACACGATGGTCGGCACGGCGTGGAGCGCCGGGCTGGCGCGCATCGCCCGCAGCGCCTCGATGCCGCCCAGGCGTGGCATGTGCAGGTCGACCAGCACCAGGTCGGGCCAGGGCGAGGCCTGCTCGTCGGCATGCGGCTCGCGACGCTCGAGGTAGTCGAGCAGCTCCTGCCCGTCGCCGACGAAACGCAGATCGGCTTCCAGCCCGGCGGTGCGGAACACCCGTCGAAGCACGAAGCGGTGCAGCTCGTCGTCCTCCGCCA
This sequence comes from uncultured Acetobacteraceae bacterium, assembly GCA_964242425.1. GTDB lineage: Bacteria > Pseudomonadota > Alphaproteobacteria > Acetobacterales > Acetobacteraceae > Lichenicola. Next base: position 9,754 of record CAXTCK010000032.1, on the reverse strand, counting down.
CCAGGATGGTGGGACGGTGCCCACCCGTGTCGGCCAACGCGCTCATGGGGACGGCGGGGCGTGCGGGAGCGCCGGCGGCGCGTCGGAGTCCAGCAGCGTGAAGGCGAAGCGCGTCCCGGGCTGCAGCGGCAACGCCTCGATGGTGCCGCCGTGGGCGAGCACGATGCGCTGGCAGATGGACAAGCCGAGCCCGAGGCCCTCGTCCGTGGCGGCGTCGTCGCGGCGGAAGCGGCGGAACGGCTCGAACAAGGCCAGCCGTTCGGCGGGGTCGATGCCGACACCGTTATCCTCCACGGTGACGCGCACCAGAAGCCCGGCACGCCCGGCGCGTGCCGCCAGCACGAGCGGTCGCGACCGGTGCCGGTACTTCAGCGCGTTGGAGAACAGGTTCTGGAACACGCGACGCAGCTGCAGCGGGTCGCAACGCGAAACGATCCCGTCCAGCCCACCGAGGTCGATGGTGGCGTCCGGCGCCGCCTGCAGCGATGCGCCCAGGTCGGCCAGTGCCTCGTCGGCCAGGCGGCGAAGCGGCACGGATTCGGCGCGGTCGGGATCGCGCCCGGCGATGGCGAAGCGGGCCAGGTCGTCGATCATGGCGCGCATCCGTCCGGCGGAGCCCACCACCAGGCCGGACATGGTTTCCATGTCGAGCTCGGCCGCCTCCCGTGCCAGCGCCTCGTGCGCCGGGTGGCGCGGCGGCGCGCCCGCGGCGGGCGGGCCGAACAGCTCCCCGAGCCCGTCCCGGATCAGCCCGGACAACACCTGGATCTGCCACAACGGCTCCTTCAGGTCATGCGTGGCGGCGTCCGCGAAAAAGCGGATGGTCTCGTTGCGACGGCGCAGCTCGGCGTTGGCCTGGGCGACGCGCAGACTGCGTCGGGCAAGGGCGGACACCACCGCGTCGCGGAACAGCCGGGCAGCGGCAACGCCGCCCTCCGGCCAGGCGGCGGAGCGTCCGGACACCTGCTCGCGCCAGGCGGCGAACGAGGCGCGCGGGGTGAGCACTGCCGCCGGGTCCGGGTGGTCCGGCTTGTGGCCGGCCCAGACCACCTCGCGCCGCAGCTCGCCGCGGAACCACAGCACCCAGCCGCCGGGCCCGTTGTCGCCCTCCCCGTTCCGCTCCGACAGCGGCACCGCCAGAAGGCCGCACGACGCCTGCTCCGGTCCGGCCGCGTCCAGCGCCGCGGCGAGTTCCGGCGGCAGCAGCATGGGCAACCGGTCCGTGACCAGAACCCGACCCGGTTCGGCCTGGTCGAGCCATGCGCTGAGCTGGTTCAGGACGGGCATCGGCGGCAGCACGCCGACGGCGAACGACTCCTCCCCCGCCAGCACGGCGACGCCGGCGGCTTCGCAGGCGGCAAGAAGCGCGTCCACCGCGCCGGGCACGTCCGGCGTGCGAAGTGCCGCGACGGAGGTGGAAACGTTTGGGGCGGACGACGCGGGATCGGGGCGGCGGGAGCTGGCGTCGGGGTTGAGCAGGAATGGCGACAAGGCGCGGCGCATGGCTTCCGCGCGGCGCAGCTCGTCCCGCTCGGCGAGCTCGGCCAGGCGCCAGGACAAGGCATGGGCGATGGTTTCCGCCGCCTGCCTGCGCTCGTGGTCCACGAAAAGCGGACCTTCCTGGTGGTGGCAGGCGAGCAGGCCCCAGAGTCGCGTCGCCCCGTCCGCTTCCGGCAGGGCGATCGCCACGGACATGGACGCGTGCACGCCCATGTTGGCGAGGTACTGAAGGTGCACGGGCGCCACCCCCCGGAGCACCGCGCGGGACAGGTCGATCGGGCCGGTTCCGGCGTCGGCGCGCAGCGGCAGCTGTGGTGCCGCCGCGTCGGGGATCAGGCGCAGCCGGTTGCTGGCATACAGGGCGCGCGCCGGGGCGGGGATGTCGGAGGCGGGAAACACCAGGCCGAGATACGAGTCGACCGACGGGTCGCGCAGCGCCTCGGCGATCACCGCCCCGCTCCAGTCCGGCATGAAGCGGTAGGCCATCACGCGGTCGAAGCCGGTCAGCGCGCGCAGGTGGCGCGCCGCGGCGGCGCAGGCGGAAGCGGGATCGGGCTCGTGGCGCAGGGTGGCGACGGCGTTGTTGAGTGCTGCCAGCACCGCGCGGGCGGCCGGAAGGTCCGGCGGTGATTCCGGCTCGAGCTCCAGCAGCGCCACCTGCCCGCCGCCACGAAGCAGGCCGGTCCAGCGCCGGCCGTCATGGCCGCGCAGCCCTTCCAGCACATGGTCGCCGTTGTCGCCGGTGTCGGCCGGAACAGCAGCCAAGGCGCCGACAACGGTGGCGAGGGCGTCCGGAGGAAACATCTGGTCCAGCAGGCGCGGGTTCGGCACTGGCAGGCTGCCGCCGGCAGCGACGATCCGACCGGAACCGGGCGACAACACGAGCAGGATGCCGTGCGGCTGGACCGTGCCGGGGATGTGCACCGGGTCGCGGTCGCAGCGCACCCCCGCCGCGACCTGCCCGCCGGCGGCCTGCACCTGGACGGGGCGGTCGTCGAGAACGCCCGAGGCCGTGCGGGATGTCGAAACCACGGTGTTGCTCAAGGGCAGGCTTTCCCGGCAGCGTTGTTGTCGAGCATGATGACGTCGCGGCCTCGGCTGACATGGCGCCGGAGTGAGACTGACCCTAGCCGTTCGGACCAGAACCGAACAGGGTGACGCGGTCCGGTTCCGGCCGATGGGGAGTAACATGTCGGTTGAACGCTGCGACCACCGCCCGATCATTTCGCTACTCGAAGGGGCAATGGATTTCAACCTCCGCGTGTTCCCGGACAAGGCGGACCTGTTCAACGATCTGGCCGGCGGGCAGGCGCCGCACACCCTGTTCATCACCTGCGCCGACAGCCGGGTCAGCCCGGAAATGATCACGCAGCAACGGCCGGGCGCCATGTTCGTGCTGCGCAACATCGGCAACATCGTCCCGACCTACGGCGAGATGCTGGGCGGCGTGTCGGCGGCGATCGAGTATGCGGTGCTGGCGCTGGAGGTGAGGCAGATCGTGGTGTGCGGCCATTCCGATTGCGGGGCGATGAAGGCGCTGCTCGATCCGGAGGCGCACCGGCTGGACAGCATGCCCACCGTGTCGAGCTGGCTGCGCAACGCCGAAGCGGCGCGCGCGGTGACGGCGGCGCTGTATCCGGACGCGCAGGGCGCGGACGCGGTGGACGCGCTGGTGCGGCAGAACGTGCTGCTTCAGCTCGACCACCTGCGTACCCATCCGGCGGTGGCGGCGCGCGTGGCGGAAGGGCGGCTGCTCCTGCAGGGCTGGTGCTACGACATCGCCACCGGCGCGATCCAGGTGTTCGACGGCCGCTCGCGCGAGCCGCGAAGCCTTGTTGAGGCGCTGGAGGCGCTGCGCGCAGAGGAAGCGCGAGGGCAGACGTGAACCGGGCTGGACAAGGCTGGTGGGCACTGCTGCCCGGGCTGCTGCCCGGGCTGCTGCTCGCCACGTCGATGCAGGCGGCGCGGGCGGACCAGGGGATCAAGATCGCCACCTGGAACATGGAATGGCTGACCACGCGCAAGGCGGGTGACCCTGCCCTGCCGGACGACGCCAAACCCAAGCGTGACGAGGACATCGCCGTGCTGGCCGGCTACGCCTCGCAGCTGGACGCCGCCGCGGTGGCGCTGGAGGAGGTGGACGACCCGGCGCTGGTGGCGCGCATCTTTCCCCCGCCCCGCTACCGCGTCCTGATCACGGGTGACCGCGAGGTGGTGCAGCGGGTGGCGCTGGCGGTGCGGGACGACGTGCCGGTCGTGCAGCACCCCGACGTCGCGGCGCTGGACGTCAGCCTGCCCGGGCGCCGGCACCTGCGCACCGGGCTCGACGCGACGCTGACCCTGAACGGGATGGCGGTGCGCGTGCTGGCGGTGCACCTGAAGAGCGGGTGCTGGGAAGGGCCGCTGGCGGACAGTCCCAAGGGAGCGTGCAAGGCGTTGACGGCGCAGCTGCCGGTGCTGGAAGGCTGGATCGCCGCGCGCGTGGCGGAAGGAGTACCGTTCCTGGTGCTGGGCGACTTCAACCGGCGGTTAAAGGCGGACGACGTGTTCCTGGCCGGCCTGGAACACACCGCGCCGATGGCGCTGGCGACCGCCGGTCATGCCAGCCCGTGCTGGGGCGGCGAGGACTTCATCGACCACATCCTGGCCGGGGGAGCGGCGGCAGGCTGGATGGTGCCGCAGTCGCTTCGCGTGCTGGTGTACCGCGAAACCACGCCGGAGATGAAGGAACGCTTGTCGGACCACTGCCCGGTGTCGGTGCGGTTCGCGGTGCCGTAGCGGCAAGCCCGGCGCGAAGCCGGGCCGCCCGTTCAGGAGCCCCGTTCAGAAGCTGTTGTCGCCGCCGCCCCAATCGCCGCCGCCACCGAAGTCGGCATCGCCACCACCGCCGCCGCCGTTGAAGTCGGGATCGATATCGCCGCCGGCGCTGCCGAACGGGTCACCGCCCGCGCCGCCCGCCGCGTCGTTTCCGGCGTCGCCGTAGTTGTTGTTGATGATGGTTTCGCCGCCACCGCCGCCGAAGCCACCACCCCCGCCGAAGCCGCCGCCGCCATGGCCGCCGAACGCGTCCATCAAGAGGTTGCCCGCCACCATGCCGCCGGCAACGCCGGCCGCGGTGGTCAGGGCGGAGCCGAGGAAGCCGGAGCCCTGGCGCTGGAACATGCCGGGCTGGTAGCCGGGCGGGTAGCTCGGCGCCGGCGGCGGGCCGGACTGATAGCCGCCCTGCTGCGCGTAACCCTGCTGGCCGTAGCCGCCGGGGTTCTGCTGGCCGCCGCCCCAGCGTGGCGGCGGCGGGGCCGATTGCTGCTGCGCGCCACCGCCGAACAGCCCGCCGAAGAAGCCACCGCTGCTGCGTGGTGCCTGCTGCTGCGGTTCCTGCATCGTTTGCATCTGCTGCTGCGCCTGCTGCAATTCCCATTCGAGGCGCTTGATGCGGTTCTGTGATTCGGCAAGCGCCGCTTCCTGCACCACCGCCATCTGGGTGATGCGGTAGGGCGCCTCGGGATGGCGGGCGAAGTTGTCGCGTATGGTGCGGTCGGCGTCCGGGTCCAGCGGCGGAAGGGCAGCCTGGGTCTGCGGCACGCTGCCGAAGGCGCCGCCAGGCTGCGGATTGCCGCCGACGCGGGCGATGAATTTCTCGATAAGGTCGCGTTCTTCGTTGGTCATGGGGACGGTGTCCGATTTCTGCTTGTTTTGAAGGTCGGAGCGGCGGGGCGGCGCGTCAAGGCGAGTGGTCCAGACGGCCGGCGCCCGGTGTCAGGCCGAGGCGGGGCCACTCGATCGCGGGGCAGCGGTTCATCGCCACCACCAGCCCGGCGACGCGGGCGCGCCCGGCCGAGGCGGACTCCGCCAGTCCCAGCTGCATCCATACGCTGCGGGCACCGAGGCGGATCGCCTCGTCCACTAGCGCCGGGATCTGGTCCAGGCTGCGGAAGATGTCGACCATGTCCAAAGGCGCCGCCTCGGCCAGGGTGGCGACCACGGACCGCCCGTGCAGGCGCTGGCCGGCGAGCCCGGGATTGATTGGGACGACGTCGTAGCCGCACGACAACAGGAAGCGCAGGACGCCGAAGGACGGGCGTTCCGGCCGGGCGGACGCGCCGACCAGGGCGACGCGGCGGGTGCGCCGGAGCAGTGCCGCCACCGCCTCGTCGTCCAGCCCGTCGTCGAGGTCGCTCTGCTGCATGGCGTGTGGTCGCCTCGTCGGAACGGATAGGAGCGCAGGAAGCAACGGGAGCGCAGCCGGCTTCAGCGCCGTTGTTCGGCCGCCAGCCGGCAGGCCAGCCCGAAGAACGTCGCGGCGACGAGACGGTTGGCGAGCTTCAGGAAGACCGGGTTGCGCGCCACCCCGTCCCTGAACCGGCCGACCAGGGCTACCATCAACCCGATCCACATCACCGCCAGCACGGCAAGCGTGCTGCCGAGCAGGAGGCTTTGCAGCGCGAGCGAACCGTGGCCGGGGCGCACGAACTGCGGGAACAGCGCCAGGAAGAAGACGATCATCTTGGGGTTGGACAGGTTGTTGGTGAGCCCCTGGACGAAGTATCGGCCCGGGCGCCGGGGCGTTCCAGCCATCGACGGGTCCAGTGGCGGCCTCGCCGGTGCCCGCCATGCCGCCACTGCCAGATAAAGCAGGTAGGCGATGCCCGCGACCTTGAGCGCGGTGTAGGCCACCGGGAACAGCAGGATGATGGTGGACACGCCGATCCCGGCCAGCACGGCGTGGATCACGTTGCCGACCTGCGTGCCCAACAGGGTCGCCAGTCCCGGCCAGGCACCGGACGCCAGGGTGCGCGACAGGATCAGCACGGTGTCCGGGCCGGGCGTGAGCACGAGCACGGCCGCGGTGGCGAGGAACAGCCAGTACGTGTGGGGATCGAACATTGACCGCTGCGCGAGGTTGACGAAACCAGCCTAGCGCTGCGGATGATTGCGGCTGAAAGCTTTTCTCGACACGGTGGCGCGGGGGTACCGGGGGCCGGCCAGCTCCGGCGGTTCCTTGCCGCGACGGCGGCGCGTTTATATGGTGCCGCCCCCTCGCCAGCCCGCCGCCGGAGTTGCAACGAACATGGAAACGGTTTCTGCGTCCGGCGAGGACGCGGCGCGTGACCCCGGCCCTCGTTCCGGCGGGACGGCGGGACGGCGGGCGCCGTCGTTCCAGGAGCTGATCCTGCGGCTGCACCGGTTCTGGGCCGACCAGGGCTGCGCCATCCTGCAACCGTACGACACGGAGGTGGGCGCCGGCACGCTGCATCCGGCGACCAGCCTGCGGGCGCTGGGCGCCACGCCCTGGCGCACGGCATACGTGCAGCCGTGCCGGCGGCCGTCGGACGGGCGCTATGGCGAGAACCCGAACCGGCTGGGGCACTACTACCAGTACCAGGTGCTGTTGAAGCCGACGCCCGCCGACAGCCAGGCGCTGCTGCTGGACAGCTACCGGGCGATCGGCATCGATCCGAACGAGCACGACATCCGCTTCGTCGAGGACGACTGGGAGAACCCGACCATCGGCGCCTGGGGGCTGGGCTGGGAGGTGTGGTGCGACGGCATGGAGGTGACGCAGTTCACCTATTTCCAGCAGGTGGGCGGGATCGCCACCGTGCTGCCGTCCACCGAGCTGACCTATGGGCTGGAGCGGCTGGCGATGTACGTGCAGGGGGTCGAGAACGTGTACGCGCTCGACTTCGACGGACGTGGCCTGCGCTACGGCGACGTGTTCGGGCGCGCGGAGCGGGACTATTCCCGCTACAGCTTCGAGCTGGCGGACACCGCCATGCTGCTGCGGCAGTTCGCCGATGCGGAGCGTGAAAGCACCGCACTCGCGGCGCACGGCGTGGCGCAGCCGGCCTATGACCAGTGCCTGAAGGCGAGCCACCTGTTCAACCTGCTGGATGCGCGCGGCGTGATCTCGGTGAGCGAGCGGGCATCGTTCATCGGGCGGGTCAGGACGCTGGCGCGCGCCTGCGCCGAGGAATGGCTGAAGGGCGAGGGCTGAACACGATGCCCGAGCTGTTCATCGAGCTGTTCTCCGAGGAGATCCCGGCACGGATGCAGGGGCCTGGCGCGGAGGCGCTGCTTCGAATGGTGACGGACGCGCTGGCACCGCTGGCGCCCGCCCAGGGGCGGCGCTGGTCCGGGCCGAGGCGGATCGCGGTGGCGCTGTCGGTGGCAAACGGGGTGGCGGCGGCCGAGCAGGAAGAGCGCGGGCCGCGCGACGGGGCGCCGGAACAGGCGCTGGCCGGGTTCCTGCGCAAGCACGGGGCGGAGCGCTCGGCGCTGGCGCTGGAGAACGGGTTCTGGGTGCTGCGCCGGCAGAGCCCGGCGGTGGACGCGGCGGTGCTGGTGGCGAACGCCCTGCCGGGGGTGCTGCGCCGCCTTCCCTGGCCGAAGTCGATGCGCTGGGGCAGCAGCAGCGGGTTCACCTGGGTCAGGCCGCTGCGCCGGATCGCGTGCCTGCTGGACGGCGCGGTGGTGCCGTTCACGCTGGCCGAGGGGGCGGATGACGGGCACGGGCTGCGCGCGTCCAACCTGACCGAAGGGCACCGCTTCCTGTCGCCTGGCGCGGTCGCGGTGTCGGGGGCGGAAGACTGGAAGGCAGCGCTGGCGCGCGGGCACGTGGTGGCGGACGCGGCGGAACGGCGTCGGCTGATCACGGAAGGGATCGCGGCGGCGGCGGCGGCGGAGAACCTGGCGGTGGTGCCGGATGACGGGCTGCTGGACGAGGTGGCGGGGCTGGTGGAATGGCCGGTGGCGCTGCTGGGGCGGATCGACGGGGGCTTCATGGACCTGCCGCCGGAGGTGATGCAGGTGTCGATGCGCGTGAACCAGCGCTATTTCGCGCTGCGCGAGCAGGGCGGACGGGTGGCGGCGCGGTTCGCGTTCGTGGCCAACACGACATCGCGGGATGGCGGGGCGATCATCGTCGCCGGCAACGAGCGGGTGCTCAGGGCACGGTTCAGCGACGCGCGGCACTTCTGGGACGGCGACCGGGCCATCCGGCTGGCGGACCGCGTGCCGGCGCTCGACGGGGTGACGTTCCATGCCAGCCTGGGCACGCAGGGCGCGCGGGCGCAGCGGTTGTCGCGGCTGGCGGCACTCATCGCCGGGCAGACCGGAGCGGACGCGGCGCAGGCCGCGCGTGCCGGGCTGCTGGCGAAGGCGGACCTGTCGACGGGCATGGTGGGCGAGTTCCCCGAGCTGCAGGGGGTGATGGGCGGCTACTACGCGCGCCACGACGGCGAGCCGGAAGCGGTGGCAGAGGCGATTGCTGCGCATTACGGGCCACGCGGTCCCGGCGACGCCGTGCCAAGCGCGCCGGTGGCGGTGGCGGTGGCGCTGGCCGACAAGATCGACACCCTGGCGGGGTTCTTTGCCGCAGGCGAGAAGCCGGGCGGGTCGGGCGATCCGTTCGCGCTGCGCCGGGCGGCGCTGGGGGTGATCCGGATCGTGCGCGAGAACCGGCTGCGGCTCGATCTGCACGCGCTGTTCCGCGACGCGGCGGCGGGATATCCGGCGCCGCTGTCCGAGGCGGCGGACCTCCAGCTTCTGCCGGGCTTCATCGCCGAACGGCTGCGCGTGCAGATGCGCGCGGACGGGGCGCGGCACGACGTGCTGGCGGCGGTGTCGGCGGCGGGGCCGGATCCGGACCTGGTGCGGCTGCTGGCGCGCACGGAGGCGGTGGCGGGGCTGCTGGGCGACGCAGACGGGCGCAACCTGCTGCTGGCAGCCAAGCGCACGGCCAACATCCTGCGCATCGAGGAGAAGAAGGACGGCCCCCATGACGGCGCGGTCGACCCGGCCCTGCTGGTGGAAATGGAGGAGCGGGCGCTGGACCAGGCGCTGGCGGAAGCCGACGCGCGAACGCGCGAGGCGATGGCGTCGGAACGCTTCGAGCACGCGATGACGGCGATGGCGTTGCTGCGGGCGCCGCTCGACCGGTTCTTCGACGTGGTGACGGTGAACGCGGAGGACGGAGGGCTTCGCCGCAACCGGCTGCGGCTGCTGTCCCGGGTCAGGGCTACGCTGAGCCGGGTGGCGGACTTCGCGCTGATCGAGGGTTGATCGGGCGGGCATCCGCGCATGGACCCTTACCGGCTTGCGGTATCGTCGCTGCGCGCGGCGCTGGCCGATGGCGACAGCACCACGCTGGTGCTGGAGCGGTGGTGCGCAGCACACGGCCTCGCCTGTCCGGGCGGCCTGATGGCGCAGCGCCTGCCGGCGCCGGTGCGTCCGCCGGGGCGAGCGCGGCGGCGGC
>CAXTCK010000031.1:0-24744 GCA_964242425.1 uncultured Acetobacteraceae bacterium | reverse complement strand
CTCGCCCCGATCTGGCTCGCCACGAGCCGGAACAACCGTTCAAACCACGACCGGGCCGTCCGGCAGGAGTTTCCCCATGTCCCAGTCCGCCGGAACCCTGCAACCGTCCTCGTTGTGGCGACGCAAGCCGATCGAGCGGCTGGAGGAGGTGGGCGGCGGGCCGTCGCTGCGCCGGGTGCTGGGGCCGTGGGCGCTGGTGGCGCTGGGCATCGGCTGCACCATCGGCGCCGGGCTGTTCTCGCTTACCGGGATCGCAGCGTCGGAGAACGCGGGTCCCGCGGTGGTGCTGTCCTACCTGGTGGCGGCGGTCGGCTGCGGCTTCGCCGGGCTGTGCTACAGCGAGCTGTCCAGCATGATCCCGATCGCCGGCAGCGCGTACACCTATGCGTATGCGACGCTGGGCGAGCTGGTGGCGTGGATCATCGGCTGGGACCTGGTGCTGGAATACGCGGTCGCCGCGGCTGCGGTGGCGGTGAGCTGGTCGCGCTATGCGGTGAAGCTTCTGGGCATCCTCGGCGTGTCGCTGCCGCCCAGGCTGTGCGCGTCGCCTTACGAGACGGTGCGGCTCGGGGACGGCAGCAGTGCCACCGGGCTGGTGAACCTGCCTGCGGTGTTCGTGATCGTGTGCGTGTCGCTGCTGCTGATGCGTGGCGTGTCGCAGTCGGCCCGGTTCAACAACGTGATCGTGGCGATCAAGATCGCGGTGATCCTGGCGGTGATCGGCTTCGGCATCCCGTTCATCCGGACGGCCAACTACGTGCCGTTCATTCCGCCCAACACCGGCAGCTTCGGGCAGTTCGGCATCTCGGGCGTGATGCGCGCGGCGGGCACCATCTTCTTCGCCTATGTGGGCTTCGACGCGGTGTCGACCTGCGCGCAGGAAGCGCGCAACCCCAGGCGGGACATGCCGATCGGCATCCTGGGCAGCCTGGCGGTGTGCACCGTGGCGTACATCGCGTTCTCGTTCGTGCTAACGGGGATGCTGAACTATCATCGCATGCTGGGCGACCCGGCGCCGGTGGCGACGGCGATCGACCAGACGCCATACGGCTGGCTCAAGCTGACGGTGAACTTCGGCATCCTGTGCGGCTTCACCTCGGTGCTTCTGGTGCTGCTGCTGGGGCAGAGCCGCGTGTTCTTTGCCATGTCGCGCGACGGGCTGCTGCCGGGGATGTTCAGCCAGGTGCACCCGTCCTGGCAGACGCCGTGGCGGTCCAACCTGTTCTTCATGGTGTTGACGGCGGCGCTCAGCGCGTTCCTGCCGATCAGCCAGCTCGGCCACATGACCTCCATCGGCACCCTGCTGGCGTTCATCATCGTGTGCGTGGGGGTGCTGATCCTGCGGGCGCGCGATCCCGGGCGGGTACGGCAGTTCCGCGTGCCGTTCGGGCCGGTGGTGCCGGTGCTGGGCGTGCTGTCGTGCGGGGCGATCATGGCGTCGCTGGATGGGCTGACCTGGATCCGGCTCGGGGTGTGGCTGCTGATCGGGCTCGCGGTGTTCTTCGGATATGGGCGCCGGCACAGCAGGCTCGGGCGGGCGGCCTGACCGGGCGGCGGGCGATGCGGTCGGATGGGTCCCGTGCAGCGGCACGGGTGGTGATGGAGCAGGACGCATGACGGTCGGCCAATTTCCCTCGACCCGGCTCCGGCGCAACCGGCGCGACGGATTCACCCGTCGGCTGGTGGCGGAGAACAGCCTTTCGGTGGACGACCTGATCTGGCCGGTGTTCTTCACCGAGGGGAAGGACGCGGAGACCGAGGTGTCGTCCATGCCGGGGGTGAAGCGGGTGACGCTGGACCGGCTGCTGGCGCACGTGGCGCCGGCCGCGCGGCTGGGCATCCCCGCGCTGGCGCTGTTCCCGGTCACGCCGGTCGAGCGGCGGGATGCGGAGGGCACGGAGGCGAACAATCCGGACAACCTGATGTGCCGGGCGGCACGGCTGCTCAAGCGGGAGTATCCCGAACTGGGGCTGGTCGGCGACGTGGCGCTGGACCCCTATACCGACCACGGCCATGACGGGGTGATACGCGACGGCTACGTCCACAACGACGACAGCGTGGCGGTGCTGGTGCGGCAATCGGTGAACCAGGCGGAAGCGGGGATCGACGTGCTGGCGCCATCGGACATGATGGATGGGCGCATCGGCGCGATCCGGGCGGCGCTGGACGCGCAGGGGCTGATCCACACGCGGCTGATGAGCTACGCGGCGAAGTATGCCAGCGCGTTCTACGGGCCGTTCCGCGACGCGCTCGGCTCTGGCGGGCTGCTGCGCGGCGACAAGAAGACGTACCAGATGGACCCGGCCAATGGCGACGAGGCGCTCCGGGAGGTGGAGATGGACCTCGCCGAGGGCGCCGACATGGTGATGGTCAAGCCGGGCATGCCCTACCTGGACGTGATCAGGCGTGTGCGCGACCGGTTCGGGGTGCCGATCTTCGCTTACCAGGTGTCGGGGGAGTACGCGATGATCGCCGCGGCGGCGGCGAACGGGTGGATCGACCGCGAGCGGGCGATGATGGAAAGCCTGCTTGCGTTCAAGCGCGCCGGCGCCAACGGCGTGCTGAGCTACTTTGCCGTGGACGCGGCGCGCCTGCTTCGCAGCTGATGCGTCGTCGGAAACTGTCAAGGCGGGTGCTGCGCAGGATCGCCGCCGGTTTCGGCGTGCTGCTCCTGGTCGTGGTGCTGGGAGTTGGCGGGGCGTTGTGGGCAACGCTGCCGCCGCAGCACCAGATCCTGCGGCTTCCCGGGCTGCACCATCCGGTGTCGGTGACGATCGACGACGCGGGCGTGCCGCGGATCGAGGCGGCCGACCTTGCCGATGCGGCGGTAGCGACCGGGTATCTCCATGCGCGCGACCGCATGTTCCAGATGGAGCTGACGCGTCGCGTGGGGTCAGGGCGGGTATCGGAGATCGCGGGGCCCGGCGGCCTGCCGATCGATCGGACGATGCGCACGCTGGGGCTGCGGCAGCTGGCGGAAGCGGCGTATCCGAGGCTGCCGGCCGGCACGCGGGCGCTGTTCGACGCGTATGCGTTGGGCGTGAACGCGGCGATCGCGGCGCGCGGGCGCTTCATCGCGCCGGAGTTCCTGATCCTGGGCAGGCCGGAGCCGTGGACGCCGGTGGACTCGCTGTTGTGGGGCCGGCTGATGGGGTTGTCGCTGGCAGGGAACTGGCGGGTCGAGCTGGACCGGCTGGCGCTGGCAGGGCGCATCCCGCTGGGTCGGCTGCTCGGGCTGTGGCCGGCGGAGGCCGACACACCGGCGCCGCAGGCGGCGCAAAGCGAGCCGGTGCTGTCGCAGTTGGCGGCACAGGTCGACCACGCGGTGCCGCGCTTCCCGGACCGCTTCACCCTGCCGGAACACGCGTCGGACGAGTGGGCGGTGGACGGGGCGCACAGCGACACCGGGGCGCCGATCCTGGCCGGGGACCCGCACCTCGCCCTCGGCTTTCCGGCGATCTGGTACCTGCTGCGGATCGACGTGCCGGGCTACGGCCTGGTCGGGGCGTCGGCGCCAGGCATCCCGTTCCTGGTGATCGGGCAGAACGGGCACATCGCCTGGACCTTCACCAGCAGCAGCGCCGACACCCAGGACCTGTTCGTGGAAACGCCCCTGGCGGGCGGAACCTATGCCACGCCCGACGGGCCCCGCCCGTTCGCGGCGAGGCGGGAGGTGATCCACATGCGCGGCGGGGCGGACGTCGTGCTGGCGGTGCGCGCCACGCGGCACGGGCCGGTAATCAGCGACATCCTCCCGCACGCTGACACGGGTGGGCGGGTGCTGGCGGCGGCGATGGAGAACCTCGCGCCGGACGACGCGGCGCCTGGGCTGGCAGCGCTGGACGTGGCGGAGGACGTCGACGGGGCCGGGCGGGCGGCGGCGCTGATCACGTCGCCGGTGCAGAACCTGCTGGTGGCCGACCGCAACCGGATCGCGTTGTTCACCACCGGGCGGGTGCCGGTGCGGCGCGGCGGCGACGGCAGCTTCCCGGCGGATGGCGCCAGCGGGACGGGGGACTGGGTCGGCGAAGCCAGCGGCGCGGCGTTGCCGACGATCGTGGCGCCGGCGAGCGGGCACCTGCTGAACGGCAACGAGCGCACGTCGCCGCCGGACTTCCCGGTGTTCATGGGCCGCGACTGGCCGGGGTCCTGGCGCGCCGACCGCATCCGGGCGCTGCTGGACGCGGCGCCTCGTCACGACGTGGCCGGCTTCGTGCGCATGCAGGTCGACACCACCAGCGCGTTCGCAAAAGCCGTGCTGCCGCTTCTGCTGGCGCGGCCGCTGCACCCGACGCCAGGCAGCCTGTCGGCCCGGACGCTGGCGCTGCTGGGTGGCTGGAACGGCGCCATGGAAGCGGACCGGCCGCAGCCGCTGGTGTTCAACGCGTGGATGCAGCGCTTCGTGGTCGATACGCTGGGCCGGGACGGGATCTCGGGGGCCGCCGGGCCGTGGGAGGACGTGGTCGCGCTGTTGTTGTCGCCTAAGGGCAGCATCTGGTGCGGCGGCGACTGCACCTCGGCGCTGGGGCGGGCGCTGGACGAGGCCGGCCGGGAGGTCGCGGCCAGGGAGGGGCCGGACCCATCGGCCTGGCGCTGGGGGGCTGCGCACCATGCGGTGTTCGAGAACGCGTTCCTGCAGGCGATCCCGCTGCTCGGTCGCCTGGGGCGTCGCGAGGTGGCGGTGCCGGGCGACGACAGCACCCTGTTCCGCGGCGGCAGCGGCCTGCTGGGCGATTTCACGTCCCGGCACGGCGGCGCGTACCGGGGGGTGTACGACCTGTCGGACCCGGAGCGGAGCCGGTTCGTGGTGGCGCCGGGCCAGTCCGGCAACTGGCTGTCACCCTATGCGTGGAATCTGATGCACGACTGGGCGGACGGCTCTACAATGGAGATCGGACGCACTTCCCGACGGGTCGCCGCGACGCTGTCCCTGGTGCCATAAAGCAGGGTCCGGCGTCGGTCGGCCGGCGCGAGCAAGGAACGTCCCCGGAGACCGGATGCGAGCCGCATGACGTATACATCGCCCAAGCGACCGCAGTTCTTCTACACCACGGCGCCCCTGCCCTGCCCCTACGTCGCCGGCCGCACCGAGCGCAAGGTGGTCACCGAGATCGCGGGGCCGGACGCGGAAGCGCTGCACGACCGGCTGTCGCGGGCGGGATTCCGCCGCAGCCACAACATCGCCTATGCGCCAGTCTGCCCGGCCTGCAACGCGTGCGTGCCGATACGCATCCCGGTGGCGCGGTTCCAGCCCGGGCGCACCCTGCGCCGCATCCAGAAGCGCAACGCCGCGGTGGACGGGTTCGAGGTGCCGGCACGGGCGACCACGGAGCAGTACGCGCTGTTCAAGCGCTACCAGCAGGCCCGGCACGGCGAAGGCGACATGGCCTCGATGAGCTTCTACGACTACCGGGCGATGATCGAGGACACGCCGATCGAGACGGTGCTGGTGGAGTTCCGCGACCCGGAGGACGAGCTGGTGGGGGTGTGCCTGACCGACCGGCTCGGCGACGGGCTGTCGGCGGTCTACAGCTTCTTCGCGCCGGAACATGCCGGGCGGTCGCTCGGCAGCTTCGCGATCCTGTGGCTGATCGAGCGCTGCCGGGCGCTGGGGCTGCCGCACGTGTATCTGGGCTACTGGGTCTCGGACAGCCGCAAGATGGCGTACAAGGCGCGGTTCCGGCCGAGCGAGATCCTGTCGATGGGGGCCTGGCGGGAGCTGGAGCGGCCGCCGGGCGCCTGAGGTGAGGCGGAACCAGCCGTGAAGGCGCCGCCTGCTCAGGTCCTGGTGCTGAAAGCCGGGGACAGCACCGTGTTCCTGGGGCCGCCGAGCGCCTGGGGGATGTCCGAGCTGGGCTCGCTGGCGGTGCTGGACAAGCCGGTCGAGGGCGTCAACGACCGGCTGGCGCTGGGCGCACTGGAAGCGTTGAAGCGCGACGACGGGCAGGTGGCCAGGCTGCGGACCTACCTGGCGGGGCCTGCGGTGGGCGTGGCCACGGTCCGCTACGACCCCGCCCATGTGGTGCGTAGCCTGCGCACGCAGTTGCGCACGCACCGGCTGCGGGCGGTGGTGATCGGCAACCACAACCGGGTGGCGGGACCTTCGGCGGCGCAGCGGGGCGCGGCCGGGCCGCAGCCCTTGCTGGGTGCGGCCAGCGCCGGGCCGCGGGTGGCACAGCCGTCGGTGCCGGGCTGGCCTGCAGCACTGCCCCAAGGCGGGGCGCTGCCGGCATCGCGGCCGCCGGCGAACATGGCTGGCTGGTCGACGGTGGACCGGCTGATGGCGCTGCTGCACGACACGCTGCCGCTGCTGGGTCCGGCCCTGCGGGCGCACATCGAGGCGATGACGAGCACGGAAGCGGTTGCGCACCTGCTGGCCGGGATGGCGCTGATGGCGGGACTGCAGGCGGTGCCGGTGCTCGGCGAGGCGGCGGACGCGGCGTTCCTGGCGATGGCCTACGCCTATGCCGGCTGGGACGGCTTGCGGGCGGTGGTGCATCTGGTGGAGGCGGTGCACACGGCGGTGGAGGCGCGGTCGGAGACGGAGATCGCCGCGGCGGCGCCGGGTGCGGCGGAAGCGCTGGTGACGCTTGGGGGTGCGTTCCTGGATGCGGTGGCGCTCAGGATGGCCAAGCGAAATACCAGTGGGGGTAGGAAAGACATAGTTGGGAAAGAAACGCCCCCACCTCCGCAGGTGAACACACAACGTGGGGCTGGGATCGGCAGAAAGACTTCGCCGACAGACACGTCAACTGTCTACCACGTCACCTCCAGTCCAGGTGCAGCGCAGGGCGTTCTTAACGGCATCAACCCCGACTTCCTAAATCCGAACAGTCGCTTTGGAAAGGCGTTCTACGTTGCAGAGCAACCCGACACGACGTTGGCAGAACTTGCTCATCATAACGTGGACCCTTCAACGGCTATCCGCTTTTCTACAAATAGCGATGCTATGAACGTGCTCGATCTGACCAATTCGGAAACTGCTGCAACGTGGAACTACACAGGCGGCCCTATCACTCCGGCAACGTAGGACATAGGCACCCAAGCCTCAGCGCAAGGATACAACGTGATCCGCTTCTACTCGGAACGAGCGCCCGGAGAAGTGAATTATGCTATCCTAGACAACTACAACGATATCCTGACCCCCATAGCAGTATCGCCGGCAAAGCCATGAAGCTTCAGATGTTCACCTATACCTGCGAACCTTCAGGACATGTGTTCCATGCACCGGAGGTACCCTTCACGAGCTATGGAGAATTCTTGCTTAGAAATGCCACGGGTACATCGTGGACATATCTCAATGGCCTCTCTGATCCAACTTATTCCGAAGTCAGCTCCTTGTTGAAGAGCCTTCCAGAAACAGAGCATTTGACCGCTAATCAGCGCGCCGACTTGCTACAACGTCTTTATGGGGAAGTAGCCTGTGATCCCGATGTCAATGGTCAACCGTTCCTCATAGGGCAGCACCCGCGTTGTCCGATATGTTCATCGACGACCATGCGATCATGGGATGAGACAATCCCTGTCGAACTTGTCGACGTGGATGTACCCAGTGTGTCACACAACAAATGGCAATCGCTTGCGGAACGTCAAAAGGTTGAAGCGGTGCAACGCTGGCTAGTCGCGAACGGTCGGTAATCGAGGGCCGACTTGGACGTGATGTCAGGATGATCGCATGTCGGAAGGGCTGGTGTTGGACGATCGTCTGCAGGAGGCGATCTTCCATCGTTGCAGGAAAGGCGATGGGCTGGCAGCTGAAGGCCGGGGCGAGGAGGCTATCGCCGAATACAACAAGGCGTGGATGCTCGTGCCCGAGCCGCGGAATGCTTGGGAAGCGTCGACATGGATTCTCACCGCCATCGCAGATTGCTGCTTCCTGCTCGGGAAATGGAGGTCGGCGAGAAGCGCCCTGGACTATGCCATGACCTGCCCGGGTGCGATCGGGAACCCGTTTCTTCATCTCCGACGAGGCCAAATATTGTTCGAGCAGGACGAACCGGATGCGGCTGCGAACGAGCTGATGCGGGCCTTCATGGCCAGCGGGCAGGAAATATTCGAGCATCAGGATGGGAAGTATCTGAAGTTCCTGAAGGCACACATCGACGAGACGTGAAGGAAGCCTTGCGAGCAGACCCCTTCTAGCGGCGCGGCACCCAGTGCGGCGCGGCACGGCCGGGATCGCCGCGCTTGCCGATATAGGTTTGCAGGTCAACAACAGGGCGCGGCTTAGCGCCCTCCTGCCAAACCAGACCGGACTTGCCGTCGAACACGCGCGCGTCCGCGACCGGGCCCTTGAACAAGGCGACGCCGGTGCCGCGGCCGAGCACGGGGAGCTGGGACAACGGGAACACCAGCAGGCGGCGGTTCTCGCCGAGCACCGCCACGTGGTCGCCGGTGGCGTCGGTGCACACCACGGCACGCTCGCCCGGCTTGAGGTTGAGCACCTGCTTGCCGGTGCGCTTCTCGGCGACGAGGTCGGCCAGCTCCACCACCAGGCCGCGCCCGGTGGAGGCGGCGACCAGCGCCCTGCCCTCGCCCCCCAGCACGAACAGCGACACCATGTCCCCGTCGCTGGGCAGGTCGACCGCCAGGCGGAGCGGCTGGCCGTCGCCGCGGCCGCGCGGCAGTTCGCCCGCGCGCAGCGTGAAGCTGCGGCCGTCGGTCGCGAACAGGCATAGGCGGTCGGTGGACAGGCATTCCAGCGCCAGGCGCAGGGCGTCGCCTTCCTTGAACTTCTGCGCAGCCGGGTCGAGCCCGTGGCCGCGCGCCGCCCTGATCCAACCCTTCTGCGACAAGATCACCGTGATCGGCTCGCGCTCGGTCGCGATGATGGTGGAAATGTCGACCGGGGCGGGAGGGGCCGACAGGGTGCTGCGCCGGGTGCCGAGCGGACCGGTGCCGAACTGCTTGCGCAGCCGCTCCAGCTCCTGGCCGATGCGGCGCCAGCGCAGCTTCTGGCCGGCGCCCTGCTCGTCCAGCAGCGCCGCAAGCTCGTCGCGCTCGCGCAGGAGGGCGTCGTGCTCGCGGCGGATCTCGATCTCCTCCAGCCGGCGCAGGCTGCGCAGGCGCATGTTCAGCACGGAGTCGGCCTGAAGCTCGGTCAGGGAGAAGGCCGCCATCAATGCAGGCCTGGGCTCGTCCTCCTCGCGGACGATGCGGATCACCTCGTCGAGGTTGAGGTAGACAGCAAGGAAGCCGTCCAGGATCTCCAGGCGACGCAGCACGGCGGACAGGCGGTGGCGGCTGCGTCGCACCAGCACCGTGTTGCGGTGGTCAAGCCATTCGCGAAGCACCTCGCGCAGGCCCATCACGCGCGGGGTGCGGTCGGTGGCCAGCACGTTCATGTTCAGGCCGAAGCGGGTTTCTAGCTGGGTGGCGCGGAACAGGGTTTCCATTAGCACTTCAGGCTCGACGCCCTTGGTCCTGGGCTCCAGCACCAGGCGGATGTCGGTGGTGCTTTCGTCGCGCACGTCGGCGAGCAGGGGCAGCTTCTTTCCCTCCATCAGCTCGGCGATCTGCTCGATTAGGCGGCCCTTCTGCACTTGGTAGGGGATCTCGGTGACGACGACGACCCAGGCGCCGCCACGGGCTTCCTCGCGCGCCCAGCGGGCGCGGAGGCGGAAGCCGCCGCGGCCGGTGTCGTAGGCGGCGCGGATGGCAGCCGGGTCCTCGACGATCAGGCCACCGGTGGGGAAGTCGGGGCCGGGCATCAGGGCCAGCAGCTCGTCCAGGGTGGCGTCGGGACGCTTCACCAGGAGTGCGGCGGCGGCGCACACCTCGCCGGCGTTGTGCGGCGGGATGCTGGTGGCCATGCCGACGGCGATGCCAGCGGCGCCGTTGGCGAGCAGGTTGGGAAAGGCCGACGGCAGCACCACCGGCTCGGCATCCTCGCCGTCATAGGTCGGGCGGAAGTCGACCGCGTCGTCCTCAATGCCTTCCAGCAGCGCCTTGGCGACGGCGGTGAGGCGGGCCTCGGTGTAGCGCATGGCGGCGGCGTTATCGCCGTCGATCGAGCCGAAGTTGCCCTGGCCCTCGACCAGCGGGTAGCGCACCGCGAAGTCCTGGGCGAGCCGCACCAGCGCCTCGTACACCGCCACGTCGCCGTGCGGATGGAACTTGCCGATCACGTCGCCGACCACGCGGGCGCACTTCTTGAAGCCTGCGGTGGGGTCGAGGCGAAGCTGCTGCATGGCGTAGACCAGGCGGCGGTGCACGGGCTTCAGGCCGTCGCGCACGTCGGGCAGCGAGCGCGAGGTGATGGTGGACATGGCATAGGCGAGGTAGCGCTCGCTGAGCGCCATGCTCAGGCTGGTGTCCTCGATGTGCCCCGCCACGTCCGGCATCATTGTGCTCCCCTGCCAATTGACAGGAACAAACAGAGAAACCGGCTCTTGTCCATCCCGCGCCGGGCTGCAACCCTAGGGTTCGCCCGGATGAACGAGGAGCCGACGATGCCGCATGGTCCGGGCGTGGGGCCCTACCCGTCGAGGCGGGCACGTCGGATGCGTGTGGTCGCGCTGACGTTGCTGATGGTGGCGGGCACGGTGAACTACCTGGACCGCTCGGCGCTCTCGATCGGCAATTCAAGCATACGAGCGTCGCTGCACCTGAGCGACACGGAGATGGGGCTGCTGTTGTCCGCGTTCGCGGTGGCTTACGGGGTGGCGCAGCTGCCGGTGGGCGTGCTGATCGACCGGTTCGGGCCTCGACGGGTGATGACGGTGGGCCTGATGCTGTGGTCGGCGTCGCAGGTGGCGGCCGGCTTCGTCGGCAGCCTCGGGCAGTTCCTGGTTGCCAGGGGCGCGCTCGGGGTCGGTGAGTCGCCAATGTACCTGGCCGGAACCAAGGTGTGCTCGAACTGGTTCCAGGCGCCGGCGCGAGCGTTCCCGATCGGGCTGTTCAACGCGTCCTCGGCGCTGGGGCCGGCGATCGCACCGCCGGTGCTGACCGCGCTGCTGGTGGCGTTCGGCTGGCGATCGATGTTCGCGATCATCGGCGTGGCCGGGCTGGGGGTCGCGGTGTTCTGGGCGGTGCTGTACCGCGATCCCGGCCAGTACGGTATCGAGCCGGAAGAACGGCGCTGGATCCACGCCGAGGACGGGGCGGCGGACGACGTGTCGACGCTCCGGGGCTGGAGCGCCTTGTTCCGGGATCGCACCAGCTGGGGCATGGCGGCGGGCTTCGTCGGCGTGATCTACCTGACCTGGCTGTATGGCGCCTGGCTGCCGGAGTACCTGCACAGGGCCAGGCACCTCAGCGTGGCGCAGTCGGGCATCTGGACGGCGGTGCCGCAGGGGTGCGGGTTCCTCGGCGCGCTTCTGGGCGGGCTCGCCTCGCGCAGCCTGGCCAGGCGCGGGATGCCGCCGGTGGCGAGCTGCCGGCTGCCCCTGGTGCTGGCGATGCTGGTGACCGGCGCCTGCACCGCGGGAGCGTCGGTGGTGCATGGCACGGCGGCGGCGATCGGGCTGGTCAGCCTGGCCTTGTTCGCGGGCTCCCTCGCTTCTTCCTGCGGCTGGGCGATGGCGGCGGTCGCGACCACGCCGGACAGGGTGGCGACGCTGGAAGCGTTCCAGAACGTGGGCGGCTCGTTGGGTGGCGCGCTGGCCCCTGCTTTGACCGGCTGGATCGTGGAGGCGACCGGATCGTTCACGCCGGCGCTGCTGCTGGCAGCCGTCATTGCCGTGCTGACCGCGGCCATCTACCAGTTCGGCACGCGTGACCGGCCGGTGGTACGGGCGTGAGGGGATCGAAAGCATGAAGCTCGGTTTCGTGGGGCTGGGCGCCATGGGCGTCGGCATGGCGCGGCGCCTGCTCGACGCCGGGCACTCGGTGAGCGTGTTCAACCGTACCGCGTCGCGCGCGGCGCCGCTGGTCGAGGCCGGGGCACGCCTAGCCGGCAGCCCGGCGGACGCCTCGCTGGATGCAGAGTTCGTGTTCAGCATGCTGGCCGACGACGACGCGGTGGACGCGGTGACGCTGGGGAAGGACGGGATCGCGGACGGGTTGGCGCCCGGTGCCACGCACGTGTCGAGCAGCACGATCTCGGTGGCGCTGTCGCGCAGGCTGGCGGAAGCGCACGGGGCGCGGGGCCAGGGCTACCTGTCGGCCACCGTGCTCGGGCGTCCGCCGGCGGCGGTGATGGGCAAGCTGTTCTTGGTGCTGGCGGGCGAGACGGGTGCCGCGGAGCGGGTGCGCCCGGCGCTGGAGGCAATGGGGCAGCGGATCTTTGTCCTGGGTGGCGATCCGGCGCAATCCAACCTGGTCAAGCTGTCGCTGAACTTCCTGATCCTGTCCACGATCGAGCAGATGGCGGAGGTGTTCGCGCTTAACACCAAGGGCGGGGTGTCACCCGAGGCGGTGTTCGAGATCCTGACCAACAGCTTCTTCGACGCGCCGGTGCACAGGAACTACGGGCGGCTGATCGTGGACGATGCGTTCGATCCACCGGGCGTTCCCGTCGCGCTGGCCGTCAAGGACACGGGACTGCTGCTGCAGGCCGGCGACGCGCTGGGGGTGCCGATGCCGATGGGCTCGCTGGTGCGGGACCGGCTGCTGGCAACCGTGGCGCGCGGCGAAGGCGGACTGGACTTCGCGGCGATGTCGCGCCGGGCGCGCGAGGATGCTGGGCTGCCTGCGAACCGGTGAGCCGGTTCAGGCCGACGAGGCAGGCGCGATCACCCGATCAGGGGGCGAAGCCATTGTTCAGGAGCGGCGGGCCCTGGATGTCGTCGTGGGGCGCCTCGTTGGTGATCGGCCCGTCATAGCCGGAGGAGCAGGCGGCGAGAGGCAAAACCGTCACGCCGATGGCGGCTAGGCAGGCCAGGATCGCGAGCGGCCGCCAGATGGTGTCCTGCATGATGCGCCTCTGAAAGCTGTCCTGCGTTCGCGGGATTAGGCGGCAGGCGCCGGTCCGGTCAAGGCGCGATCGGATAACCACAGCGTTCATGAACCGCCGGCCGGCTCCGCTCCGTCCTCGCGCATCCTGGCCGGAAGAGGGGTGGTCGCGGCGGAGCTTGCCTGGCCGTGGCGCGAATGCAACGGCAGGAAGGCGGCGCCCAAGGCGGCGGCCTGGTTGCCGATGCTGCCGAGACGCAGCTCGACCGGGTGCGGCGCCTGCGCCTGGCCAAGCAGGACCGTCAGGCGCTCCAGAAGCGCCTCGATCAGCGCGCGCGGGAGGTTGCCGTCCAGGATGATCGCCTGCACGTCGAGCAGGCTGGCGATGGTCAGCAATGGCACCACGAGCGACTCGGCGCAATCCTGCAGCCACTCGGACACCAGCGGCTCGTGGCTGCGCATGACCGCATGGAGCTCGCCGACGCGGGCGATGTCGATGCCGTTGGCGCGCAGGTGGCCGATCAGCGCCGAACCGGAAGCGCGCCCGAACAGGGTGGTGCCGGTCGCGGCGCCATCGCCGGGGGACGACCAAGGCGCGGGGGGCACCGGGATCGCCTGCATGCTGCCGGCCTGGCCGCGCACGCCCTGGCGGGTATCGCCGTCCAGCACGATGCCGCCGCTGATCGAGCTGTTGACGTAGACGCAGATGAAGTCGTCCAGCTCGCGGCCGTGGCCGCAGAACAGTTCCGCCAGGGCGACGGCGGTGCCGTTGTTCTCGTGGAACACCGGAACGTCCAGGGACGCGGCGAGCTGTTCTGCGAAGTCGACGGAGCTCCAGGCCTGGTAGAAGGCGGTTGCCCGGACGTCCGACGGACAGCCCTCAACGGCGACCGGCAGCGCCAGGCCCACGCCGACAAGGCGGCCGCGGCGCGACGGGGACAAGGCGCGCCGGAGCTCCCGGATGCTGCGAAGCGACAGCTGCATCGCGTCGAGCGGCGTCGGATCGAGTCTCTCGAAGCGCCGGCTCCTGAGCACGGTGCCGGTGAAGTCGATCAGAAGCGCGTCGATGGAGCGTCGGCCCAGCTTGATGCCGATCGAGTAGGCGCCGGCGGAGTCGAGGCGGAGCATGGTGGCCGGCTGGCCGCGCTGCCCCATTCGTCGTCCCGAGCTGGTGATCAGCCCCTGCTGCTCGAGCGCCTGGACGATCTGGCCGACCGTGTTCTGGGTGAGGCCCAGCTGCCTTGCAAGGTCGGGCCTGGACGCCTCGCCGAGTCGACGCAGGACGGTCAGCAGGCGGCGCTCGTTGAGCTGCCGCACGGCGGTGGAGTTGCCGCCTTGGCCGGTCGCGACGGGGGTAAAATGCCTGCTCATCAAGGACGCTCACTCGCCGGTTTTGCGCCCGGTCATGGCGTTTGATGGCATCTTAGCGGTGCCGGCGAAAGCGCTTTGTTTAGTCAGAGTGAATTAATCAACTTGACTGGGACGGCGATTCGTAGGAGTTAGGTGCCAGCAATTTCGTCAGCCGCGACGGCGTAACGTGTTCGGATAATCCTTTCCCCGCGGTCAGGGTCAACCGGGTACCTGTTACTAATCTGCCAGCTGTGGCAGAACCGCCACGGTGGGTGCGGCTGCTGGGTCAAGAATGAAAAGACTTCGGAGGAACATCATGTCGAGTTCAACCAGGGCGGCGCTCCGCTCAGCATGGCGCGTGCACCGCCAGGCGCTGCTCGGCGCCGGCGCCGTGATCGCGCTCGGGACTGCCCCGGCTTTCGCCCAGCTCGATTCGGGCTCGGGCCTCGTCGCCAGCTCGAAGGTCAGCCATGTGCCCGGCGCGGACTTCGGCATGGCGCCGCTGCCGGCACCGGAAGCGCTGGTGCCGCAGGTGAACCAGTACTTGTCGCAGTACGGCACGGCGATCCTGCTGGACAACGTCAACGAGTTCGCGGGCATCATCAGCGGCCCGCACCAGGAGTCGGGCAACGCCGGCCAGTACGGCCTGGAGTGGGACCAGGACTGGTACAAGCTCGCCGGCATTCCCGGGCTGGAGACGCACGCCATCGCCGTCGGCCGTTACGGCATCAACGTCGGCCCGAACTTCGGCGACACCCTCGACCAGACCCAGGAAATCTACGGCGCCGGCGGCAACACGGCGATCCACCTGGTGTTCTTCTACGCCGAGGAAACGCTGGCGCACGGACGGGTCAACCTCGCCGCCGGCCGGTTCCCGATGGAGAACGACTTCGACTCGAACCCGCTGAACTGCAACTTCATGAACAACTCGCTGTGCGGCAATGCCAAGGGCATCACCGACAACAGCGCCAACGCGTCCTATCCCGACGCGCAGTGGGCGATCCGGCCACGCATCCGGCCGATCCCGTCTGTGTACATCCAGACCGGCATCTTCTTCACCGAGGACAACACCTACTCGGCGACCAACGGCTACCGTTCCGGCTTCCACCTCGACGCCTCGCACATCAACGGCGAAGCGTTCCCGATCGAGGTCGGCTACGAGCCCAAGATCGGCCCCGACGCGATGCCCGGCCACTACAAGGTCGGCTTCATGTTCGAGAACCGGGCGCACGCCACCTGGGAGCTGCCGACGCAGACCCCGGAAGTCCGCAAAGGCGGCTCGCAGGAATGGCTGCAGTTCGACCAGATGCTGCGTCGCCAGGGCCCCGGCGCCACCGACGGCATCATCGTGATCGGCAACTACAACCACAACGACCCACGCTACTCGGTGCGCCAGGACCAGTTCAACATCGCCGCAATTGACCGCGACTTCTGGAAGGCGCGTCCGCTCGACACCATCGGCGTGCTGTTCAACTACCAGACCGTGTCCAGCCGCCTGAGCCGGATTCAGAGCGAGGAAGTCGAGTTCGGCCTGCCGATCAGCGGCGGCGACTTCGGCACCTTCCCGGGTGCGGCAGGCGTGCAGAACCACGTGTTCAACGTCGAACTGAACTACCAGATCCACGTGTTCCGGGGCGTGACCTTCGCGCCGGACTTCCAGTACTTCATCCGTCCGAACGGCCAGGGCAGCCTGCCCGACGCCGCGGTGGTTGGCTTCAAGACCCACATCCAGCTGTTCTAGGCCGAACAGGAACGGGAAGCGGGCAGGCCGAAGGGTCTGCCCGCCTTTCGTCGTGTACGCCGTGTCGATCCAGCGATCGGCCCGCTGGGGCCTGCGCGCCTGCGCCCCGCGGTTCCACCGTTGACGTGTGCCGACCGCAATGACAGTTTCGCAATCTGCCGGCCTCGGCCGGCCCATAAAGAACCGGTTCCGGGGAGGACCTTCGATGTTCAAGCGCTTCGCCAGCCTCAGCATGCTGGCGGCGACCACGGCCTTGTCGGCGGGAATGCTCGCCGCGACAGGCGCCCGTGCCGATTCAACCATCACCGTGGCCACTGTGAACAACGGCGACATGGTGGTGATGCAGAAGCTGAGCTCGGTGTTCGAACAGCAGCACCCGGACATCCACGT
Source organism: uncultured Acetobacteraceae bacterium (assembly GCA_964242425.1). Lineage (GTDB taxonomy): Bacteria > Pseudomonadota > Alphaproteobacteria > Acetobacterales > Acetobacteraceae > Lichenicola. The sequence goes on along the minus strand of CAXTCK010000031.1, from coordinate 8,429 downwards.
TCGCTGGGTGGTGCTGGAGGAGAACGTGCTGCGCCAGCGCGTCACCACCGACATCGCCACCCACGCCGGCCAGTTCGACGTGATGACCATCGGCAACTACGAGGTGCCGATCTGGGCCAAGCAGAAATGGCTGGTGCCGATGGACAACCTGCCCGCGTCCTATGACGTGAACGACCTGCTCAAGCCGGTGGCGGAAGGCCTGACCTACCAGGGCAAGCTGTACGGGCTGCCGTTCTATGCCGAAAGCGCGATGACCTACTATCGCACCGACCTGTTCAAGAAGGCCGGTCTGACCATGCCGGCGCAGCCCACCTACGACCAGATCAGGCAGTTCGCGGACAAGATCACCGACAAGAACAACCAGATCTACGGCATGTGCCTGCGCGGCAAGCCGGGCTGGGGCGAGAACATGGCCTACGTCACCACCCTGGTGGATGCCGATGGCGGGCAATGGTTCAACGATAGCTGGAAGCCCACCATCAACACCCCGGCGTGGAAGACCGCCATCACCTACTACGCCGACATCCTGAAGGCGGACGGGCCACCGGGGATCTCGTCCAACGGGTTCAACGAGACGTTGGCGCTGTTCTCGTCCGGACATTGCGGCATGTGGATCGATTCCACCGTCGCGTCCGGCCTGCTGTTCGACAAGAAGCAGAGCCAGGTGTCGGACGAGGTCGGCTTCGCGCCGATCCCGACCGGCTCGTACACTGGCGGCCCGACCTGGCTGTGGAGCTGGAACCTGGCGATCCCGACCTCGTCGAAGCAGCAGGAGGCGGCGCGCACCTTTATCACCTGGGCAACGTCCAAGGAGTACGTGGCGCTGGTGGCGAAGCAGAACGGCTGGGTCGCGGTGCCGCCCGGCACGCGCCAGAGCACCTACGACAACGCGGACTACAAGGCGGTGGCACCGTTTGCAGGCTTCGTGCTTGCCGCGATCAACTCGGCCAACCCGAACGGCCAGACGCAGCAGCCGAGGCCGTATGTCGGCGCACAGTTCGTGGCGATCCCGGAGTTCCAGGGCATCGGCACGCAGGTCGGCCAGACCATTGCCGGCGTGCTGACCGGACAGTCCACGGTGGACCAGGCGCTGGCCTCGGCGCAGTCAGCCACCGCCCGCACCATGCGTCAGGCGGGCTACCCCAAGAAGTAGGAGCGCGCCTCGATGTCGGCGACCTCGATCGGGTCCGGAACCGTTCCGGAGGACGCGGCACCCGCCGCGTCCGCCCCGGCGCGGAGCTTCCTGGTGATGCCTTCCGTGCTGGTGCTGCTGGTGTGGATGATTGTCCCGCTGGCGATGACGCTGTGGTTCTCGTTCAGGAACTACAACCTGCTGGACCCGACGACGCACGGCTTCGCCGGGATCAACAACTATGCCTATCTGGTCACCGACCCGGACTTCTGGGCCTCGCTCCGTAACACTCTGGTGCTGCTGGTTTCGGTGCTGGTGATCACGGTGGGGCTTGGCACCCTGCTCGCGGTGCTGTTCAACCAGCCGTTCCCTGGGCGCAACGTCGCCCGGGTGCTGGCGATCTCTCCGTTCTTCGTCATGCCGACGGTCGCGGCGCTGGTGTGGAAGAACCTGATGATGCACCCGATCTACGGGGTGCTCGGCGTGGTCGCGCACGCCTTCGGGATGCAACCGGTGGACTGGTTCTCGCAATTCCCGCTGATCTCGGTGATCGCCATCGTGTCGTGGGAGTGGCTTCCCTTCGCGTTGCTGATCCTGCTGACGGCGGTGCAGTCGCTCGACAACGAGCAGCGCGAGGCTGCCCGCATGGACGGGGCCGGCGTGATCGCCCAGTTCTTCTTCATCACGCTGCCGCATCTGTCGCGGGCGATCAGCGTGGTGATCATGATCGAGACGATCTTCCTGCTCAGCGTGTTTGCAGAGATCTTCGTCACCACCTCGGGCGGGCCGGGAAACGCCACCACCAACCTCGCCTTCCTGATCTATTCCCGCGCACTGCTGCAGTTCGACGTGGGTGGGGCGTCCGCCGGCGGCGTGGTGGCAATCGTGCTGGCCAACATCGTCGCCTTCTTCCTGGTGCGCACGGTCGCCCGCAGGCTGGAGACCTGAGATGACAGACAGCCTGGCCAGACGCGTGCTGGTCGCCGTGCTCGGATGGGCGGTGGCACTGCTGCTGTTCTTTCCGATCTTCTGGATGGTGCTGACCAGCTTCAAGAGCGAGACCGACGCCATCGCGGCGCGGCTATTCTTCCAGCCGACGCTGGCATCCTATGGCGAGGTGTTCGCGCGCGCCAACTACCTCGCCTTCGCCTTCAACAGCATCGCGATCTCCATCGGCGGCACGATCCTGGCGCTGCTGCTGGCGATCCCGGCAGCGTATTCCATGGCGTTCCATCCCACGGCGCGTACCCGCGGCACCCTGCTGTGGATGCTGTCGACCAAGATGCTGCCGCCGGTGGGCGTGCTGGTGCCGATCTACCTGCTGTTCCGCAGCACCGGGCTGCTCGATACGCGCTCCGGACTGATCATCATCTACGCGCTGATGAACCTTCCGATCGTCGTATGGATGTTGTTCACCTTCTACAAGGAGGTTCCGCACGAGATCCTGGAAGCCGGCCGCATGGACGGCGCCACCACCTGGGGCGAGGTATGGCACCTGCTGATGCCGCTGACGCTGCCGGGCGTCGCCTCCACCGGCCTGTTGTCGCTGATCCTGTGCTGGAACGAGGCGTTCTGGAGCCTCAACCTCACCTCGTCGCACGCTGCCCCCCTCACCGCCTTCATCGCGTCGTTCTCGTCGCCGGAAGGTTTGTTCTTCGCCAAGCTGTCGGCCGCGTCGACCATGGCGGTGGCGCCGATCCTGATCTTCGGCTGGTTCAGCCAGAAGCAGCTGGTGCAGGGACTGACCTTCGGCGCGGTCAAGTAGGAACCCATCATGGCCACCCTCTCGCTTCGCAACGTTCGCAAGGCCTACGGCCCGGTCGAGGTCATCAAGGGAATCGATCTCGACATCGACGACCGCGAGTTCGTCGTGTTCGTCGGCCCCTCGGGCTGCGGCAAGTCCACCCTGCTTCGCATGATCGCAGGGCTGGAGCAGATCACCGGCGGCGACCTGACGATCGACGGCCAGCGCGTCAACGACGTGGGGCCCTCCGAGCGGGGCCTCGCGATGGTGTTCCAGTCCTATGCGCTTTATCCGCACATGACGGTGGCGGACAACATGGGCTTCGCGCTTCGGCTGGCGAAGGTGCCCAAGGCGGAGCGAGACACCAAGGTCAAGGAAGCCGCGCGCATCCTGCAGTTGGGGCCATACCTGGACCGCAAGCCCAAGGACCTGTCCGGCGGGCAGCGGCAACGCGTGGCGATCGGGCGGGCCATCGTGCGGGCGCCCAAGGTGTTCCTGTTCGACGAGCCGCTGTCCAACCTCGACGCCGCCCTCCGCGGCCAGACGCGCATCGAGATCGCGCGCCTGCACGAGGAGCTGGCCACCACCATGATCTACGTTACCCATGACCAGGTCGAGGCGATGACCATGGCCGACAAGATCGTGGTGCTTCAGGCCGGACGGGTGGAGCAGGTCGGCTCGCCGCTGGAGCTGTACCACAACCCGGCCAACATCTTCGTCGCCGGCTTCATCGGCAGCCCGCGCATGAACATCATCGACGCCGCCGTGGTGGCGGCGGGCAACGGCGGGGTCGAGGTCAGGCTGCCGTCGGGCGCGCAGATCGTGGTGGAGGTGGCCGCAGGTGCGATGCAGCCTGGCGCGCCGGTCAGGATCGGCATACGGCCGGAAGCGATGCGCATCGATCCGAACGGGCCGATCGCGGGCGAGGTCAGGCTGGTGGAGCGGCTTGGTGGGCTCACCCTGCTGCACCTGGGTGCCGAAGGGCGCGACGACCTGATCGTCCAGGTCGAGGGAACATCGGCCGTGGAAGCGCACCACCAGGTGCGTGTGTCGGCGGATGGCGCCGCCTGCCACCTGTTCGACGCCGAGGGCTTGGCGCTGCCCAGGCTGGTCCGGCACCAGCTGGTCGCCTGATGTTCCTGGGGCTCGACTACGGCACCTCGGCCGTCAAGGCGCTGCTGGTCGATGGCGAGCAGCACCCGGTTGGCAGCGCCACCGTCACGCTGGGGGTGTCGCGGCCGGCACCCGGGCACAGCGAGCAGGACCCGGAAGCCTGGTGGCAGGCGACGCTCGAGGCGGTGGCGGCGCTCGGGCGCGAGCACGGCGCGGCATTGGCGGCGGTATCCGGCATCGGTCTGTCCGGGCAGATGCATGGCGCGGTCCTGTTGGACGGCGCTGGCGCGGTGCTGCGCCCGGCGATCCTGTGGAACGACGTGCGCGCGACCGCGGAATGCGCGGCGTTCGAGCAGGCGTTCCCGGGATCACGTCAGGTGGCCGGCAACATCGCCATGCCTGGATTCACGGCGCCGAAACTGCTGTGGGTGCGCGAGCACGAGCCGGCCTTGTTCGCGGTGACGCGCACCGTGCTGCTGCCCAAGGCGTGGATCCGCTACCGGCTGACCGGCGAGCTGATCGAGGAGATGTCGGACGCGTCCGGCACGCTGTGGCTCGACGTGGGCGCGCGCGACTGGTCGGATGCTGCGCTGGCCGCGACTGGGCTCGACCGCTCGGCGATGCCGCGCCTGGTGGAAGGCAGCGCGCCGGCGGGAACGCTGCGGCCGGAGCTGGCGCGGGATTGGGGCATGCAGCGGGCGCCGGTGGTGGCAGGGGGTGCCGGGGACAACGCGGCGGGTGCGATCGGGCTGTCGGCGATCCGAGCCGGCGACGCGTTCGTGTCGCTCGGCACCTCGGGCGTGCTGTTCGCCACCACCGATCGGTTCCGGCCGTATCCGGCGGCGGCGGTGCATGCGTTCTGCCATGCGATCCCGGCCACCTGGCACCAGATGGGGGTGACGCTGTCGGCGGCGGCATCGCTAGCGTGGTGGGCGGGGATCGCCGGGCGCGACGAGGCGGCATTGCTGGCCGAGGTGGCGATGCCGACCCGGCCGGCGGAGGCGCTGTTCCTGCCCTATCTCGGTGGCGAGCGCACCCCGCACAACGACGGCGCCCTGCGCGGGGCGTTCGCTGGGCTGTCCTATGACACCGACCGCGCCGGCTTGACCCAGGCGGTGCTGGAAGGGGTGGCGTTCTCCATGCGCGACTGCCTGGACGCGCTGGCGGCGTCCGGCACGGTGGTGACGGGTGCCGACGTGATTGGCGGCGGGTCGCGGTCGCGCACCTGGATCGCGATCATCGCCTCGGCGCTGGGCATCCCGCTGCGCCGGCTGGCGGCAGGCGAGCACGGCGGGGCGTTCGGGGCGGCGAGGCTGGCCCGGATGGCGGTCACCGGCGAGGCGCCGGAGCAGGTGTGTACCGCGCCGGAGCGGGAAGAGGAGATCATGCCGGATCCGGCGCTGGCCGATGCCTACGCGCAGCGGTTGGATCGCTATCGGGAGCTGCATGCGTCCGGTGGAAAAGCGCTGCGATCGCTTGAGAGTTAGCCGGAGGCGGATAAGCAGGCCGGCGACAACTAGGCGGGACTGAGAACCTGATTGTCCGGCCGGCTGTTGTCCCAGTTGAGACGGCCTCGCCCCTGGCCCTTGATGATCGCCACCATCACGTCGGAATCCCCATCGCTTCCGACAAGCCGATGGCCACCTTGACGGTCGAGTCCTTGAAGGTCGGGACGTGCCGACGTGGATGCATTTTGCAGGAGCGCCAGTGCAGCGTTGCGAGCGTGACGGTCGCCTTGTCAGCGGACCGCTCCGGTTGTAGCCAAGCCGTGGGCAATCGACGCTGTAGGGCAGCTTCACGTCGGAGCTCATCGGGTGCTCGCAGTCCTTGGCGATAAAGCAACTGCCGTAGCGGTTGAACCCTCCGCACACGTAAAGGCTCTTGAGCCTGATCAGGACCTGGAGCTGACGTCGCTGTCCGGCACCCGGCTTGGTGGCGATCCCATCCTCGAAGACCACGCCTAGGGGCCCCTTGGTGAGGTTCACGCAGGCGGCGATGATGTTTTCGGATGGCTCGCGGCGTTCAGTATCGTGTCGTTCCTGTTTCGGGTCTGCCATTGATCACATCATTCCGGTCCAGAAAACGCATCTCGGGACCGGCTGTCCGCCTGCGGCGGGTGCGCCAGCGCGGCGACGGCGTCCGCCAAGCGGTCGCGTGCCGCGGGCACCGGGCGGTGGCGTTGTCCGAACACGTCGCGGGCGAGGAAATGACCGGTCAGGCGCAGACCGTCATGCCAGTCCTCCGGGGTCCCGTCGTCGTCGGGATTACGGAACAAGGGCGGCAGGCGCAGCAGGCGATCGTGCCAGGTTCCGGCGGCATCGGTCGATACCGCACGTCCGGTGCGTGGCGATACCAGGGTAAGACCGTCGGTGCTGCCGGTGACGGCACAGGAGGACAGGTCGAGCCCGTAGCCGAGGTCGGTCAGCAGCGCTGCTTCCCAGCGCAGCAGCGCCGCCGGTCCGGTGGCGGCGCCTTGCGCCGGTTCGAGGCTGAGCAGGGTCAGCAGCCGGGTCAGCCCGTCGAAGACCTGCGGATGCGGCTCGCGTTCCGGCAGGGCGCCATCGGCCACGGCGCAAGCGGCACTCAGCATGGCAAGCGGCAGGGCGAACTGCATCAACCGGGCGGCGGACGGATGCACTAGCTCAGCCTTCAGCGTGCCGAGCTGCTCGGGCAGGCGGGCGGACCAGTGCGCGGTGACCAGGTTGCCGGCCTGCCAAGTGGCGACGTTGCCGCGTGCGCTGCCGCCGCGCACCAAACCACGATAGGCGCCGTGTTGCCCGGTCAGCACGTGGGCGACCGCGCCGCCCTCCCCGTAAGCCGACGCGGACAGCACGATCGCCGGCGCCTCCCATTCCATCGGGAGCGCCGGCTCGTCGCGTCAGGCGGCGGGACGGCCGACGCCGGACACCGCGGCGACCTCGGCGGCGAAGTCGGTAGTCTCCTTCTCGATGCCCTCGCCAAGCTGATAGCGGTCGAAGCCGACGAGCTTGCCGCCGGCCTTGGTGACCACGGCCTTCACCCGGCTTTCGCCGTCATGCACCCAGACCTGCTCCAGCAGCACCACTTCCTCGTAGTACTTGCGCACCCGGCCATCGACCATCTTCTCGATGATGGCCTCAGGCTTGCCGGAGGCGCGGGCCTGCTCGACCAGCACCGCGCGCTCGCGCTCCAGCGCTGCCGGGTCGACCGCGTCGACATCCAGCGCCGCCGGGCGTGTGGCGGCGACGTGCATGCCGACCTGTCGGCCGAGCAGCTCCAGCGCGTCGCTTTCAGACGGCGCCTCGATCGCAGCCAGTACGCCGATCTTGCCGATGCCGGGGCGCAGCGCGGAGTGCACGTAGGTGGCGACCACGCCGGACGGCACGCGCAGCACGCGGGCGCGCCGCAGGCTCATGTTCTCGCCGATGGTGGCGATCAGGTGGGTGAGCTGCTCGGCAACGGTCTTGTCGGCGCCTGGGAAGTCGGCCGCCTTGATCGCCTCGATGTCCTCGCCGACGGTCAGCGCGATGCGGGCGACGGTCTCGCAGAAGTTCTGGAAGCTTTCGTTGCGGGCAACGAAGTCGGTTTCGGCGTTGACCTCGACCATGGCGGCGACGCGCGGCGCGGAGGCCACCGCCACCAGGCCCTCGGCGGCCACGCGGCCGGACTTCTTCGCCGCCGCGGCGAGGCCCTTCTTGCGCAGCCAGTCGATCGCCTGCTCGACGTCGCCGCTGGTCTCGCCCAGGGCCTTCTTGCAGTCCATCATGCCGGCGCCGGTCTTCTCGCGCAGGTCCTTCACCAGGGCAGCCGTGACTTCCGCCATCTCGTTCGCTCCATCAGCCATGGCGACGCCCATCCATCCGGGGACGGGGCGCCGCATTGTTGATCCAGATCAGGGTCCAGGTCGGGTAGGCGCCGTCGCGGAGGCTCCTGCCGCCGCGACGGCGCCGCCGGAGTTTACTGCGCGGCGGCGGCCGGCGCCGGTTCGGACGCCGACAGCTCCGGCACCAGCTCGACCGGCAGCTCCTCGGCAGCACCGTAGTCCTGGCCGGAGGCGCCGAGCTCGGCGGAGATGCCGTCCAGCACCGCCGACGAGATCAGGTCGCAGTACAGGGTGATGGCGCGGATCGCGTCGTCGTTGCCCGGGATCGGGAAGGTGACGCCGGCCGGGTCGGAGTTGCTGTCCAGCACCGCGATTACGGGGATGCCGAGCTTGCCGGCTTCCTCGACCGCCAGCTTCTCCTTGTTGGTGTCGATGATGAACAGGATGTCGGGCAGGCCGCCCATCTCCTTGATGCCACCAAGCGACCGCTCCAGCTTCTCCTGGTCGCGGGTGATCTCCAGGATCTCCTTCTTGGTCAAGCCCTGGGTGTCGCCGGACAGCATCTCCTCGATCTGGCGCAGGCGCTTGATCGAGCCGGTGATGGTCTTCCAGTTGGTCAGCATGCCGCCGAGCCAGCG
>CAXTCK010000030.1:22482-26217 GCA_964242425.1 uncultured Acetobacteraceae bacterium | reverse complement strand
ATCCCCTGCTGCCCCGGGCCGCCAGCGTCTGGGCGGTTGCCGAGCCGGGCCAGCACCTCGCCCTGCCAGTGGATGCGATCGTTGCTGCCTCGCAGGGAAAAGCGGTGCCGGGACCGACGATCGCCGCAGTGCTGCCCCGTCTGGCCCGGTCCGATGCCCTGCCCGGCCGGGTGCTGATCTGTGGCAGCCTTTATCTGGCTGGCGAGGTGTTGAAGGCGGATGGCTGGATGCCCGACTGAGGCACCGGTTGCGTTTCCGCTCGCTGGGGTCTTTGCTTGGGGGCCACGACGACCGGCGGAGCCTTTGATGCGCAAGGTGATCTTCGACACCGACCCCGGGGTGGACGATGCGATGGCGCTTTGCCTGCTAGTCCGCAGTCCGCAGCTCGAGCTGCTCGGCGTGTCCACCGTGCACGGCAACGCCGACATCGACACCGTGACCCGGAACGCGCTGTTCCTGAAGGACCGGCTCGGCTTCCCTGCTCCGGTGGCGCAGGGCTCCGGCGTCACCCTGACCAACAAGCAGGGACAACCCGCGCCGCACGTGCACGGGCAGAACGGGCTGGGCGACATCGTCGTTCCGGAGCGGCCCGTCGCCGTGCCGGATGGCCGTCGCGCCCACCGCATGATGATCGACCTGATCCGCGAGAACCCGCACGAGGTGACGATCTTGGCCGTGGGCCCGCTGACCAACCTCGCCCGGGCCCTGGACAAGGACCCGGAGATCGCCCGGCTGGCGCAGGGCGTGGTGGTGATGGGCGGCGCGTTCGGCAGCCACGGCCATACCGGCAACGTTTCCCCGGTGGCCGAGGCCAACATCGCCAACGATCCCGAGGCCGCCGACAGGGTGTTCACCGCATCTTGGCCGGTGACGGTGATCGGCCTCGACGTGACGCAGCAGGTGGTGATGGACGGGGCCTACCTCGACCGCCTGGGCCGTGACGGCGGTGAGGACGGCCGGTTCCTGCACGAGGTGTCGCGGGGCTACCACGCCTTCCACCAGCGCTCGCGCCGGCTGGACGGCATCTTTGCGCATGACAGCCTGGCGGTGGTCTATGCGCTGCGGCCGGACCTGTTCACCCTCAGGCGCGGGCCGGTCCGGGTGGTGTGCGGCGGTCTCGCCGCGGGCCAGACCATCCAGAAGCCGAAGGACTCGCCGTTCCCACTCGGCGCCTGGGACGCGCATTCGTCGCAGGCGGTGGCGGTGGACGTCGATGCCGAGGCGGTGCTGGCGTTCTTCGCCGGCAGCTTCGTTTCCCGCTAGCGCCCGGCGCCAGGGCTGGCATCAGGGCCGCCGGTCAGCAGGTAGCAGCCGCACCCGGCGCTGCGTGACGCGTCCGGATCCGGCTCGATCAGGGATTCAACGGCGATCCGGCGCAGCCGCAGCACCGCCAGGTTCGCAGGCCCGTCCAGGATCACGTCGAAATCCTCCGCCACCACCGACAGCCAGTACTGCACCCCCTGTCGCTCAGTCAGGATGATCGGGTCGTGAGCACTCACCGTCAGCCCGGCTTCCAGCGCGGTCGCCGCCTCCGTGCCATTGGTGACGTGGTACAGGTAGGAGTCGTTGCGGTCGTTTGGACGAAGGTTGCGCGGGTCGACCTGCTGCAGAAGCGTCGCATATGGATCGAGATGAAAGGAACCGGACGGGACTTCCGGTCCCGGGGGCGGAGCAGGCTCCGCGACCGCCGCCGCTGGTTCGGGTTCGGGCTCCGCTATCGTCCGGGGGGCGTCGGGCATCGGCAGGGTGTCGGGCGTGACGGCGTCCGGTTCGGCCGAGCCGAACAGATCCGGCTCGCGGTCCGCAGCCTGGGTGCGACGCTGGCGTGATGCCGGGCGGGGCGCCGGGGCCGGCTGCTCTCCGGGATCGGGCAGCGGCAGCTCGCGGGTCTGCATGTCCGCATGCAGCGCATTGCGGCCGTGTGAACGCGCCGCCTCGATCCGGCGGCGCAGTCGTGCGTCGGAAGGCGGTTCGACCATGGCAGGGGCGAACTTGGCATCACGACCGACCGCGCGCCAGTAGTGCGCCAGCGCTTCCGTGGCGCAGCGCGCGCTGCCGATCCGCCGCAGGACGCGTCCTGCGCTATCCTCGATCTTGAACAACGGCCGCTGGCTGACCGGGCTGACGAGACCGGTCAGCCTCGCCCGGATCCTGGAATTGTTCGACACTGCGCGTTCGATCATGTGTTGCCGCTGCCGGTCGGAGCAGCCGCCCAGGCGGTTCCTCCATCCCAGACAATGCTGTCATACAGCCTTCTTCTAGAAGCGCCCAAGTTCGGGCGTCAACCGGCACCGGCCCCCGGATCGAACGGATTGGTCGGCAATCTCAGCGGCGCGTTCCGGCCGTTCTGCCCGACGGCGCCGGGGCCGCCTCGGCGACCGGCGCCAGGTCCTCCTCCAGCACGGTGATGTGGATCGAGTACGACACCTCGCCCTCTTCCTCGTCGCGATGCACGGTGCCGATCACCTCGCGCCCGACTGCGATTTCGGTGGTGGCACCCTTGCGCGGCGGCGCCACGACGTTGACCTGCTCGTTGCCGAGCAGCTTGCGCAGGTAGGACTGCACCCGCGCGATATCCGTTCCGTTCATGGTCGACCTTTCAAGGGTAAGCCGCATCAAGGGCCACGTGCCGCGTGGGATAGGCCGGTTTCGGACGCGCCGAAACCGTTATTCTCGCGCGCGGTGGGCGCTGCCGGTCAGCCGGGACCGGATCCATGTTGCGGCGTCGCCGGTTCAAGCGCTGCGAACAGGCTGGCGGCGAGTGCTGCGCGGGAAAAGCGCTGCGACACGTAGGCGCGCTGGACCGCCGAGCGGGCGCTCCAGGCGTGATCGTCGCGCAGCAGGAGCACCACCGCCTCCGCCAGGGCGGTTGCCGTGTCGGCGACGCGCGCCGCCTGCTCCAGGCCGGGCAGCCCTTCGGCGCCGATGGTCGTGGTGACCAGCGGCAGGCCCTGCTGCATCGCCTCCACCACCTTGCCCTTCACTCCGGCGCCGACGCGGAGCGGCACGATCCCGACCCGGGCGATGCGGTAATGCGTGTCGAGCGCGTCCTGGTCCAGGCTGCCGGTGACGATCACGTTGTCGCCGGCGAGCGCCCGCACCGAGGCGGTTGGATGGGAACCGGCCAGCACCAGGGTCGCCTGCGGGACGGCGGCGCGCACCAGGGGCAGGATCTCCCGCACCAGCCAGATGGCGGCGTCGACGTTGGGCGGGTGGGCGAAGCCGGCGACGAACAGGATGGCAGGTGCCGGTGGCGGCGTGGTGCGGGTGCGAAAGCGGTCGAAGCTGAAGGGCACGATGCCGTAGGCGGAGGCTGCCGGCACCATCCGCCGCACCAGCTCGGCCTCGACCTCCGATGGGTAGAGCATCACGTCGAACACGCCCCAGAGCCTGCGCTCCAGCCGCTCCATCTCGTCCGCCTCGTGTGCCAGGGAAAGGTCGCCCTGCAGGGCCGCCTGGCGGCGCATGCGCAGGTGGTGCACGTCGACGCCATAGAAGGAAAGCTGGGCCCGGGTGTGGCGAAGCAGGTCGGATACGAACTCGACCGCGACGGTCGGCCGCATGGTCAGCACGTGGTCGAAGGTGGAACCGTTGCGGGCGATCCAGTCGCCGAAGCTTTCCGGCTGGCGGTGGTCGAGCACCTCGATGCCCATGGTCTCCAGCAGGTGGGTGTACCGGTTGTGGGCGCGGTTCTGCGGCCAGAACTTGACCAGCCAGCCGGCGTCCTTCAGCGCG
>CAXTCK010000030.1:0-22382 GCA_964242425.1 uncultured Acetobacteraceae bacterium | reverse complement strand
GGAGGTAGCGGCCGCGGGCGTGCAGCGCCGCCTCGTTGCAGTTGTGCAGGAAGCCAAGGTTGGTGGTCCGGCGCAGCAGGCGCAGGCCGACGACCTCCTCCAGCTGCGCCACCTCCGGGTCGCCGGACGCGTCCTCGGCGAGGATCACCTCGAATGGGGTCTCGGTCTCGGACGCGGCGATGGCGCGCAGGCAACGCAGCGTGGCCGGCACCTGGCCAAAGGCGGGAACGATCACCGACACCACCGGGGCCCTGGCGGTCGGCAGCACCAGGAGAGGAAGCGCTTCCGGCACCGCGGCGTCTGGTGCGGGCTCGAACGGCGGCAGCGCAACCGGTGCGTCCGCCGGCGCGGGAGGCGGATCATCGGCAAGCGCCGGATGGACCGCGCGCCAGGCTGCCCGTTGCCGCAGCCGCGCCGGCCATTGCAGAGTGAGCGTCCACCAGCCGGCCCGCAGGGCGCGCCGACCAGTGCGGGCCAGGACTGGATGCTGGTCCAGCACGCGGCGCAGCGGCCAGGTGGCCCGCCAGATGGCACTGGCGCGGAACGCGTCCAGATGACGCGCCAGCAGCGCGATCTCGGCATCCTGCTGCGCGATCCGGGCCAGCAATGGGGCCTGCAGCGGGGCGAGCAGCGCGACGGTGTCGACCGGTTCGGGAGGTGGTGCCGGAAGCGGACGACGCAGCAGTGCCTCGTGCGCTTGCTGCGCGTGCCGCACTTCCCCTCTCAGAGCGGCAAGGCGCGCCTCGGCGCGCAGCAGGGACAGGCGCAGCTCCGCGCGCTCGGCCTCGTTCTCGTCCGGGACACAGGCGGTCATGACGGTTCCCGGATTGATGCTGCGCCCGTTCCGATCGCAGCACGCCGCGATCTATCGGCTCAATAGGCCGCGGCTCGTCTGACGTGAAGCGTCGAAGCCCTGCAGGATGTCGGGAACGCCGGGATCAGGCCGCGCGCGCGTGGGCGATCAGCTCCAGCTCGATCTTGACGTGCGGGCTATCGAAGCCGCTGACCAGACGCATGGTCGCCGCCGGGCGTGCATCGCCGAACGCGTCGCGCAGAAGCGGGAAGCAGGCAGGAAACGCATCCGCGTCGTGCACCAGGTAGATCACCCGCACCACGTCCTGCATCGACAGGCCAGCCGTTTCCAGAGAGCGGGCACCGTTCGCCAGCGCCTGACGGCACTGCTCGGACAGGCGGCGCGAAAAGCCGTTCCGACTGCGGTCGAAGCCGGTGATGCGACGCACGCGCACTTCCTGCCGTCCGCTAACCGGGCGGCGCTCGATCCGTGCGGTTCCCGGTTCCTCATCCTGCGTCATTATCAGCATGTAGCCTCCGGGTGCCCATCCCAGTCACAACTGCGTTATTATTAAGAGAAGTTCAACCCATTTTGAGACGACCGCGGGACTTGTCACGATGAAGTTCAGCATGCCCGTCCAGGAGGTTCGACGTGCAAGGGGTGCTCCGCCTTCATGGCAGCTGCGCCGTCCGGGGCGGGATCGGCGTCCTGCTGCTCGGCCAGCCCGGCTGCGGCAAGTCGGACCTGCTGCTCCGGCTGATCGACCGGGGCTTCGGCCTAGTCGCCGACGATCAGGTTGTGGTCGAGAATGGCTGGGCGGCGCCGCCACCGGCACTGGCGGGGCTGATCGAGCTGCGCGGGATCGGCCTGCTGCGCATGGATCACGTCGCCCCGGTGCCGCTCCGGCTGGTGATGGCCCTGGACGACACCGTAGCCGGCCTGGGGCCCGCGGAACGGCTGCCGGAACCCCGTATGCATCCGGGGCTCGGCCTGCCGATGCTGCGCGTCGCCCCGTTCGCGGCGTCCGCCGCGTTTCGAACAGAAATAGCCCTGGACTGCATCCTCGGTGATCGCCTCCTGCAGGTCGGCGGCCTGCCCAAGGCTGAGCCGTGACGCTTTGAGGACATATCAGATATGTTCCTAAAACATGACACATGCTGTAATGATGCGGCGCAACTTGTTCTCGGGCTTCATATTTCCCTTGTATGACAGGACGCCGGTCAGGCGATTGTCCGCCGCGTGGCGGGTCTAGCGTTAACGATTTCTGGACAGGTTGCTGTCCTAGCTGCGATTGCTCCGTCGCCCGACGGCGCAAGGCGTGCCCACCCGGCAGGATGTCTAGCCCAACAGGATGGAGCGCTGCCGATGAGGCAGCTGGCTGCGTATCGTGAAACATCATGATTTGGCTGGACTGGATTTGGCCGGACTGGCCAGCGACGCCGCAACGCCGGCCGCATCGTGATCGGGCTCGTTCTCATCACCCATGGCGAGATCGGCACCTCCTTGCGTGCGGCCATGGAGCATGTGGTCGGCCCGCAGGGGCAGATGGAAACCCTGTCGATCGCGGCGGACGACGACATACAGGCACGGCGGCGCGACCTCGAGCAGGCGACCAACTCGGTTGACCGCGGTGATGGCGTCATTGTCCTGACCGACATGTTCGGCAGCACGCCGTCCAACCTGGCGGTGGCGATGCTGGCGCGGCCGGGCACCGAGGTGATCGCCGGGCTGAACCTGCCGATGCTGGTCAAGCTGGGCAAGATCCGCTCGCACAGCACGCTGGCCGAGTGCATTGACATCGCCGAAACGGTTGGACGGAAGTACATCGCCGCCGCATCCCGCCTGCCCGAAGCCTGCCTCGGCGGCGCCGCCTGCTGCCAGTCGCTCGACGCGTCGGCCATCCATGTCCACCAGCGCACCGTCGCGCTGGCCAGCTGAAGCGCAGGGTCGACCATCCTGCATGGTTCCGACCGACCGAACGCCGGCTGCCACGCCCCCTGACCGCCTCGTCCGCACCGTCACGATCGTCAACCTGCGCGGGCTGCATGCGCGAGCGGCGGCCCGGTTCGTGACCACGGCCGAGCGCTTCAACACGCCGGTGGACGTGTCGCGCGACGGCGAGGTGGTATCGGCGCGATCGATCATGGGGTTGATGATGCTGGGTGCGGGACGAGGCGTGCCCATCCGGCTTGAGGCGGACGCGGATGGCTGGGACGCGCAGGAAGCGCTGGACGCCCTGGCGACGCTGGTCGAGTCCGGCTTCGATGAGCACGATTGACGGCGGACCGGACGACGCACGGTTGAAGCGCGGACCCGCGTCTGCGAAGCCCGCTGCCGCGCGCCGGCGGACGGCGCGCGCGCTGGAACCCCAGGAGCGGCGGTTTGCCGGTCTTGGCGTTTGTTCCGGCATCGCCATCGGGCGGGTGGCGTTTGCCGCCGAGGCGCCCGCCTCCGTCACGGCGCGCAAGCTCGAGGCGGCCGAGGTGGAGCCCGAGCTGCGCCGGCTCGACGAGGCGGTGCAGCGTTCGCTCCACCAGCTACAGAAGCTGAAGGCGCGCCTCGCCTTTCTGTCGGAGGACAGCCAGGCCGAGATCGCGCCGCTGCTCGACGCCTACCGGCAGATGCTGGGTCCGTCCCGCCTGCTGCGCCATGCCGCGCGGCGGATCGCCGACGACCATCTGAACGCCGAGGCGGCGGTGTCGGAGGAAGCGGAAGCGCTGGCCCGGCGCCTCGCCGCCAAGGGTCTGGGATCGGCCGGGCCGGATGCCGAGGATGCCGCTTCGGCGTCGCGGCAGGCCGAGGAAGTCCGGGAGATCGGGCGCAGGCTGGTGCGCAACCTTGCCCGGGCGCCGTTCCGCTCGTTCGCCACCCTGCCGGTCGGCTGCGTCCTGGTCACCGAGCAGCTCCGTCCGGCCGACGCGGCGTTGATCGACCCGTCGCGCATCGCCGCGGTGGTGACCGACGAGGGCGGCACCGCCGACCACACCGCGATCATGCTGCGCGCACTCGGCATCCCGTCCGTGCTGGGCGTGGCGGGATTCACCGCCCACGCCGCTGCCCGCGTGGGCGTTCACGCCGGCGCCTATGCTGCGGTTGCGGGCCAGGCCGCCGCCCAGGCGCCGGTCCAGGTCGTGGTGGACGGCGATGCCGGGCTGGTCGTGCTGGACCCGTCGCCGCCGACTTTGGAGGCGGCGCACCGCGCGGTGATCGCCCATGCCGGCGAGCGCCAGCGCCTCGGCCGGCTGCGCCGGTTGCCGGCCCGGCTGTCCGGCGGCGAGGCGGTGGAGCTGCAGGCCAACCTGGAACTGCCGGCCGAGCTTCCCTTGATCGCGCAGGCGGGTGCTGCCGGGATCGGGCTGCTTCGCACCGAGTTCCTGTTCATCAACGCCGACGAGCTGCCGGACGAGGCAGTGCAGGCGGAAGCGTATCGCGGCGTGGTCGAGGCGATGGGCGGCGATTGCGTCACCATCCGCCTGCTCGACTGGGGCTCGGAGAAGCAGAGCGAGGCGATGGCCGGGTTCCTGGCACCGGGCGACCTCAACCCGGCGCTGGGCCTGCGCGGCCTGCGCCTGCTGCTGCGTCACCCGTCGGTGATGGAAACCCAGCTTGCGGCCATCCTGCGGATATCGGGCGAGGCCCCGGTGCGGATCATGCTGCCGATGGTGACGACGCTGGCGGAGCTGCGCGCGGCACGCGAGATCTATGAACGGGTGGGGCGCCGCATGCGCCGTCGCGGGGTGCGCCTGCCGGAGAAGCTGCCGCCGCTCGGCGTCATGATCGAAACGCCGGCGGCGGCGCTGAGTGCCGAGATCCTGGCGCTGGAGGCGGAGTTCCTGGCGATCGGCACCAACGACCTCGCCATGTACACGCTGGCGACCGACCGCGCGTCCACCGATGTGTCGGCGCTCTACGACCCGCTGCACCCGGCGGTGCTGCGCTTGATCGGCCAGACCACCGACGCAGCCCTGCGTCTGCGCCGGCCGGTGTCGCTGTGCGGCGAGATCGCCGGCAGCCCGCTAGTGGTGCCGCTGCTGATGGGAATGGGCCTGCGCTCGTTCAGCATGAACGCGTCAGCGATCCCGCGGGTGAAGCAGGTGGTGCGTCAGGCCTCGCTCGATGAATGCCGCAGGCTGGCGCGGCGCGTGCTGGAGGAAAGCGATCCGGGCACGATCGCGCAGCTTCTCACGGCGTTCGCCGCGCGATAGACACCCCTCCACGCCACGGCTCCACCTCGTCCCGGGTGGCGTGTTCCGGGCCTTGCGGCCCGTGTCCGGCCCCGCCCCGCGGTCGAGCCCGACGGCGTCGGATAAGGAGCTTGCACCATGGCCGACGACATCCTGCCGATCCGGCGCGCGCTCATCTCGGTGTCGGACAAGACCGGGCTGGTGGCGCTGGCGCAGGCGCTGGCGGCGCACGGAGCCGAGCTGCTGTCCACCGGCGGCTCCGCCAGGGCGCTGCGCGAGGCCGGCTTTGCCGTGCAGGACGTGTCGGCGCATACCGGTTTCCCGGAGATCCTGGACGGACGGGTCAAGACGCTGGTGCCGCAGATCCATGGCGGCATCCTGGGACGGCGGGACTCGGCCGAACACCTGGCGCAGATGCAGGCGCACGGGATCGCGCCGATCGATCTGGTCTGCGTCAATCTCTACCCGTTCGAGGCGACGGTGGCGTCCGGGGCCGCGGCGGCGGCGTGCATCGAGAACATCGACATCGGCGGGCCGGCACTGATCCGGGCTGCGGCCAAGAACCATGCGCATGTCGCGGTGCTGACCGGTCCGGACCAGTATGGCGGGATGATCGACAGCCTGCGGACCTTGCGCGGCGCCACGCTGGCCAGCCGACGTGCCTGGGCGGGTGCTGCTTATGGCCGCACCGCCGCCTACGACGCCGCGATCGCCGCCTGGTTCAACGCCGAGCGCGGCGACGTGCTGCCGGAACGGCTTGCGGTGGCCGGCATCCGCCGGGAGGCCCTGCGCTACGGCGAGAACCCGCACCAGGGCGCCGCCTTCTATACCGACGGCAGCAACCGGCCCGGCATCGCCACTGCGGTGCAGGTGCAGGGCAAGGCGCTGTCCTACAACAACCTCAACGACACCGACGCCGCGTTCGAGGCGGTGGCGGAGCTCGATCGGCCGGCGGTGGTGATCGTCAAGCACGCCAACCCCTGCGGGGTAGCCGAGGCGGAGGACCTGGCGGAGGCCTGGAGGCTGGCGCTGCGCTGCGACCCGGTGTCGGCGTTCGGCGGCATCGTCGCGGTGAACCGGGTGCTGGACGAGGCGGCGGCGACGCGCATGGCGATGATCTTCACTGAGGTGATCGTGGCGCCGGATGCGACGGACGGGGCAAAGGCGGTGCTGTCGGCCAAGAAGAACCTGCGCCTGCTGTTGACCGGTGCTCTGCCCGATCCGCGTGCGCCGGGCGTAGTGCTGAAAAGCGTGTCCGGCGGCTTCCTGGCGCAGACGCGCGACAACGGGCGGGCGGACACGTTCCGGGTGGTGACCAAGCGGGCGCCGACCGAGGAGGAATTTGCCGACCTTAGGCTGGCGTTCCGCGTCGCCAAGCACGTGAAGTCGAACGCGATCGTCTACGTGAAGCAGGGTGCCACGGTGGGCATCGGCGCCGGACAGATGAGCCGGGTGGATTCCGCGCGGATCGCGGCCGCCAAGGGCGAGGAGGCGGCCCGGGCGGCAGGGCTTGACCGGCGGCTGACGGAGAACAGCGTGGTGGCGTCCGACGCGTTCTTCCCGTTCGCGGACGGTCTCGAAGTGGCGATCGAGGCCGGGGCGACCGCGGTGGTGCAGCCAGGCGGCTCGATCCGCGACGCCGAGGTGGTCGCGGCGGCAGACAAGGCGGGAGTGGCGATGGTGTTCACCGGGATGCGCCACTTTCGGCATTGATCCGGATCGATGCTGTTCCAGGACTTCACCTGCTGTCGCGAAGCATTTGCATCGGTGCGGCCTTGACTTGAATTTCGGGGCGTT
This sequence comes from uncultured Acetobacteraceae bacterium, assembly GCA_964242425.1. Taxonomy (GTDB): domain Bacteria; phylum Pseudomonadota; class Alphaproteobacteria; order Acetobacterales; family Acetobacteraceae; genus Lichenicola. The sequence goes on along the minus strand of CAXTCK010000030.1, from coordinate 15,608 downwards.
CGGGACAAATGATCGCCGATGCGTAAATTCAACGAGCTGACCGAGCGCGAGCTGCTTGCCCTGGCCGTCGCCAGCGAGGAGGAGGATGGGCGGATCTATGCCGACTTCGCCCATGCGATGCGCGAGAACTTCCCGGACAGTGCCGGCATCTTCACCGAGATGGCGCAGGAAGAGCAGGAGCATCGTCGGCGCCTGATCGACCTGTACGCGCAGCGCTTCGGCGAACACATCCCCCTGGTGCGCCGGCAGGACGTGGCGGGCTTCGTGCAGCGGCGTTCCGCATGGCAGGTGCAGCGGCAGGGCATCGAGGCGATGCGGCGCCACGCCAGCCAGATGGAGCGCGATGCCGCACGCTTCTACCGCCAGGCGGCGTCGCGCTCGACCGATGCGGGGATCCGCCGGCTGCTGGGCGACCTGGCGGAAGCGGAGGACGCGCACGAGCAGGCGGCCGGCAACATCGCGTTGCGTCGCCTGCCCGCGTCCAAGCGCGAAACCGAGGACGACCAGGCGCGCCGCCGCTTCGTATTGCAGGTGGTGCAGCCGGGACTGGTCGGGCTGATGGATGGCTCGGTATCGACGCTGGCGCCGGTGTTCGCGGCGGCGTTCGCCACTCACCTGCCGTGGAACGCGTTCCTGGTCGGCATCGCAGCCTCGGTCGGGGCCGGCATCTCCATGGGCTTCGCCGAGGCGCTGTCGGACGACGGCAAACTGTCCGGGCGCGGGGCGCCTATGCTGCGCGGGCTGATCTGCGGGCTGATGACGACTGCGGGCGGCATAGGCCACACCCTGCCGTTCCTGATCCCGCGTTTTTCCGAGGCGCTGCTGGTGGCCGGCATCGTGGTGGTGGTGGAGCTGGCGCTGATTTCCTGGATACGCTGGCGTTACCAGGACACGCCGTTGTTGTCGGCAGCAGTGCAGATCCTGTTCGGCGGGGGGCTGGTGTTTGCGGCTGGGGTGCTGATCGGCTCGGTGTGAGTTAGGATGGGCCCATGTCCCGCATCCTCCTGTTCGCCTTGTCGCTGTCGGCCTTCGTTGCGGGAGCTGTTCCAGTCCGGGCTGAGACGCCGGTGGCGACGCTCACGCCGGCCGACCGGGGCTGGATCGACCGCATCCAGGAGACGCTGAACGGCATCACCACGCTGAAGGGGCGGTTCCAGCAGATCGCGCCGGATGGCAAGCGCTCCACCGGCGTGGTGTGGCTCGACCGACCCGGCCGGATGCGGTTTGAGTACGACAAGCCGAGCCCGCTGTTGCTGGTGGCGGGCGGCGGGCGGCTGGTGTTCACCGACAGCGCGCTGCAGCAGACCACCGAGATCCCGCTGGACAAGACCCCGCTCGGATTGCTGCTTCGGCCGCAGCTGAGCCTGTCCGGCGACGTGACGGTGACCGGATTCCGACACGACAACGGCATGCTGCAGGTTACGCTGGTGCGCAGCGCGAGCCCGTCGGACGGCAGCCTGACGGTGTTCATGAACGAGGCGCCGCTTGCGCTGCGCGGATGGAGCGTGGTCGACGCACAGGGACGCGAAACCCGGATCGACCTGTTCGACCTTGTCGCTGGAGCTGCCATGTCTGCCGGCCTGTTCAATACAAAGGCCGCCGACCGGTAGCGCCTGACCCTGTTGCGCAGTCCACGCGAGGAGGAACCGGGCCGGGTGGGGCCCGTTCTTTCGTTGCGGTGTCATGCCGCACAGGAGATAGCCATGGACAAGGACCGGATCGACGGCCTCGCCAACCAAGTCAAGGGTGCCGTGAAGGAAGGCGCTGGCAAGGTCACGGGTAACGAGCGGCTCGAAGCCGAAGGCGTGGCCGAGAAGGCAGGCGGCAACGTTCAGGAAGGCGTCGGCAAAGGCAAGGATGCTGTGCGCGACGTTCTCAAGCCTTGACGGATCGCAGGGCCAGCCTCACCCCTTCGGCTGGCCCTGCTCGTTGTTTTCGCTTCCGTGTATCGGTGACCGGCTGCCTTTCGCAGCGAGTTCCATCGCCCTGGCATAGACGGTGCGCCGTGGCAGTCCGACCGCGCCGGCGACCAGGGTTGCGGCATCCTTGACCGAATGGGTTGCAAGAGCGGCGTTGAGCCGGGTGTCGAGTTCATCCTGTCCGGCCGCCTCGTCCGGTGGAGGGCCGACCAGGACGGTGATCTCGCCACGCGCCTGCTGCCGCTGGTAGTGGGTGGCGAGGTCGGCCAGGGTGCCGCGCCGGACTTCCTCGAACCGCTTGGTCAACTCGCGCGCTACCGCCGCGTCGCGATCGCCGAACACGGCACGAAGATCGGCGAGCGCTTCCGCGAGCCGATGCGGCGCCTCGTGCCAGATCAGCGTCGCCGACAGGCCAGCGCGTTCGGCGGCGCGCAGGATTGCGAAGCTGCTTCTCCTGGCGGCGGAACGCGGTGGCGGGAAGCCCACGAACAGGAACGGATGCGGCGGTAGGCCGGACAGGGTCAGGGCGGTGATCGCCGCATTGGCGCCGGGTACTGCGCCGACCGGAAGCCCTTCGCTGATCGCGGCCCGAACCAGACGATATCCAGGATCGGACAGAAGCGGGGTTCCGGCGTCGGACACCAGGGCGATCCGTTGGCCGGCTTTCAGCAGGTCGATCAGGGCCGGGATGCGATGCCGCTCGTTGTGCTCGTGCAAAGGTTCGGTGCGAGCCGGGATGTTTTTGGCGGAGAACAACCGGGCGGTCATGCGGGTGTCTTCGCACAGCACCAGATCGGCGTGCCGCAGCACGCCCACCGCACGTTCACTGATGTCGCCGAGGTTGCCGATCGGGGTGGACACGAGCGTCAAGCCTGGCATCACGAACGAGGCGGCGCCGGATGGCGGGTCCTGTGCTAGGAGGTCTTGCTCGGGTGGAACGGGGGAAGCGTATGACGGGTCTTCGGGCATGGCGGCAATGGGCGCCGGTCGCTCCTGGCCGTCAACGGATCGTGCGGTCGCTTCGGCTGTCCCTGCTCGCATCCAGCCTGCTTGGTTCCGGGTGCACCACGCTGATGCCGTTCGGTCAGGCTTCGGCCCCGTCCGCGCCTCCGGCGCAGCAGCCAGGCGCGGTGGCGCTTGATGGCCCCGACCGGAAGGTCGGCATCCTGTTGCCGCTGAGCGGCCCGAACGGGACGCTGGGCGGAGACATGCTGCGTGCCGCGAGGCTGGCGTTGTCGGCTCCCGGCAGCCCGAGCCTCGACGTGCATGACACGGCGGCACCGGGCGGAGCCGTTCATGCGGCGCAGCTTGCCGTTGCGGGAGGCGATGCGATCATCCTGGGGCCGCTCACCTCCGGCGACACGGCGGCAGTGGCCCCGATCGCGCGCGCGGCGGGCCTTCCGGTGCTGGCCTTCACCAGCGACGTGACACAGGCCCAGCCTGGGGTCTGGGTCATGGGGGTGACGATCGAGCAGCAGATGCGGCGGCTGGTGTTCGCCGCCAAGGCGGAAGGGCGCAGCCGGATCGCCGCCCTGCTGCCGTCGAACGCGGTCGGCAACGCGCTGGCTGACGGGCTGAACCATGCCTGTGCCGATGCGGGGCTGCCGCCGCCGACGATCCTGACCCATGCCGGCACCGCGGACAGCATCGACGCGACGATGAAGCAATTGTCGGACTTTACCGGCCGCCAGGCAGCCCGACAGGCGGAGACCCAGCAGGCTGGAATCCCGCTGGCGGTTGGTCCGTCGGCGCAAGGCGCACCGGCTTTGGCGCCTGACGCGCCAGCGGCACCGCTTCCTGCGCCGGGCACTCTCGCTGCGGGCCCTGTCGGGTCGGCGCCGGCTACTCCGCCCCCATCACTGCCTTTGCCGCCGCCGCCGTTTGACGCGCTTCTGCTTGGCGACACCGGCTTGCAGTTGCAGGAAGCGATCGTGGCGCTGCACACGTCCGGGATCAACAGGTCGCAGGTGCGGGTGATGGGGCCCGGCTTGTGGGGTGCCTTCGCCAGCAAGCTCGGCGGGTTGAGCGGAGCCTGGTATGCCGATCCTGATCCGTCGGCGCGGCTCGGCTTTGCGGCGCAATACCAGGCGCTGTATCACCAATCACCGAAACTGCTTGCAGGCATTCCGTTCGATGCGGCGGCGCTTGCCCGCAGCTTGGCGGCATCCGGCTACCAGCCTGATGCGCTGCTGCGTCCAGACGGCTTCTCGGGAGTGGACGGGGTGTTCGCGCTGCAGCCGGACGGCCATGTGCAACGCGCGTTGGCCATCTTCCAGGTCGAGTCTGGCGGCGGGGGACGCATCGTGCAGCCGGCGCCGCGGGTGCTAGAGCGGACTGGAAGCTGAACCCGGATCCACAGCAGCCTCGACAGGGACAATTCGGGTCAGGAACGGTTTCAGATCAGGCGGCAACGGTCGCACCATGGGCCAGGACCGGGCGGATGCAGTGCAGGGCAGCCTCGAAGCTCGAGAAGCTGCCGAGCTTGTGGTTGCGCAGGTGATCGACCACCAGCCAGCGCATGCCCTCCGGACGGATCATGTATGCAGGATCGGCACACTCGCGTACCCACACCAGAACGTGCTCTAGGTGAACAATGGAGTCGGTGGGGGTGCGAGGTGTCACATCGACGTCGCATAGGCCCATGGCGGCACCGGCGCCCAACCAGCGCAGCAGGTACTCCCGGTGCCTGGGCAGGAAGTGAAGCCGTAGCGGAACGATGTTCGAATTGGCGGGAAGGTCCGGCAGCGTCGTAGGCTTAGCCATGGTTCAACCCTTCAGGAAGTGCTCTCGAATTTGTGAGGACGGTAACTGGCCTCAGATCGACGCTGCAATTGGAATCTGCCGCCCCCCTGTTTGCGGCCGGATCGTTACGCGAATCGCAAAAATATTGTGACATAAATGCAATACTAGGTTACGGCGTCGCGTCAACCTGTGGATGATCATGTGTCAGCGGCTTTGCCAGTACCGGCGTACCCAAGGTCGCGTTTCCGGGAGGTCGTTGACCTGCTGCATCACCGCTGCCTGATCAATGATCCGGCTTCCGATGTCGGGCAGGATCAGCAACGCCTCCAACACCGGATGCAGTCAGGCTGGCCTAGGCGCTTGATACAGCCGAGGGGCATCGATCAGCAGTAAGCATTGCCGTCGAACAGCAGACCTCATAGCTCATGGTGTCCCGGCACACGATCCGGATCATTACGTCGACTAGGGAGCCGGCGACCGCCTGTAGAACGAGGTGAAGGCCAGTGCGAGTACTGGTGGCAGCATCTCCCAGTTGTCGATGTGGCTGGACACAGAAACGGACCGTCATTTTTGACCTGCGTTTCTACGATCTTGGCACCGGTCGCAACCTAGCCGGGATGGCGATGGTCGTCCGAAATTGTCCCACACGCTGAGCACGATCCGACGCGTGCAGGGGAATGCACGATCAGGCGGATGCCCGGGGGGCGCGGAACAGCAACAACATTGCCTTCGCAGTTGTGGCATTCCAGGCGATGAATAGCCGCCAAAGGCGCCGGTTCATCCGATCCCTGCCGTGATACGGTCAAGCAGGCCGTCGCGTGCCGTCGGATCGCGCCAGCGCAGGGAGACACGGGCGACGTGTACCATCACACGCAGGTCCGGCGGCAGTCGCACTGCGTCCTTGGGAGTGGTGACCAGGAGCGCTTCCAGGCGGTCCGCCTGGCGTCGCAGCCGGTCGAGCGTGCGCGGGCGGTAGCGGTGATGGTCGGGATAGCCTTGCGTATCGGCCAGGGTCAGACCCAAGGCCGACAGGGCGTCGAAGAACTTGGCCGGTCGGGCGATGCCGGCAAAGGCCAGCAACCGACGGCCACACAACGCGGTCAGGCCCGGATCCATTTCCAGATCGGCGTGGAGCTGCACCATGGCAGGCGGCAGGCGCTTTCCGGCGCCCGTGAAGTCGTCGCCGATCAGGACTGCGCAACAAACGCGTGCGGTGGCGGTCTGGACCGGTTCACGCAACGGTCCGGCTGGGAGCAGCCGGTTGTTGCCGAAACCCACTGCACCATCGATCACCAGCAGTGGCCAGTCCTGTACTAGCCCAGGATTCTGCAGCCCGTCATCCATCAATAGAACCTGGGCGCCAGCGGCAATCGCCGCCCTTGCGCTCGCGGCTCGGTCACTGCCGACCCAGCATGGTGCAGTATCAGCCAGCAGCAGCGCTTCGTCCCCGACCAGGGTAGCATCGTGACGATCGGGATCGACGCGAAGCGGCATCGTGCCGCTTCTGCCGCCATAGCCGCGCGTCAGGCAATGCACGGCAAGGCCACGCTGCTGCAGGCCGATCGCCAAGTCGAGGGCCAAGGTGGTCTTACCGGTTCCACCGACGCCCACATTGCCGCAACACACGACCGGAACCGACGCCTGCCAGCCCGGACGCGCGAGGCGGCGGGCGGTTATACGTGCCGTGATTGCCTGCAGGGGGCCGAGCAGGGTCGCCTGCAGGCTGGGAGCCGGAGAAGACCAGAAAGCGGGTGGCCGCATCAGCTTCGCGTTCCGATCAAGGTGAGCAGGCGACGTGCCAGCCGCTCGGGGAGGCCGGCGGAGGCGTCCGCCAGAGCACGGGCAGCATCGGCCATCGCGCGCCTTTGAGCCGGATGGCGCAGCATGGCGTCGAGCCAAGCTTCGCAGGCGTCGAGGTCAGGCAGGACGGCAAGGGCTCCGGCCGTCTGGAGGCGCGTCATGTCAGCTTCGAAGTTCTGCATGTGAGGCCCCGTTGCGATCGCGCAGCCCAGGCGGGCAGGTTCCAGCGGATTGTGGCCGCCGCCGGATCCGTGAACGCTGTTCAGGCTGTTGCCGAGCAGGACGATACCGGACAAGCGGTAAAACAAGCCGAGTTCTCCCATCGTGTCGCAGATCCAGTAGCCGTGGGCTTGATTTGGGTCCTGTCCTGCGCTGCGTCGTGGGGCGTGACCGAGCAGGGCGGCAACCGCTTCGCCACGCTCGGGATGGCGCGGAGCCACCAGGGTGAGCAAGCCGGGGTAGCGGGCGGACAGGGTGTCATGCAGCTTGGCAACCGCTTCCTCCTCACCATCATGCGTGCTGGCCGCAAGCCAGATCGGCCGGTCGCCCAGCATCACGCGCAGGCGGGTCTGCTCGTCCGCATCGGCCGGGAGAGCCGCTGCCGCCTGCTTGAGGTCGCCGTCATGCTCGACCGACACCGCACCCAGCATGCGGAACCGGGCAGCGTCCTGCTCGGAACGGGCGGTGATCCACTCGAATGCGCCCAACAGGCGACGCGCGATGAAGCCGGCGCGAGCCCAGCGACTGGCACTGCGGGCAGACAAGCGCGCGTTCAGCAAGGCGATCGGGATTCGGCGTCGGACGCAGCCTGCGATCAGGTTCGGCCACAGCTCGCTTTCGACCAGCACCGCAAGATCAGGCTGCCAATGGTCAAGAAAGCGGTTGATCCAGCGCGGCAGGTCAAGCGGGATGAAGCGGCACCGGATCCGTTGATCAAGGCCGTTCCCCTGCAATCGTTGCAGGGCTAGGTGCTGGGCATTGACGGTGCCCGTAGTGAGCAGCAACTGTAGGGCAGGATCAGTCTGGCACAGTGCATCCAGTAGCGGCAGCAGCGATAGGGTTTCGCCGACGCTGGCGGCGTGCAGCCAGACCAGCTGCCCTTCCGGCCGCAAGGTCGGATCAACGCCACGTCGTTCTGCAAGGCGCCCCGGCAACTCCTTGCCCAGGCGAAGGCGTCGGCGCAGCAACAGGCGCAATGCCGGCTCTGCCAGCAGCCCGATGCCGGCCCAGACCGTGAATGGCCAGCCGAGGTGCCGACTACTCACGCGCTGGCTCCGGCTTCACGAGCGACGTCGTCCAGAGCGGACGTGATCACGGGTATCGCATCACGCCAGCCATGAGACGCAACCGGTATCGGAGCGGAACAAACTATCCGCCCGCGTCCAAACGGTAGCGGCAGGATCATCCGGTCCCAGGTGCCAAGACGATGGGCTGGATGACAGGATGCAGCTGCCGCAATTACCGGAGCGCGTGATAATGCCGCCAGTCGCGCTACGCCGGGTTGCAGCACTCGCCGCGGTCCACGCGGACCATCCGGGGTGATGGCGACCAGGCTTCCGGTACGTAGCAGGAACAGCAGGTTGCGCAGGGCAATAGCCCCCCCCTTGTCCCGGCCGGCTGCGGTTCCGGCACGGTTGGAGGATCCCGCAACCGTATGCACCCCCCATCGCTGCACGATCTCGGTGATCATCCGGCCATCGCGGTGCCGGCTGATCAACACCGTCATCATCAGCGACGGATTGGTCATCTGGGCGCGCCACCACAACGCCGGAACAAGCGGCAGGAACTCATGCCAGAACGCGATGATCGCCGTCCTGCCGTCGATGCCCAGCATGAACGGCCAGGATGATGCCGGTGCGTCGATGGTCCAGCGTGTGCTGCGTAAGGCAAAGCGGAGGTAGATCCCGATCAGGCGGCCAACGCAGCGCCTGATCCACAGGCTATGCTGCACACGCTTCAGCATGAGCAACCATGCGGTGAATGTTTCACGTGAAACAATTTCGGTAACGGGAGCTCAAAACCCGGATCAGCCGACAATGGCACTTTGGTGATACGGCGGATGACCTGCCAGCACACGAACCGGTATGACGGTGAGGTGGAAGACGATGAGGCCTGGCCGGAACCAGTTGTTCTTCCCAAGATCAGCGATGTGGAGCAGGCAGCCGACGGGGTTGTGCATCACGGCCTGCAAACCGGCATTCAGTCCTTGACGGTGGAGATGTCGGGAGCGGTCGGGTTCTTCATGCCGACGAGGTGATAGCCGCTGTCGACGTGATGTACTTCGCCAGTGACGCCGCTGGACAGGTCGGACAGCAGATAGAGACCGGCGCCTCCGACATCCTCCGTGGTGACGTTGCGCTCGAGCGGCGCGTTCAGCTGGTTCCACTTGAGGATGTAGCTGAAGTCACCGATGCCGCTCGCTGCCAATGTCTTGATCGGACCGGCCGAGATTGCGTTGACGCGGATACCGTCGCTGCCAAGGTCGGCGGCCATGTATCGCACGGACGCTTCCAGCGCCGCCTTGGCTATGCCCATTACGTTGTAATGCGGCATCACCCGCTCGGCACCGAGATAGGTCAGCGTCAGCAAGGAGCCGCCGGACCGCATCAGCATGCTGGCGCGCCGCGCCACGGCGGTGAAGGAATAGCACGAGATGTCCAATGCCTGCAGGAACGCGTCTCGCGGGGTGTCAACGTAGCGGCCGCGCAGGTACTGCTTGTCGGCCCAGCCGATCGCGTGGACCAGGAAGTCGAGCCCGCCCCAGGCAGCCTTGATCTGGTTGAAGGTTTCATCCATGGCCGCGTCGTCCGACACGTCACAGGGCAGGACGATCTTTGAGCCAACTCCCTCGGCCAGCGGCCGGACCCGCTTCTCCAGTGCCTCCCCCTGGAAGGTGAATGCAAGTTCTGCTCCTTGCGCCGCACAGGCTGACGCGATGCCCCATGCGATCGACCGGTTGTTGGCAACGCCCATGATCAGGCCGCGCTTGCCCTGCATCAGGGTGCCGCGGGGAGGAAGGCCCGTGCTACCTTCGGTCATGGTGATCTCGATCTCAAGTGGGGAGGAGAAAGCAGGGCGCGCAGCTTCCATCATACCGGCAGCGGCGACGGCCTTGGTGGTCGCACACCAGTCAAGGCGCGACAAGGTCCGGCAAAAGGCTCCTCTTGGCGCTGGCGTGAAATCCATGGCACCCCCTACCCGACGCCGCCTCCTTGGCCGGCGTCATGGGAGGAAAGTCATGCCGGAAGCGGCGCTGGACGTCGTGTCTGATCCGATCGCCCTGTTCCGACAGTGGCTGGACGAGGCGGCACGACACGAGCCGAACGATCCGAACGCGATGGCGGTGGCAACGACGGGTCGCGATGGCAAGCCGTCGGTGCGCATGGTCTTGCTCAAGGAGGTCGACGAGCAGGGCTTCGTCTTCTACACCAACAAGCAGAGCCGCAAGGCCGACCAGATCGAGGCCAGCCGTAGTGCCGGGCTCCTGTTCCACTGGAAAAGCCTGCGTCGCCAAGTGCGCGTGGAAGGTCCGGTCGGGGATGTCGGCGACGCCGAGGCGGATGCGTACTTCCGCAGCCGTGCCAGGATTTCGCGCCTTGGCGCCATCGCGTCCGACCAGTCCCGGCCCCTGCCGGATCGCCGCGAGCTGGAAAAAAGGCTGGCGGAGGCCGAAGCCCGCCACCCCGGCGACGAGGTGCCGCGCCCGGCGCACTGGTCCGGCTACCGGGTGTTGCCCGAACTGATCGAGTTCTGGCAGGACATGCCATACCGCCTACACGACCGGATGACATACCGTCGCCAGGCTGGAAACGGATGGCAGGCGACACGGCTTTATCCCTGACCTGGATCCCCTGGAGGCCGTGCGCATGAGCGACATCGCTGCCATCCTGCTGCCGTTGAACGGCACCTCGACCGATGCGGCTGCGCTGGTTCTGGGTCTGCGCTTGGCACGCCGGTTCAAGACGCACCTTCAGGTGCTGCATGTCGGCGCCGACAGCCGCGAGGTGACGCCGCTCGCGGGAGAAGGCCTGTCCGGAGCGATGGTCGAGGAGATGATGAGCGCTGCCGAACGCGAGGCCAGGCGTCGCCTGATCGACATCCACGCGCAGTTCGAGGCAGCGCTTGAGCAGGACGCCATGACCAATCCCGGCGATCCGGTCACCTTGCACGACTCCCTGCCGGCCGGCGGACTCGGGCCGGAACGGTCGGCCAGCGTGAATTTTCGGGCTCGCGTCGGCCGGGAGCATGAACTGGTGGCGCACATGGCCCGCCTGTCGGACCTTATCATCGTTCCTCATCCCGACGTCGAGGAAGCCATTTCCTCGTCGGAGGCCTTGCATGCAGTGCTGTTCGACAGCGGCCGGCCGGTGATCATCGCGCCGAAGCAGATACCACAGGCCATCGGCCGCCGGATCTGCATCGCCTGGAACGGGACTGCCGAAAGCGCATCCGCAGTGGTTTCGGTAATGGGCTGGCTGCATCATGCCGAGGCCGTGCAGGTGCTGCATTCCGAGGCCTATCAACGTCGGGGTCCGGCGGCGGCGGAACTGGTGTCATATCTGGCTGGACATGGGATCGTTGCGACTGTTGCCTCATTCACGCCCGTTGGCGGCGAGGTCGGAGCCGGGTTGCTCGCCGCTGCCGGTGCGTTCGGTGCCGACCTGCTGGCGATGGGCGCCTACTCGCACTCGCGGCTGCGCCAGCTGATCCTGGGTGGCGTGACCCGCCACGTGATCGGAAGGGCAATACTGCCGGTGCTGATGGCGCGGTAGCTGCTTGCTTTACAGTCCTTCAAACGCCTGGAATCTCGTTCAGCGTCACCACGCGCCAGGTGTCGTTGTGCCGCTCCAGGATCGTCAGTGACAAGTTCTGCACAGACAGTCTGAGCGACGTATCGGCATCGACCCCGAGTGCATGAGCCACCGCTGCCCGTATCGTCCCGCCATGGCTGACGGCAACGATGTCGCGGCCGTCATGCTGGTCAGCGAGCCGGTCCATCGCTTCGGCCACCCGGGTGCAAACCTGCTCCATGCTTTCGCCGTTGGGAGGCACCTCCGACGCTGCCATCGGCCAGAACGGGTGTGGCGTCATCGACAGTCGTTCCGGCAGCTCGTGATGCCGAAGGCCGTGGTGATCGCCCATCGACTGTTCGATCAGCGCCGGCTCGATCTCCCACGACGTTTCCGGATATCCTGCCTGCTGGATCGCACGTGCCGTATGCTGCGTACGCGACAACGGCGTGACGATCCAGACCGCCTCCCGCGGCAGACGGGCTGCCAGCGACTCATACATCGGCACCTGGGACACCAGGCTTTCAGGGCAAAGGGGCACGTCGAGCGAGCCGTAAAGCCTGGATCGGGCGTTCTGCTCCACCAGGGCGTGCCGGATCAGCCAGAAGCGCGTCATCCCCGGTGCCAGCACGGGGATGTCCAGGAAGGCTGTGCGCTGGGTCATGAGAGGCTGGATCCGGAGCTGGAGAAGAAGATCAAGGATCCGTTATTAGCTAGCTTGTGGTGGCAACAGAAGGGCAGCGCCAGTCCAGCCTCGCAAACCGGCAGAAAGGCGTTAGATATTGAGACCTGGATCCGCACGGCGCGGCAGCGGCATGTCGGATGCAAAGCGTGGCTCCGGATCTATCACGGCCAATGCCGGCCAGTGGCGAAGCAGAAGATCGATCTTGTCCAGGATCCGGCGAACATCGGCGATCTCGCGTGCCATGCGCACCGGGGCCGCCAACCCTTCATGCGACGGCTCACCAGACAGGAGCCGCGCGCCTACCGAGATGCGCAGCGCACCAGCCATGACGCCAACGAGCCGGCTGTCCGCCACTGGTGCAGGCTGGCCGATGTGGCAGAGCAATCGAGCCAGCATCCGGTCGGCATCGGCGGCCGCGTCCGGCAGCGCCCGTGACACGTCGGCGTTGAGCCACCGGTAGACCAGCCGTGCTCGCGCCATGTCCAGCGGTCGAGGCTTGCCGTCCGCATCCGGCGCCAACACGAGGAAACTGCGTATGGTCTGCAACTGGTCCCAGCAGGCTGGGCCGGCGGGCATTGGCGCTGGACGCAGCGGCGCCGGAACCTCGACCGCAGCGACATGGGGACTGGCTGCAATTGCCTCCTCCACGCCAGCGATGAAGGCGGTTGTCCGTTCCAACGCCAACGGTCCCGGCACCAGGGCGAAAGCGGCCATCTCTGCCAGGGCAGCCTGCCAGCGCAGCAGCATGCCGAAGTTGACCATGTCGTCGGCGATGGGGGTAGCGGCATTGAGGGCAACGGCACCGGGCGGCCAGTCGGCGTTGCCGCCGTAGTCGGCTAGGCCTTCGGGTAGCGATCCTGGTCCGTGCAGGCGAGTGGCCAGCCGAGCGGGCAACAACAGCGCGCCGCAGAATGGCGGCCCGGTGAAGAACTTCGAGCCGGTGATCATCACCATCCAGCCGCGAACGATGTAATCCTGCACGCGGTGATGGTCGAGACGCGCCTGGCACGCATCGACTACCACCTCCAGCCGCGCGCCCAGGCGCGCCTGCAGGATCTCCAAGCAGTCCAGGCTTGGTGCCAGCAGGCCGGTCTTGGACAGGTCGAGCCGGTGCAGCAGCACCGTCCGTCCCGTTTCCGCCTCGGTCTCGACCAGCCTGATGCATGCGGCATCGACGTCCGCAGGCGGAAGCAGGCGACCGGCACCGTCGCGGATCGGAACGGACAGCACCCGCGTGTCGGCGGGAAATCCTGCAATCCGCTCGCCTTTGTCCACCGCTCGCCCGCGCGCGGTGTCGGAAGCGAAGTGTCGTCCTGCCGATGCCAGCGGCACTCCCGCCCCGGTTTCCTCAGGTGCCAGCAGCACGTTGCTGACCGGCCGCTGGGTCGATGCCATCGACGCATCCGGCAGGCAGCAGACGGCCAGGGCCGCCATCTCGCTGTCGGTGCCGGAAGCCATCAGCACGATGCCCGATGAGCCGGCCAGCCCGTAATGGCTGCCGATCGCACTTCGTACCTGCTCGGCTTCCCGGCAGAGCACCTCGGAAAGCTGGCCGGCAAGTGCGGCGATGGTCAGCCGCTTGCGTGCCGCCTCGGCACCTGCGAATCCCCGCTCGGACAGGGACGAGGCGGTCGAGGACGCGAAGGTGATCGCCCAGGGACGCGGCCGGTGACTGCACCCGTAATGGTTGAGCCCGGTCCGCGGGTCGATCGCGAGCCTGGCATCGCCTCCTGTGGCCATAAGCGTTTCCGCCGGGCCAAGCCGGCTCCAACAGGCAGCCAATGCCTGCATCACGCCGTCCGGCACGATGCTGTCGTCCTGGCCCGTTTGTTCAGCGCGCAGCAGCCGGTAGGTGGAGCCTTGAAGATGACGAATCCTTGCCCACACCACGCTCAGCGTGTCGGCGTCTGGTATCGATGCTCCGGCCATTGCATCGAGCCAGAAAACCGGATCGGGCGGCGCCTCGTTGCTGGCTGGCGTTGCGTCCAGCAGCCAGAAGCGGGCGGCGACGCGGGCTGCGCACAGGCCGGCCAGGATCGGCAGGTCCACGGCGGCTACTCCGCCTTCGTCCACCGCCAAACGGGTAGCGGCGTCCAGAAGCATGGACAGCTCGAGCGCATGGCGGATGTGGAAGGCGCAGACGCGTTCATCGCCCAGGCAGGCGGCGCCCAGCACGACCTGTCCCTCCGGATCGGCCCGGAACGCGCCGTCGAGGGTGGCGTCGAACACGATCTGCTGGCGGTCGGCCACCACGCGCAGGTCCGGGCGCTCGAGTGCTGCCAGAAGCCGGGTGTTCAGGTTCTCGGCAAACACCGTTGTTCCCTTCCTCGTCCGCTTGCTGCGGTTGGCGCCACGATAACCGCGGTGGTCGACGAGGCGAAGCTGACGGATCATCCGGTTGTGGAGGGGCCTTCATCCGCACGTCCTGGGGTTGTAGTGGTTGCCTGTCGGCCGTTGCGCTGCCAATCTGGACCCACCAACCACCACCTCGCCTGGCACTGGATTTCCTGAATGCGGATTCTCCTCACTGGCGGTTGCGGCTTCATCGGCTCCGCGGTCGTCAGGCACCTGATCCGGTCCACCATGCATTCTGTCGTGAACATCGACAGGATGACCTATGCCGCATCCGAGGACGCACTGGAGGAGGCGCTGGGCGATCCGCGGCACACGCTGGTAAAGGCGGACGTGGCTGACCTTCCGGCGATGCAGGCGGTGTTCGCCCAGCATCGACCGGATGCGGTGATGCACCTGGCGGCGGAAAGCCACGTCGACCGCTCGATCGACGGGCCGGCGGTGTTCATCCAGACCAACGTGGTCGGCACCTTCTCGCTGCTGGAAGCGGCGCGCGGCTACTGGTCAGGTCTCGAAGGCGCGGCAAAGACCGCGTTCCGCTTCCACCACATCTCGACCGATGAAGTGTTCGGCGCGTTGGATGTCGACGATCCGCCGTTCACCGAAGCCACACCGTATGACCCACGTAGCCCGTATTCTGCCAGCAAGGCAGCGTCGGACCATCTGGTGCGGGCATGGTACCATACCTATGGCCTGCCTGCCTTCGTCACCAACACCACCAACAACTACGGCTTCTGGCACTTTCCCGAGAAGCTGATCCCGCTGGTGACGATCAACGCCATCGAAGGCCGCGAGCTGCCGGTCTATGGCGACGGCTCCAACGTGCGCGACTGGTTGTTTGTCGAGGATCACGCCGCCGCGCTGGTGCGGGCGGTTGAGATCGGCGAGCCTGGCGAGACCTACGCGATCGGTGCCCGCCAACCGCGCTCCAACCTTCAGGTGGTGCAGGCGATCTGTCGCACCCTGGACGAGCTGCGTCCGGATCCGGCCGGGCCGCGCGAGCGGCTGATCCGCTACGTGTCGGACCGGCCGGGCCACGACTGGCGCTACGAGATCGACGCCAGCCATGCCGAGCAGGCGCTCGACTGGAAGGCGCAGCACGACTTCGAGACCGGTATCCGGCGCACCGTGCAGTGGTACCTGGATCACCAGGAATGGTGGGAGGCGATCCGGTCGGGCCGCTACACCGGACAACGTTTGGGAACCGCAGCATGACCGCCCGAGCAGAAACCGGCATGAAGGGCATCCTGCTGGCAGGCGGCTCAGGCACCCGGCTGCATCCGATCACGCTGGCCGCCAGCAAGCAGCTGCTGCCGGTCT
>CAXTCK010000029.1:22956-26978 GCA_964242425.1 uncultured Acetobacteraceae bacterium | reverse complement strand
CCCGCGAGGCCGGCTTCCCGCCGGTGATGCTGCAGCCGATCGACTTCGTGCAGTTCTGGCAGAACAAGCGGGCCGCCGCCGCCCAGGCGATACGGACCGGGGAGCCTGTCGCCTGAACGCGAGCGGCACGGCTTGTCGATCCGCCGCAGGTTAGGCGGCTGACAAGCGACGCGTCCCGGCGCACCATGCCGCCATGAACGCCATCCCGCCCGCTTCCCCCGCCTCCGCCCTCGATCACGTCGACAGCCAGCTCGACGCCAGCCTGGAGCGGTTGTTCGCGCTGCTCCGCATTCCCAGCGTGTCCACCCAGCCCGAGCATGCGCCGGACTGCAGGCAGGCCGCGGAATGGCTGTGCCGCGACCTCCTGTCGATGGGCTTCGAGGCCAGCGTGCGCGACACCCCCGGGCTGCCGATCGTGGTCGCCCACGATCCCGGTCCAGGCAGTGCCGGGAGTGCTGGCCCGCACGTCCTGTTCTATGGCCATTACGACGTGCAGCCGGTCGACCCGGTGGCGCTGTGGACCAGCCCCCCGTTCGAGCCGGTGCTGGCGGGTCCCGATGGACGCTGCATCACCGCCCGCGGCGCGTCCGACGACAAGGGACAGGTCATGACCTTCCTGGAAGCGTTGCGGGCGATCCGCGCCGCCGACGGCCGCTACCCGCTGCGCATCACCATCCTGCTGGAAGGCGAGGAGGAAAGCGGCGGTCCGAGCCTGCGCCCGTTCCTCGAGGCCCACGCCGCGGAGCTGAAGGCCGACGTCGCCCTGATCTGCGACACCGACATGCTGGAGGACGGCGTTCCGGCCGTCACCACCATGCTGCGCGGCCTGGTCGGCGAGGAGATCACGATCACCTGCGCCGACCGCGACCTTCATTCCGGGATGTACGGCAACGCCGCGCGCAACCCGCTGCACCTTCTGGTCGAGATCCTGGCGGCACTCCGCGACAAGGATGGCCGCGTCACCCTGCCCGGCTTCTATGACGGGGTGGCCGACCTGCCCGAAGCGGTGCGGGAGGATTGGCGCCGCCTGGTCGGCTCCGACGCCGCCATGCTCGGCCCGGTCGGCCTGCAGGTCCCGGCCGGCGAGACCGGCTACAGCGCCCTGGAGCAGACCTGGGCGCGGCCCACCTGCGAGATCAACGGCATCACCGGCGGCTATGGCGGCAACGGCTTCAAGACCGTGCTGCCCGGACAGGCGTCCGCCAAGGTGTCGTTCCGCACCGTGGGCGGCCAGGATCCGGAGGCGATACGCGACGCCTTCCGCGCCCACGTGCAGGCGCGCATCCCGTCCGACTGCAGCGTGTCCTTCCACTCCCACGGCGCCTCGCGCGCCAGCGCGGTGCCGATCGACGGGCCCTTTCTCAAGGCGGCGCTGCAGGCGCTCGGCGAGGAATGGGGCCGGCCCGCGGCCGTGATCGGCAGCGGCGGCTCCATCCCGGTGGTGCGCGACCTGCAGGAAGCGCTCGGCATGGACAGCCTGCTGATCGGCTTCGCCAAGGCCGACAACCGCATCCACTCGCCGAACGAGAAGTACGACCTGGAAAGCTTCCACCGCGGCACCCGCTCCTGGGTGCGGGTGCTTTACCGGCTGGCGGAGATCTGAGCTCGTCGGCCGGGTTCATCCCGGCCGACGTCCCTGAACCCGAGCGCCGTGCCTCAGCCGACTGCCGCCAGCAGCGCGTCCACGTCGCGGGCCTCGGTGTCGAGCCCCGTCACCAGGCGGATCGGCAGCGTGCCCGGGACGACGTCCAGCCCCTGCGGCAGGTACCAGCGGTAGAACAGGAACCCTTGCGCTTCCAGCCGGGCGATGGTCGGCTCGGGCAGCACCGCGAACACCTCGTTCGACTGTACCGGGTGCAGCAGGCTGGCGCCGGGGAGCCGCAGCAGCCCGTCGGCCAGGCGGGTCGCCATCGCGTTGGCTTGGGCGGCGTTGGCGAGCCACAGATCGTCCGACAGGTACGCCACCAGCTGCGCGCTCAGGTAGCGCGCCTTGGACCACAGGTGTCCCGCCCGCTTGCGCCGACGCGCGAACTCCTCCGCCAGCTCGGGCCGGAAGAACACCACCGCTTCCGCCGCCATCGCCCCGTTCTTGGTGGCGCCCAGCGACAGGACGTCGACGCCGGCGCGCCAGGTGACGTCGGCGGGAGCGCAGCCGAGCGAGATCAGGGCGTTGGCGAAGCGGGCCCCGTCCATGTGCAGGGATAGGCCGAGGCTGCGCGCCGCGTCGCCGATCGCCCGCACCTCGTCAAGCGAGTACGTGGTGCCCCATTCGGTCGCCTGGGTGATGCTGATCGCGGTCGGCCGGCTCTTGTGCACCCCGATCGCCCGGCTGGCCTCCAGGTTGGCCTGCAGCACCACCGGCGACAGCTTGCCGTCCAGGCTCGGCAGGGTCAGCAGCTTGGCGCCGCCGGTAAAGAACTCCGGCGCGCCGCACTCGTCGTTCTCGATGTGCGAGGACTGGTCGCAGTATACCCCGCCATAGGGCGGCACCAGCGCCGACAGCGCGAGCGCGTTGGCAGCCGTGCCGGTCGCCACCGCGAACACCTCCGCGTCCGGCGCCTCGAAGGTGGTGCGCACCACCTCCTTGAGCTGTGCGGTCCAGGGGTCGCCGCCATAGGACGGCACCGTCCCGCTGTTGGCGGCGACGAGGGCGTCGAGGATGGCTGGGCTGATCGGACCGACGTTGTCGCTGCCGAAGTTCTTCCGTATGGGCTTCATGCGCCGCATCCTGCCCCGATCGCGGCATCGGTTCCAGCCGGGCCGGATCCCGGGACCATCCAGGAGGGCGCCATGACCCCGGAAGTGATCGAGACGCGCCCATCCGTCGAGGCACGCCCGCCCGTGGAGACGCGCCTCATCGACGGCAAGGCGCACGCCGCGCGCCTGATCGCCGAGATACGCGACGAGGTGTCCCGGCTGTCCGCGGAACGCGGCGTGGTGCCCGGCCTCGCCGTGGTGCAGGTCGGCAGCAACCCGGCCAGCGAGGTGTACGTCCGCAACAAGATCGCCCATACCGGCGACGTCGGCATGCGTTCCTTCGCCCACGTGCTGCCGGGCTCGACCCGGCAATCCGAGCTGCTGTCGCTGATCGGGGTCCTGAATGCGGACCCCGCGGTGCACGGCATCCTGGTGCAGCTGCCGCTGCCGACCGGGATCGAGGTGAGCGCCGTCACCAGCGCGATCGATCCGGCCAAGGACGTGGACGGGCTGGGGCCGATGAACGTCGGCCGCGTCACCCTGGGCCAGCACGGGCTGGTGCCGTGCACCCCGCTCGGCTGCCTGCTGCTGCTTCGCGCCGAGCTCGGCACGCTGAAGGGCCTCCACGCGGTGGTGGTGGGCAAGTCCAACCTGGTCGGCCGGCCGATGGCGCAGCTTCTGCTGCAGGAGGAATGCACCGTCACCGTGTGCCACGCCGCCACGCCGGACGTGGGCGCGCTGGCGTGCCTGGCCGACATCCTGGTGGTCGCCACCGGCAAGAAGGGCCTGGTGCGCCGCGACTGGATCAAGCCCGGCGCCACCGTGATCGACGTCGGCATCACCCGCATCACCACCCCGGAGGGGCGCTCCCGGCTGGTCGGCGACGTGGTGCACGAGGAAGCGCTCGGCCGCGCCGGCCGCCTCACCCCGGTGCCGGGCGGGGTCGGCCCGATGACCATCGCCTGCCTGCTTCGCAACACCCTGACCGCGGCCGAGCGCAGCCTGGCGGGCTGAGGGGACGCGATAACGACGAAACCGGCCACGGCGGATCCCCGTTCCGGCTTTGATCAACTCCAGCCGACACCCATGACGAGGACGACCATGCCCGACACCACCATGCTGGCCCAGGCTTCCGGCAAGAACGGCTTCATCGCCGCCCTCGACCAGAGCGGCGGCTCCACCCCCGGCGCGCTGCGCCTCTACGGCGTCCCAGAGGACGCCTACGAGGGCGACGCCGAGATGTTCAAGCTGGTGCACGAGATGCGCGTGCGCATCATGAGCGCGCCCGCCTTTTCCGGATCCAAGGTGATCGGCGCCATCCTGTT
>CAXTCK010000029.1:19247-22856 GCA_964242425.1 uncultured Acetobacteraceae bacterium | reverse complement strand
GTGCTGATCAAGAGCCCGGACAAGGCTGGCGCGGAAGCACTCCTGCTGGCCGAGCTGACCCGTGCGCTCGATGCCCTGCCCGAGGGCGAGCAGGTGATGCTCAAGGTGACCATCCCGGAAGTGCCGGACCTGTATGCGCCACTGATCGCGCACAAGGGTGTCGCGCGTCTGGTGGCGCTGTCCGGCGGCTATCCGCTGACGGAAGCGTGCGAACACCTCCGCGTCAACCACGGCATGATCGCTTCCTTCTCCCGCGCCCTGGTCGAGGGCCTGACCCGCGACATGAGCGACGACGCGTTCGACGCGCGCCTGGGCCAGTCGATCGACGAGATCTACCGCGCGTCCGTCGAGAAGCACTGACCCGGACGGGTCGACCGGTCGCGATGGCAGCCGCCCCCATCACGACCGGAACTGCGGGCCGGCGGCATCCGCCAGGAGATCGTCCATGGCCGACCAGGCTGCCGTGTCCCGCAATCCCGCCACCGGCGAGGAGATCGAGCGCTTCCCGTTCCAGACGGACGGGGACGTCGACCAGTTGCTCGACCGGGCGGAGGCCGGGTTCCGCATCTGGCGCGCGGTGCCGACAACCGAACGGGCGGCGGTCTACCACCGCCTTGCCGCCGTGCTGCGACGACGGGCGGACGATGCGGCCGCGACCATCACGCGGGAAATGGGCAAGACGCTCCGCGAAGCGCGTGCCGAGGTCGAGAAGTGTGCCGCCACCGCCGCCTGGTATGCCGAGCACGGGCCGGCGATGCTGGCCGACGAACCCGTCACGGTGGAGGGTGGCGACCGGGTGCACGTGTCCTTCCTGCCGACCGGCACCATTCTCGGCATCATGCCCTGGAACCTGCCGCTGTGGCAGACCATCCGCGCGGCGGTGCCGATCATGCTGTCGGGCAACGGCTTCATGCTGAAGCACGCGCCCAACGTCACACGCTGCGCCCTGCTGATGCGCGAGATGTGGGAGGAGGCCGGGCTGCCGACGGGCGCGTTCAGCGTGCTCAACGTCGGCAACGAGGGCATCGAGCGGGTGATCGCCGACCGGCGCATCGCCGGCGTGACCCTGACCGGCAGCGTGCGCGCGGGCGCCGCGGTGGCGGCGCTGGCGGGTAGAAACCTCAAGAAGTCGGTGCTGGAACTGGGCGGCATCGACCCGTTCATCGTGTTGGCCGACGCGGACGTGGAGCAGGCCGTAGGCTTTGCGATCACCGGCCGCTACGCCAATGCCGGACAGGTCTGCCTCGCCGCCAAGCGGCTGATCCTGGAAGCGCCGGTCGCGGAAGAGTTCACGTCGCGGTTCCTCCAGGCGGCGCGGCAGGTCAAGGCGGGCGATCCCGCGGACGAAGCGAGCACGATCGGGCCGATCGCGCGTTCCGACCTGCGCGACGGCGTGCACGAGCAGGTGACGCGCTCGATCGCGCAAGGGGCTCGCCTGCTTCTGGGCGGCCGCAAGGTGGACGGGCCCGGCTACTTCTACGAGCCGACCGTGCTCGGCGGGGTGGAACCCGGCATGACCGCGTTCGACGAGGAAGTGTTCGGCCCGGTCGCGGCCCTGGTCGTGGCACGGGATGAGGAGCACGCGATCGAGCTCGCCAACCGGAGCGAGTACGGGCTGAGCAGCAACCTGTGGACGCGGGACACCGAAAAGGCGTCGCGGATCGCCCGCCGGCTGGAAGCAGGCGGAGTGTTCGTCAACGGCTTCACCGCGTCCAACCCGCGCACGCCGGTGGGCGGGGTGAAGAACAGCGGCTACGGCCGCGAGCTGTCGCATTTCGGCGTGCGCGAGTTCGTCAACGCGCAGACGGTGTGGACGAGGCAGACGTGAACATCGTTCACGGATCAGGCGGCAGGCCCGAGAACCAGTCGGCGTAGGGTGTCGTGCGCGCCATGTGCCGGGTGTAGTCCGGGGCGTCGCCCGGCCACCACACCGGGCCGCGTTCGCCGAGCCCATGCTTGGCAGCATCGACGCGGGCCCGCGCGGCTTCCCGGCCGGCGGCGTCACCCGCCTGCATCGCGGTGCGCTTGGCGCGGCGGGCTGACATCAGTTCGGCGGTCAGGGCGGCGCGGCAGTCGGGGTCGAGACGGGGATCGGTGCAGCGCCAAAGCCGGCCGCGCACCACGAAGTAGCGGCCATCCGGGGTGACCGGCGGCGGTGTCACGTCCAGTAGAGCAGGCGGGCCATCGGCAGGTGGCGATGGAGCGCGTCGGTCATGAACCCGCGCAGGGCGCCCATTTCGTCGCGTGGCAGCACCCACTTGCCGGTGCCGAACTTGGTCAGCTTGCGCGTGCGCTCCGCCTCGTCCATCGGCAGGGAACTGCCGGGATACCAGCCTGCGAGCACCGTCTTGGACTTGTCGGTGAAGCGGTGGGTGATCAGCTCGGCGGTGAGGTCCACCGCCGGCATCCCGTCCAGCGCTTCCGCCACGTCGGCCAGCAGCCGGTCGTACTCCGTGCGCCAGTCCGGCAGCGGCAGGATCGGCGCCACCGTGATGCCCACCGGATAGCCCGCCTGCGCCACCGCGCGCAGGGCGGCCAGCCTGCGGTCCATGCGCGGGGCACCCCCCTCGAAGCGTTCGGCGGAGCGGGCGTTGAGCGAGAAGCGGATACGGGTGCGGCCGTTATGCGGCAGGTCCAGCAGGGTCTCGACGTTGCCGAACTTGGTGGTGAAGCGCAGCTGCACGTCGGCATCCCAGGCGCCGAAGCGGCGGATCGCCGTGGACAGGCTGCCGGTGACGGACTCGATCGCCAGCGGGTCGGTGTAGCAGGAGCACTCGAAGGTGGTGCCCTCGTGGCGGCGCGCGTCCGATCGCGAGGTGATGGTGCCCTGTCCCAGCAGCGGCGGCAGCTCGAACAGGATCTCGTCGAGGTTGGCATAGGCGCGCACGATCGGCGGGCCGGCCAGGGAGCCGGCCAGGTAGCAGTACTGGCAGTGCGCGGGGCAGCCTTCGGCGAGGTCGAAACGCCAGTCCGCGCTGGGCGGGATCGGCTGCGGCTTGCGACGGCTCGGGGGGGCGACCACCACCGCCATGGTGGTCTTGGCGTCGCGGTAGCGGTCGGGCAGGCCGTTCAGCCGGTCGGCCGCGAGGCGCACGATCCGCGAGCCGGCTCGTTCCGCCCGCTCGACCATCGACGCACCGTGCGCGAAGCCGAGCGCCGATGGCGTGACCAGCACGGTTTCCGGGATCCAGGGCCGGTCCTGCCGCGACGTCCGGCGAGGCGGGACCACCGCGCCGGCCACGGGCGATGCGGGGTTGGCGAGCGTGTCGATCGTGTGTCTCCTGCGGCCGATGAGGAAAACCGAACGGTTTTGGCGGCCCTGCCGTTTTAAAAAGGTTCCGCACGAGGGCGTGTGCCAGAGGTAGATGGGGGCTGCGCGTTCATTCTGGAACCGATTCCCCGATCCACCGTTCGGTCTGGCACTGCGCCCTGCAGATCAGGAAACGAGGAACGCCAGATGAAGTCCGCTACATTGTTTGCCGCCGCGATCGCCGTCACGGCCCTGGCCGGCGTTGCCCAGGCCCAGACGCAGACCCAGGGCTCCACCACGGCTCCGGCCCAGAACACCATGAGCGCGCCGGCCCCGGCTCAGAACACCATGAGCGCTCC
>CAXTCK010000029.1:0-19147 GCA_964242425.1 uncultured Acetobacteraceae bacterium | reverse complement strand
CATGAGCGCTCCTGCTCCGGCCCAGAACACCATGGGTGCCCCGGCGACCGGGCAGAACTCGATGGGCAACGCGGCGTCGGGCCAGAACTCGATGAGCGCGCCTGACCACAACCAGGCCGTCGCCACCACCTCGGCCGACACCACCACGCCGGCGCACGGGTCCAACAGCTTCACCAAGGTCCAGGCACGTCACCGGATCATGAAGCACGGCTTCACCAAGGTGAAGGACCTGACCAAGGACGACCAGGGTGTGTGGCACGGCGCCGCGATGCAGAACGGTTCGGCGGTCAAGGTGTGGGAAGACTACAAGGGCAGCGTCGGCACCGAGTGATCGCGACTGCCTCCGAACTGAACCCGACAAGAGAACAAGGAAGCAGATCATGGTACAGCGCACCATAACCCGTGCCTATGACAGCTATGCGGCCGCGACCACCGTCGTCAACGCGCTCGAGGCAGCCGGCATTCCACACAGCGACATCAGCCTGGTCGGACAGGAAGGTGCCCAGACCGGGCCGGTCGGCGCCACCGGAACCGGAACCGATCTTCCGCGTGACGAGGAGACCGAGAAGGGTGCCGGCACCGGCGCCACCATCGGCACCGTGCTGGGTGGCGGCGCCGGGTTGCTCGCCGGTATCGGCTCGCTGGCGATCCCGGGCGTCGGCCCGGTGGTGGCGGCGGGCTGGCTGATCGCCACCCTGACCGGCGCTGGCGTTGGCGCCGCGGTTGGTGGCGGGGCCGGCGGCCTGGTCGGTGCGCTGACCGGTGCCGGCGTGCCGGACGAGGACGCGCACGTCTATGCCGAGACGGTGCGTCGCGGCGGCAACCTGGTCACGGTGCGCGCGGACGAGTCGCAGGCGCCCACGATCGAGTCGATCATGGATGGCCAGACCGCGATCAACACCACTACCCGCCGCAGCGAGTACCAGAGCGGCGGCTGGACCCGGCACGACGAGGCCGCGGAGCCCTGGACGTCGGGCACCACCACCGGCCTGACCGGCGGCACCACGACGGGCACCACCACGACCGGACTTACCGGCACCGGACTGCCGTCCCGCACTGAAGTTCCGTGATCCGTCTCCGGGATGATCGCCACGGCGATCATCCCGGGCCGCGTTGCAGGCAGGGCGTTCCGGTTGACGGGACGCCCTGCTTGTCGTTTCAGCCGGTCTTGTCGTTCTGGTCCGCAGACAGGAAGGCGCGGAAGCGCTGTGCCACCGCATGGGGCGGCACCGTCGGCCGGCCCAGCACCGACATGGATCCTGGCGCCATGCGCGCGTGGATCAGTGACGGCCCGTTTCCTTCCAGGCCCCCTGCCACGGCTCGCTCGAAGCCGTTCCGGTCGTCCACCGACCAAGCGGCCTGGTAGCCGCAGGCGAGCGCCACCGCCGCGAAGTCCACCGAGGCCGATGCGGTGGCCTGTCCGCCGGTGGAGTCGTGCACGCCGTTGTCCAGCAGGACGTGGAGGAGGCGCCGGGGCTGCGTCGCCCCGATGGTAGCCATCGTGCCCAGCTTCATCAGGGCGGCCCCGTCGCCGTCCACCACCACCACGGGCCGCTCGGGCGCCGTCAGCGCCACGCCGAGCCCGAGGCCGGAGGCGGCTCCCATGGCGCCGACCATGTAGAGGTGCTGCTCGCGGTCCGACAGGGTGAACAGTTCGCGGCCGCACTTGCCGGTGGTGGCGATCACCGCCGCGGTGGGGGGAAGCACGCCGAGCAGGCTTTGCAGCAGCGCCGCGCGGGCCGGCCGTTCGCCGTGCCGGCGCAGGTCGGTCCAGCGTCCGGGCGGAAGCGGGGGCCGGGACGGTTCCGATAGCGCCTCCCCCGACACGCTGTCCTGCTGCATCACCAGCCCGAACGGCAGCCCGTCGCGGTTGAAGCGGTCAAACGCCGCCTGCAGCGCCGGGCCGATCTCCGCCGTCGTGCGAGGGAACGGCAGGTTGGTCACCGCGCACAGGTCGAGCATCGCCTGCGTGATCTGCCCCATCAGCGCGTGCTGCGGTTCGTCCTGCACGCCTGGCTGGCCGCGCCAGGTGGTGATCAGCAGGAGCGGGATGCGGAACGGCGCGTTCAGGGAGGTCAGGGGGTTGACGCAGTTGCCGAGGCCGGAGTTCTGGCAGATCACCACGCCGCCGCGGCCGCCGAGCCAGGCGCCGGAGGCGATCGCGACCGCCTCGCCCTCGCTCGACGCGCCGACATAGTCGAGGGCGGCCCCTGCGGCACCCGCGCCGATCACCCGGTTGATCATCGGGGTCAGGAACGAGCACGGCACGCCGCTGTAGAAGTCGAGCCCGCACGCGGCGGCCTGGTCGAGGAAGTCCTGGGCCTGGATCATGGCCGGTCGATTAGACCGGATGCCACCCCTTGGAAACCTCTGCCGGCCGGCGCGATCAGTGCAGCGACAGCTCTGGCGGCGGCACCTGGTCGGTGGGCTGCGGGATGCGGCTGCCGGTCAGCACGATGCTGTCGCCGCGCTTCGGGTCACGGTTGACGAAAGGCACGTTCAGGCTGGTCGCGAGCAGCTGGAAGTAGTGGTCGCCGGTCAGGTCGACGGTGCGGCCAGGCGCACAGCTGTTGGCTGCGGTCTGGAACGGCTCCGACCGGGCCGGATAATCGTAGAGCCTGTGGATGCAGCTGGCGTCGGTTTCGCCGGCCAGGCGGGCCGTCGCCGCCTCGCAGGACGCCAGCCCGGCCAGGCAGCACAGCAACAGGAACGAGCGTCGCATGGATCCCCTCCGGTCCGATGGTTTCCTGCCTGCTTCAGCGGGCGGCGCTCAGGAAAAGTTCCTGGCGTCGGCGAGGTCGGTCATGGTGTCGACGTCGAGCCAGTGCCCGGTGATGTAGTGCACCGCGACCGGGGTCCTGGCCGACAGCCGCTTCAGCAGGGTCGGGATGTCGGACCGGACGGCGCTGCCATCGGCCCGCATCGCCGCGAGCTCGTCGCGCAGCAGAACCGCCCCCTTGGCGCTCAGCCGCATCAGCCCGATCCATTCCCCCATGCTGTCGGCGGGATGCACCTCGCCGATGGCGCGCAGGATCGCCGGCGTGTCGTCGAGGTAGCTGGCCGAGAACGGCTTGTCGGCCAGCACCAGGTCGCCGGGATGGGGGTTGTGCGTGCCCGGCTCGCCTTCCGCGCGCTGGTGCAGCGCGTCCACGGCGATGACGATGTCGGCGTCCACCCCCATCAGCGCGTCCAGGATGTAGCGGCGGAACAGCACGTCGCCGTAGACCAGCACGGTTTCGCCGTTCAGCCGGTCGGCGGCGCGCAGCAGCGAGGCGACCTCGCCGGTGTCGGCGTAGTCGTCGTTGTCGAGCAGGGTCAGGCCGCCTTCCGGCCCCCCCTGCGACCACACCTCCGGACCGATCGCGTTCTTGGCGAAGCCGCGCACCACGGCCACGTCGCGCACGCCGCTCTGCCGCAGGGTGTCGAGCAGCTGACCCAGCAGCGGCCGGCCGCGCACGTCCACCATGCATTTCGGCCGGTCGGCGGTGAGGGGCCCCAGCGCCTCGCCCTGGGACGCCGCCAGCACGATGCCGCGCACCGGCACGCCGGTCGCCGGAAGATCCCCGGCCGCCCCCGTCGCCGCCTCGATCGTCGCGCCGTCCGGAGCGCTGCCGCCCGCCACCGGCAGGTAGCGCTCGCCCGCTTCCTCCAGCTCGTCGTTGTTCATCAGCGCGAAGATGTCCTTCACGCTGGCGACCCGCCCTTCCACCTCGGACAGGTTCTGGTCGGCATGGATGCGCGCGGCGGTGGCCTGCATGGCGGTGATGGAGGCGCGCACCAGGTGGTTGGCCCAGATCACCGTGGACACGCCGGCCTTGCGGAACGCGTCCGTGGGCGTGCCGTGGTACATGGTCGGCACGATCACCACCGGGCAGCGGTCGCCCCAGCGCTCCATGAAGCCCAGGATCTCGTGCGCGGTGCGCTTCTTGGAATGGATCAGGATCGCGTCGGCGCCGGCGCGGTGGTACGCTTCCGCCCGCCGCAGCGCCTCGTCCATGGAATGGCCGGAGATCAGCGCCTCGACCCGGGCGACGATGGAGAAGTCGTCGTCGGTCTGGCTGTCCTTGCCGGCGCGTATGCGGCCGCAGAACTCGTCGATGTCGGCCAGCGGCTGTGCTTCGCCGATGAAGGAGTTGGTCTTGGGGAACAGCTTGTCCTCGATGCACACCCCGGCGATGCCGCGCTCGCACAGCTTTCGCACCAGCCGGCGCACGCTGTTGAAGTTGCCGTAGCCGGTATCGCCGTCCAGCAGGATCGGCAGGGTGGTGGCGTCGGCCATGTACTCGGCCTGCTCCAGCACCTGGGTCCAGGACGCCTCGTTGTTGTCGCGCAGGCCCAGGGACGCCGACATCGACAGGCCGGAGCCCCAGATGCCCTCGAAGCCTGCTTCCTCGACGATGCGAGCCGACAGGCCGCTATGCGCTTCCATCAGGAAGGCGAGCTCCGGGCGGGACAGCATGGCGCGCAGCCGGGCGAAGCGGGACGCCGGGCGCCCCGGAGCCCGGACCGGATGCGTGTTCAGGCGGTCCGGAGCGGCAGCCACGGTTCCTTGATGCGCCTCGTTTCCGCTCGGCAATTTGCGCAATCCTTATCAGAGTGTCATGTAATCGCCCATCTCCTGCATCAATTTCTCCGGAACGGCCACATAAAAAAGATGCCTCGCCGCGACCTTCCCGGGGGACCTCCGGCCGTCCTGATCCTGGCCGCCGGGCGCGGCCGACGGTTGGGTCCGGACGCTCCGGACGTTCCCAAGATCCTGCTCGCCTTCGGTGGCCGTACCCTGCTCGAACGGCATCTGGACTGCCTGTCCGGTGCCGGGGCCGGGCCGGTAAGCCTGGTGGTCGGCTACCGCTCGGAGCTGATCGAGGCCGAGCTCGATCGCCTCGGCCGGCGGGAAGAGGTCAGGCTGATCCGCAACCCTGACTGGCACGAAGGCAGCGCCCTGTCGCTCGACTGCGGCCGCGCGGTGCTGGAAGGCGGCCCGGTGGTGCTGATGGATGCCGACGTGCTGTACGACGAGCGCCTGATCGACCGGCTGCTGGACGGCACGCGTCCCGCCACGCTGCTGCTCGACCGCGAGCTGGAGCCGGGCGACGAGCCGGTCAAGATCTGCGTCGACGCGGGCGGCCGCATCGTCGACTTCGCCAAGCGGCCCGACGCGGAGCACGCCTTTCACGGCGAGTCGGTCGGATTCTTCCGTTTTTCCTCTGAGGTGGCCGCCAGCCTGGCCGGGCGCACGCGCGCCATGGTCCGCCTCGACCGCAGCCTCGAGTACGAGGAGCCCATCCGCGCGCTCATCCGCGCGGACGCATCCGCCCCGCCGGTGTTCGGATACGAGGACATCACGGGCCTGCCCTGGACGGAGATCGACTTCATGGACGACATCGCCAAGGCCGCGCGCCTGCTGCCGCTGATCGACGGCCCGCCGGCCGCAGCTCCCCTGGTCGACGGCCCGCTGGTCGACAGGCTGCCGGCATGAACGCGCTGACTCGCCCGGCCGACACCGCACGCCCCGCCGCGTCCGCCCGCCTGCCGGAGCCGGACGAGATCCTGGCGATGCGCCGCGACGGGTACCTGGTGGTGCGCGGCTTCTTTTCCGCCGTCGAGACCGAGGCGCTGATACGCTGGACCGGCGAGATCGCGTCCGCGCCCGAGCTGCCCGGCAGCCAGATGGTGTATCACGAGGACAGCCTGCTCGAGCCCGGCCACCGCGTGGTGCAGCGGATCGAGGATTTCTGCTCGCACCACCCGGCGATGGACGCGGCCGCCCGCCACGGCGCGCTGAGCCGCTGGCTGGCCGTGCTGACCGGCGAGGAGCCGGTGCTGTTCAAGGACAAGATCAACTTCAAGCATCCGGGCGGCGACGGCTTCAAGGCGCATCAGGACCAGCAGGCCGGCTGGACCAGCTACGCGCCCATCTTCGTCACCGCCCTTGTCACCATCGACCCCGCGACGATCGAGAACGGCTGCCTCGAGATCGCGACCGCACCCCGCGCGCACGACCTCCTCGGCGCCGAGTGGACCCCGCTCGCCGAGAAGGATCTCGGCCTGATGCCGGTGCCGACGGAGCCAGGCGACGTGATCTTCTTCGACAGCTTCGTGCCGCACGCGTCCAAGCCGAACCTGACGGACAACCAGCGCCGGGTGCTGTACCTGACCTATAACGGCATCAACCACGGCGATCACCGCCGCCGCTACTTCGACGAGAAGCGCGCGGCCTTTCCGCCCGACATCGAGCGCAGGCCCGGCGAAAGCTACGTGTTCAGGGTATAGGAAGGGCGCTTCCTTCCGGAAGTGTGGCGGTCCTGCTCTTTGCGGAACCGATACCCTCCCTTATCCATGCGCGCGCGAAGGTAAACCAGGGCGGGTGGGGGGAAGACGATGCGGCAGTTGATCCGGACCAGACGGGGCAGGCCGACTGCGGCGCTGCTTCCTGCGGTCGCCGTCCTTCTTCTGGCCGGCTGCGCCACCCGGCCGCCGGCAAGCGACCCGGAAGCGCTGGCCGACTACAAGGCGGCCAACGATCCGTTCGAGCCCACCAACCGGGTGATCTACACCGTCAATGACGGGTTGCTGACCTATGTGCTGATCCCGGTCGCGCGTGGCTACAACTACGTGTTCCCGCGGCCGGTGCGCACCGGCATCCACAACGTGCTGAACAACCTGGGCGCCCCGGTGCAGTTCGCCAACGATGTGCTGGAAACCAGGCCCAGGCGCGCCGGCGACACCTTTGTGCGCTTCATCATCAACAGCACGGCCGGCATCGGCGGCGTGCTCGACGTGGCCAAGCACGTCGGCTATCCGGACCATTCCGCCGAAGGCGCCACCACCTTGGCACTGTGGGGCATCCCGGCGGGTCCCTACCTGTACCTGCCGCTGTTCGGCCCTTCGGGCGTGCGCGACGGCATCGGCCGCGGCGTCGACGAGGCGGTCAGTCCCTATACCTGGGTGACCTTCAACGGCATCCACCACCTGGATGACATTTCCACCGGGCTCGCCGCGGTGGACGGGGTGGCGCCGCACATCGACGACCTCCGGAAGCTCAAGGAGAACGCGCTCGACCCGTATGCGACGCAGCGCTCGCTGTATCGCCAGCTGCGCCAGGGCGATGTCGACGCCGTGCGCAACGACCATCGCGCCACGGTGCCGGACTGGTATCCGGACGCCACGGGCACGGTGGGCCAGCCGCCGCCGGCCGATACCGGCAACACCGGCCACGGCACCCTGCCGCTGCCCACGGTCAGCCCGGCCATCACCAGGACGGCCGCCCCGACGAACCGGTAGCACCGGAACCCGAAGCGTGACGCCTGTCACCGGGACGAGAAGGGCGAAGACAGCGTCGGCAGGCGGCCGGTTCCGGTCTGCCGAAACCGACCACGAAGGACATACGGCATGAGCCTCACCGATTTCCGCACCCTTGGCCGTTCCGGTCTGGTGGTTGGACCGGCAGCGCTTGGCACCATGACCTTCGGCAAGGCCGGATGGGGCACCTCGGATGCCGACAGCAAGGCGGTGTTCGATGCCTATGTCGACGCCGGCGGCATCGTCATCGACACGGCGGACGTGTATTCCGCGGGCCGCAGCGAGGAGCTGGTGGGCGCATTCGTGGCCGACCGCGGCTTGCGCGACCGGCTGGTGCTGGCGACCAAGTTCGGCTTCAACGCCGAGAACGGCAACCCGCTTTCGGGCGGCAACGGCGCCAAGAACATCCACCGGGCGCTGCACGGCTCGCTGCGCCGCCTGCGCACCGACTACGTGGACCTGTACTGGATGCACGCCTTCGATACGGTCACGCCCGTGGAGGAGGTGCTGCACACGCTGGGCAACCTCCAACGCGCCGGCAAGATCCGCCATTTCGGCTTCTCCAACGTTCCGGCCTGGTATGTTGCCCGTGCCGCCACGCTGGCGGCGGCGCACGGGTCGCCGGCGCCGGTCGCGCTGCAGCTGCAGTACTCGCTGGTGGAGCGCAGTATCGAACGCGAGCACGTGCCGGCGGCCCGCGAGTGCGGCCTCAGCATCATGTCCTGGAGCCCGCTCGCCGGCGGCTTCCTGACCGGCAAGTATGACCGTGACGGCAGTGGACCTGATAGGGGTGGGCGCGACGGCGCAGACGGCGCCGGGCAGGGACGGCTCGCCGGCCCCAACCCGTTCTCGGGCACCTATACCAAGTTCACCGAGCGCAACTGGCAGGTGCTGGACGCGCTGCGGGCGGTGGCGGCCGCCGTTGAACGGACGCCCGCCCAGGTCGCCCTCGCCTGGGCCGCAGAACAACCCGGCATGACCGCCCTGGTCCTGGGCGCCACCGCGCCGCAGCAGCTGCACGACAACCTTTCCGCGCTGGACCTGCATCTCACTGCCGAACAGCGGCAGGCGCTGGACGCGGCAAGCGTTCCCGAGCCGGTGTTTCCGTATCCGCTGTTCGAGCCCGGCGCCAATCGCACGGTGTTCGGCGGCGTGGCGGTGCGCGGCTGGTCCGGGGCCTGAAGCCGGCTCCGGTCAGGCTTCGTCCGGCCGCGCGACCGCGTTGCCCGGCAGGCCCG
The DNA here is from genome assembly GCA_964242425.1 of uncultured Acetobacteraceae bacterium. Classification (GTDB taxonomy): domain Bacteria; phylum Pseudomonadota; class Alphaproteobacteria; order Acetobacterales; family Acetobacteraceae; genus Lichenicola. Next base: position 10,607 of record CAXTCK010000029.1, on the reverse strand, counting down.
GCCTGACGCGACGGCTTTCCACCACCCGGTCACGACCGCCTTCCTTGGCCCCATACAGGGCATCGTCGGCGCGTCCGATCAGCGACTGCCAGTCGTCGCCCGGCACGGCCCAGGCCAGCCCGATCGAGCAGGTCACCTGGATCGCGGCACCTGGCACCTGGAAGGTGTCGTGCCTGACCGCAAGGTGCAGGTTCAGCACGCGCTCGGCGCCGCGGCCGTCGGCGTCGTCGAGCACCAGCAGGATCTCCTCGCCGCCATAGCGGCCGGCGTACTCGCCATCGCGGACCGTGCGCGAGATCAGGCGGCCCAGGGCGCGGAGGACGTCGTCGCCGCCGAGGTGGCCGTGGTTGTCGTTGACGCGCTTGAAGTGGTCGACGTCGAGCAGCGCCACCACCGTCTCGTCGCCCGGCCGGGCGGTGTCCAGCTTGGCGGCCAGCCGCCGTTCGATCTCGGAACGGTTGAACAGGCCGGTAAGGGCATCGTGCGCGGCCTGGAACCGGAGCTGGGCCTGGGTGGCGCGCATCTCCTCGGTGGCCGCAGCGACGCAGCGCTCGAGCTCGCGCTGGCGGCGGAGGTTGGCGCGCAGGTAGAGGCGCATGAGGCCGCACAGAAATGCCACGCCGAGCAGGACCCACAGCGTGTCCGACCACCATCGGTTCCACCAGGGAAACGCCATGTTGACCACCAGGGTGACGGGACGCGAGGTCTGGTGGATCATCTCGTCGTAGCCGGACACCGTCAGCACGTGTCGGCCGGGCGGCACGAAAGGATAGCGCACCAATCCGGACGAGGATTCTGCCCATCCGGCGTCCACTCCCGACAGGTGGTAGCGGAACAGCAGCGAGCGTTCCGCCCCGTAGTTCGGCGTGCCGAGCTGGATCGACAGCGCGTCCCTGGTGAAGGGCATCGTGCTCGCCGTGACCGGCTGCGAGCCGAGACGCGCCTGGCTCACCACCACCTCCAGCGGCCGGTCGGTGAACAGCCAGGCCGGATCGAGCAGGTGGGAGAAGCCTTCCGAGGTCGAGATCCAGACCGACCCGTCCGGATCCTCCCGGAGCCCGTTCTGGTCCACGTCGTCGGACAGGAGGCCGCCATCGGCGTCGACCGACACCCAGCGCTGTCCGTCGAACACGGACACGCCGAGTGCGGTGCCGGCCCAGACCCAGCCCCGGTGGTCGACCATCACCGCGACAATGGTGTTGGTGCGCGTGTCGGTGGTGGGGATCGCCTCGAACGACGACACGCGGTCGTTGGAAACGGTGAACCGGAACAAGCCGCCGGCACCGCCGATCCACAGCCTGCCCTCGTGGTCGATGGTGATGGCGAGCGGATCGAACGCGGCGGACGGCCAGCCTCCGGCGACGGGAACGTCGGCGCCGTCGCCGCGCCGGTGACGCAGATGGCCGCCCGACAGGTAGAACACGCCGCCGACGCCGTCGCAGACGAGATCGGGAACAGGCGTGTGCGGCGACCCCCTGGTCCGGGCATTGAGAGGCACGCCAGGGTGGTCGTCGACCTCGAACAGCCCGGCCTCGGTGGCGATCCACACGGTGCCGTGCGGATCCGACGCCATGGCGTCGACAGGCGGCACGTCGAGCCTGGTCAACGAACTGTCGGCAGGATTGATGATCCTGACGCCGTTCAGGCCCAGGGAACTCCAGAGCTCGCCGCGCGGGCCGACGATCAGCGCGAACGACGAACCGGGGAACACCCTGCCGACACGCAGGAACGGCCCGCGATGCACGACCTCGTCGACGCCGGTGTCGGTGGACACCCAGAGCGCCCCTCCGGGAGGACGCGCCGACTGCCAGGGAAGGCCGTCCGATAGTCCGTCCGCCTTCTGCAGGCTTTGCCAGTGTCCGTATCCGACCCAGCGCACCAGCCCGCGCCCGAGCACCTGGAACCAGAGCTGGCCGGTCGCGTCGGTCACGGCGCTCATGATGTCGCCGGACGGGGCGCCGTCCTGGACGCTCAAGGGCTGCCATCCGTCCGCACGGAGGAGGGCGAGCCCGTGATCGGCCTGCGTCATGAGGCCACCGTCGGGGGTATGGAACAGGCCGAGCTGGCGTGGATGATTGTTGTAGCGGCCACCCTGGTCGGGCAGGTCGACCACGGACCAGCGGCCCGACAGCGGGTCGAAGGTTCCGACCGACGTGGTCGACCTGGCAAGAACCCGGCCATCCGAGCCGGCGACCACGTCCATCCAGGGTCCGCCGCGCAACCCGTCCGCAGCGCCGTAACACTGCACCGCATCCGGGTCGGCGCTGCACAGCCGGCCGTCGCCGAAGGTTTCCCACAGGTGGCCGCCTACCGAGAACACCGCTTCCGCACTTCGAAGCAGCCCTCGCTGCTCGCTGTCGTAGTGCATCGTCTCGACATGCGGCACCCCGTCTTCGGGAACCGCGATCATCACCAGGGAGTCATTGGCCAGAAACACGAAGCCGTCCTGCCACGAAGCCAGGCGATGCGGTCGGTCGTCGTAGAAGGAGGCGCCGGGATGCGGCACCTTGCGGAACATCAACGCACCGGGCGGATGGGACGCGTCCGACGGGCGATCGGATACCAGCACCTCGTCGGCGAACTCAACGACGATGCGCCCTGTGGCGGTGAGGGTCAGGCCCTCGACAAAGCCGCCCTGCCGGAGGCCCTGGTCGGCCCCGAGGTTGATGAACCTCCTGCCGTCATAGGTGAACACGCCGTGTTCGGTGCAGACCAGCATGTAGCCAGCCCGATCCTGGAGCATGCAGGAACCGCCGAGGCTTGCGAGTCCCTGGTCCGCGTCATAGGTGCGAAAGGTCGTGCGGTCGGCCCGCGCCACCGGCACGTGCCACAAGGCGACGATAGCCAGGACGACTCCGAGCAACGCTCGGACGGATGGGCGCTGTACGAGGAAGGCGAAAGCCATGGAACTGTTCCGTCGGCTTGAGAAGGCCCCTCTAAAATCCAGAAGCTAACAATCAGTATGTCAAGATTACGCAGTTCATCGCAGCGCACAACCGTGAAGCCCGGGCGCTGCGAGCACCCAGGCGTTTCAGAAGCGAATTTATTTCAAAAAGCGACGCCGGGCGGTTCCGCGGCTACCGACCTGTTGCACGCGAGCAGCAGGTCGGGAGGCAGCGGTCAGCGACTCATCCGGGGTAGTGGTGGGCAACGTTGGAGCCGATGGAGGCATAGGCCAGCTTTGCCGGATGCGTGGCCTGGGCGCCGGTCGTCGCGTCGCTGGTGGCGGACACGCCCTGCATGATCGCCGCGACGCGGTGGTCGTGAACCGAAATGGATGCAACCAGCAGGGCTGCGAGCGCGATGCCGGAGCGTTGGAACGTGAAACGACGCGAGCCTGTAGCCATCACAAGATCCTCCTGATAAGTCATGCCGCCATAATGATCGGCCATGGCAGGAGTATAATGACGGCTTCGGGGTTATTTCAATGGGGAAAGTGATGGCTTTGAACAAAAGGCGAGAGAATTAATTAAGGTCTCTCAATTTAATGGAAGTATAGAGCCAGTTTTGAGACGCTTCTAGCGGCTTTTCCTGTTTTATTTTCTCGAAAGTACTTGAAGCATGCGAATCCTGACGGATCGGATGGCCAACGAAGGCCTGACCGGTCAGCCGCCGGACATCTTCACGCGGCCGGCGGCAGCCTCAAGCAGTCGAAGCACCCGCCGCTCGCTGTCGGCGTCCGAGAAGCGCGCCGCCATCGCCTGGGCGGCGATGCGGTAGCCCTTGTCGTCGAGCACGCGGTCGATGGCATGTCGAAGTGCCGCCGGCTCCGGCGCCTCGGCCTGGAGGGCCACGCCCACGCCGCTCCAGGCGACGCGCGCGCCCACCTCCGCCTTGTCCTCGTTGACGCCTGCGACGACCACCGGGACACCCTGGCTGAGGGCGTAGTTGACCGTGCCGTAGCCGCCGTTGGTGACCACGAGGTCGAGCCGCGGCATGAGCCAGTCATAGGGCAGGAACCGGGCCAGCCGCACGTTGGCCGGGATCGGCCCGGGCACGGCGTCGAGCGGACGTCCTCCCGTGGTCACCAGAACCAGGATGTCGTCGCGGTCCGCTAGCGCCGCCAAGGTGGGGGCCACCACCTCGCCGAGGTCGTGGTTGGCCAGGGTGCCCTGGGTGACGAGGACCACCCTCGCCGCCTTGGCCACGTCGTCGGCCCACGGCGGAAGCGGCATGTCGATCACCGGCAGCGGCAGGGCGCCGATGAAGTGCAGCGTCTCGGGCGCATGGCGCCTGGGATACTCGAAGGCGCTCACGGTGGGCTGGAGGTACAGGTCCGGCAGCGCCACGCCCGCGTCGTTCATCGGCATGGCGAGCGGACCCCGTCCGACCGCCGCCAGCGCCCGGTCGAGTTCCTCCTGGATCGGGCCAAAGAAGTCGTGGTCGGCGAACGCCTTGATCAGCTCGTAGTCGAGCAGGGTGTCCTCGTCGGTAGTCGGCAGCAGCCCTGGCCCGTTCGGCGCGCCGTCGTCGCGGCTGGTGAACAACGGGGTGACGCCGCAACACGCGATCGCCGGCCGCCCGTCGCGAGGTCCGAGCAGGAACGGCAGCACGCCCAGGAACAGGTTGTCGCTCAGCACCAGGTCGGCGGGATGGCGCGCCAGCAGGGCAACGAGCGAGGCATGCTGCGCGGACAAGGGAGCGATAAAGGCGTTCCGGAACAGGAAGCCGAGCTTGTCGGGACCGGTATCCAGCCCGTGCAGCTCGGGAAAGGCCTGGTGGAGGTCGCTGAGGTCGCGGTCGATCGGCAGCGGGAACGGCTCGAACCGCATGCCGGCGGCCTCGAAGCGGCTGCGGTGGGCGCCCGCGCTGTGGCCGAGGACGTCGTGGCCGTTCGCCACCAGCAGCCTGCCGATCGACAGCAGCGGGTTGAGGTGGCCGATCATCGGCGTTCCGGCGAGGACGACCTTCATCCGGCCGATCCTTGCGCGGGCCGGGAGTCGATGGGCGAGAAAGGCAACCGGCCACTCCCTATAGAGCGTCGACCACGACAGCCGGGGCGACCGGGAGCGTGACTTAGCCGGGCGGGCCCGCCTTGTCGACGCTACCAGCGCCGCGACCGCCTGAGGAACGACCACCAGCCCAGCGCCGCCCCGGCGTGGCGCAGCAGCTGAAAGGTGAACGGCTCCAGAAGCGAGGCCAGGATGGCCGCCGCCGGCGACATCCTTTGCTCCCGCCCGAGCCACAGCCGGTAGACGCGCAGGGTCCACAGGTGGAACAGGAGGTCGACCACGATCTTGGCCGCGATCACGATCCCGGCGGGCAGGAGGATGCCGAGCCGCCCGGTGAGAAGGAACACCAGAAGCAGCACCGCGCCGGCCAGGCCGTAGAACGGCTGCAGCGTGTCGATCGCCTTGACCGGCAGCATGGCGGTGCCGAGCCGGCCGTAGCGTCGGTTGCCGACCATGTGCCTGTACCAGAGCTGCGTCTGCAGGAAGCCGCCGAACCAGCGCCGACGCTGCTGCAGGAACGCCCCCACCGTTCCCGGCACTTCCGTGCGCCCCTGTGCGCCCCCGACCACCGCGGTGCGCCAACCGAGGCCCTCCCGCACGCCGTGGTCGCGCAGCCGGTGGGTCAGCTCGTAGTCCTCGACCAGACAGTCGGGATCGAAGCCGCCCACCGCCAGCAGCGCGTCGCGCCGGTAGCAGCTGAACGCGCCGGACAGCAGAAGCAGCCCGTCCAAACGGCCCCAGGCGTAGCGGGACAGGAAGTTGCGCACGTACTCGTAGCCCTGGAACCATTGCAGGATGCGGCCGGACAGGCTCGCCTCGCAGAACGGAAACAGCACGCCGGTGGCGGCGACCAGGCGCGGATCGTCGGCAAACGCTTGGCGCATGGCCGCCAGCGCGTCCGGCTCGATCAGCGTGTCGGCGTCGATGGTCATCACCAGCTCGGTGTCGGCCAGCGCCGCCGCGACGTTGAGTGCCAGCGCCTTGCCGCCTCGGGGCAGCCTGAGCCAGCGCAGGGACGGGTCGGGGCCGGGCGGACCGATACGGCCCAGCTCGCCCGCGAGCAGCCCGTAGCGCCCGCCGAGCAGCGCCGCGGTGCCGTCGGTCGAGCCGTCGTCTGCGATCAGCACCACCTCCGCCGGAACGGTTTGCGCCGCCAGCGCCGCCAGCGTCGCCGGCAGCACCGCCACCTCGTCGTGGGCGGCGATGATCACGGTGGCGCGGGGCTGCGGACCGGACGGCGTGGCCACCGGCGCTGCGCGAGGCCGCGCCAGCGCCAGGGTCTGCCGGAACACGAAGGCGAGCAGCAGGGTATCGTAGCCGACATAGACCAGCCCCACCGACCAGGCGAACACCCCGCCGCCGCCGAACGCGCGGAAGAACAGCGTCACCCAGAGCAGAAGCGCCGCGCCGTGGATGAGCACGCTGGCGAGCGGGGTCGGCGGCGGGCTGAACCGGGGCGAGATCGCCTGCCTGCGCCGTGCGAGCCGCTCGGCGATCGTTGCATCCGCGATGGTGCGGCCGGTCATGCGTGCTCCTTGGTCAGGCGGGCTTGGCCGGCCTTTGCGCCCGCGCCATGCTCCGGGCATCCTCCGACCGGCCGGGCCGGCAGGAAAGCATGGATCTAGCATGACACGTTCGGGGCGCTACACGGGCACGGCGATGGCGCTGCACTGGCTGGTGGCCCTGCTCGTGATCGGCAACCTCCTGCTGGTGTGGTTCATCGGCTTCCTGCCCGACACGATGGTCCGGCCCGCCATCGACACCCACAAATCTATCGGCATCACCGTGCTGGGGCTGGTCCTGCTTCGCGTGCTGTGGCGCGTGTCGCACCCGCCGCCGCCGCTTTCCCCCGCCTATCCACGAGCCGAGCGGTGGCTGGCGCACGGCGCCCACCTCGTGCTCTACGCGCTGATCCTGGCGCTGCCGTTGTCCGGCTGGATCCACGACTCCGCCTTCAAGGACGCGGCCGCCCACCCGCTGCGCCTGTTCGGCCTCGTTCCCTGGCCGCGGATCGCGCCCATCATGGCGCTGGACCCGGTGTCCAAGGAGGCGGTGCATGCGAGGTGGTTCCGGATCCACGGCCTGCTGGCCTATGGCCTCTACGCCCTGCTGGCCCTGCACCTGCTCGGCGTGCTGAAGCACCACCTGCTCGATCGGGACCCAGTGCTGCAACGCATGCTGCCGCGCCGGCGGGCGGTGAAGCCGGCGAGCGCCATGGCGGGGCAAAGGGAGTAGAACGGCTCGAACCCCCCGCCCCGGCCATGCGGCCCCTGCTGTCAGGCCTGGCCGGCTGCGACCGGGCCGGAAGGGCGTCCGAGCACCAGCGCCTGCGCGTGCTCCGGTCCGGGAAGTCCCGTTGTTCGCAACGTCGACCAGGCATGCGGATCGTCCGGATGCCACCAGAACACGCTGTCGCCTTCCGGCACCCGATCCGTTGAAACGGCCTCGCCGGACGGGCCGATCCGGTCCAGCCGCTGTTGCAGCAGCTCCGCGTCAAGCCCGCTTGCGAGCGCCTCGATGGCCAGGGCTTCCGCCCCGGCACGCCATGCCGCAGGGGCAACGCCGTCCGGCCGCATCGGCGACAGCACGCTGAACGGGTAGGAGCGCCCGACCTTGTCGACGCTCGGGATCAGCACCCCGGCACAAGGTTCGTCCGTCAGCACCGAGGAGCCCAGGACGAAGTGCCAGGCCGGCATGTGCAGCCAGCCGGCCTGCCAGGCCGGCCCGAGCGCCAGCCGGGACGCCGACACCAGCTGCTGCAGCCAGCCATCCCATCGTTCCAGCACGGCGCCGTGCAGGCCGCGCGTGACGAAGTCGCCCAGGGCCGGAAGCTTGCCGTGGCAGCCGGCCCCGTCGGGCAGGGCCGGGGCCGCCGCCGCCGCATGACGCCGGAACAGGTCAAGCATGGAGCGGTCCGGGCATGGTCGGGCTTCCTGATCCGGGCCGTCACCGGCTGCCGGACGCACGAGGCGTGGGAGCCCCAAGCAACGGTCCGGGCGCCTCCGAGTTGTAAGCGTCATGGACATCGCGTCGATCGGGCGAAGCTTTTCCCGAACCGTGGCAGGCTTCGGCCAGACCCCCCTCATCCTCACCCACAACGACGCGGACGGCCTGTCCTCGGGTGTGCTTCTGGCACGGGCGCTGGCGCGGTCCGGGCGCGAGCCCGGGATCCGGGTGGTCGGGCGCGGAGAATCAGCCTGGTCGGCGGAGATGGGAGCGGAGCTGCGCGAACGGCAGCCGCCCGGGCTGGTGGTCGCCGACCTGGGGCTCGGATCCGGGCCGTTGCTGGATGAAACGCCCACGGTGGTGATCGACCACCACGTGCCGACCGGCGACGCGGGCGGGGCCACGGTGATCACCGGGTTTGGCGCCGAACCCGTGCCGACCACGAGCCTGCTGTCCTGGTGGTGCGCGCAGGCGCTGGGCCCGGCGGACGACCTGCTATGGCTGGCGGCGATCGGGCTGATCGGCGACCTGGGCGACAAGGCGCCGTTCGCCGAGCTGGCGGACGCGCGCAAGCGCTACGGCGCCACGGCCCTTCGCGAGGCGGTGTCGCTGTTGAACGCGCCGCGGCGGACCGGGCTGGGCGATGCGGCGCCGTCGCTGGCCCTTCTGATGAAGGCGGACAACCCCAAGGCGGTGATCTCCGGCGAACATCCCGAAACCGCGTCGCTCCAGGCGGCACGCGAGGAGGTGAAGCAGGCGCTGGACGCGGCGCGGCGGATCGCCCCCAAGGTCAGGCCGCCGGTGGCGCTGATCCGGCTCGACTCGCCGTGCCAGATCCATCCCCTGGTGGCGCAGTCCTGGCGCAGCCGGCTGAAAGGCAACATCGTCATGGCCGCCAACACCGGCTACCGGCCGGGCTGGGTGCACTTCGCCGTGCGCTCGGCGACCGGGCAGGACCTGGTCGCCTTCCTGCGCGCGCACGCGCCGGAAGGCGCCGACGGAAACTACGGCAACGGCCACGCCCAGGCGACCGGCGGCGCGCTGCGCAACCCGGTCTGGAACCGGTTCGTGGCAGGGTTCGGCTTCGGCCCGGAAATGGAGGTGCCCCAGGAAGTGCCCCAGATGGATGCAGCAGGATGACCGCACTCAGGCTTGGCTTCCCGGTCAAGGTGATGGCGCGCCCCGACCTCAAGAGCAACGACGCGCGTCGCTGGCAGAGCGGGCCGCACCTGCGGGTCAGCCTCGAATACCTCGACGCGATCCTGGACCACCTCGATCGGCACGACATACGCATGTACCGGATGTCTTCCGACATCGCCCCGTATGCCACCCATCCCGACCTGCCGCAGTTCCACGGCATGGTGGGGGACAGCGCCGCCGAGCTGGAAGCGTTTGGCGCCAAGGCGCGCCGCCTGGGCATCCGCCTGTCGTTCCACCCGTCGCAGTTCGTGGTGCTGAACAGCCCGGACCCCGAGCTGGTGCGGAAAAGCGCCTGGGACCTGGCGAGCCAGGCGGAGATGCTGGACCGCATGGGGCTCGGCCCCGAGGCGGTGATGGTGATCCATGTCGGCGGCGCCTATGGCGACACCGTGACCAGCCGCGAACGCTGGGCCCGCACCTGGCCCACCCTGCCGGAGCCGGTGCGGCGGCGGATGGTTCTGGAGCACGACGACATCCGCTTCTCCGCCGCCGACGTGCTCTGGGTGCACGAGCAAACCGGGGTTCGACTGATCTTCGACCACCAGCATTTCTGGTGCCTCAACCCGGAAGGCCTCGCGATGCGGCCCACGGTGGAGGCGATCCTTGCCACCTGGCCGGCGGGGCAGCGGCCGAAGCTGCACTTCTCGACACCCAATAACGGCATGCGCGAGCTGAAGCGGCGCGACCGCAAGACCGGCAAGATGAAGACGGCGTCGGTGGCGCCGGTCTGGACCGGGCATGCGGATTTCTGCAGCCCGTTCGAGTTTACCGCCTTCATGCGCGCGATGGACGGGCTCGAGTTCGACGTGATGCTGGAAAGCAAGGTCAAGGACGTGGCCCTGCTCCGGCTCCGCCCGGACCTGCTGCGCTACGCACCGGACGTGGCAGTCCAGTTCGGACTGACGCCGGACAAGCAGGCGGTGCTGCAGGAGGAGGAAGCGGAGGTGCTGGAGGAGGTTGACGCGTAGGGTTCGCGCTCGATCAGCCGAACCGATGGATGGAAAGCGGATCTTGACGAGGACGCTTGATGATCGCTTTGCGCCTCGTTGAGCTGCTGCCGGTTTCGTGGACACCCGGATGAGACGGTGACAGTTCAGCCGGGAGTTCAAGCTGGAGACGATCCGGCTGGTCAAGGAGCGAGGGGTCTCGGTGGCGCAGGCAAGCCGGGATCTGGGCATCGGTGAGAATGTGCTGCGGCGCTGGATCAAGGAGGCAGGTGCCGATCCGGGGCAGGCGTTTCCCGGTCAGGGACAGCCCAAGCCAAAGCAGCAGGAGATCGATCGGCTGCGGCGCGAGGTCGCCAGGCTCAAGGCGGAGCGCGACATACTAAAAAAGCCGCGGCCTACTTCGCGAGGGCGTCGCTATGAAGCTCGGCTTCATTGCGGAACACCGAGGGATCTGGCCGGTGCGGTGGCTTTGTGAGGCGCTCGGTGTCTCGCGCAGTGGTTTCCATGCCTGGCTGAGCCGTTCTCCGTCTGCCCGAGCCCGACGCGGCGAGATCCTCGGGGC
>CAXTCK010000028.1:0-27345 GCA_964242425.1 uncultured Acetobacteraceae bacterium | reverse complement strand
CGAGGAGCTGATGTACAACAAGGACAAGCTGCTCGCGAACGGCGACCGCTGGGAGGCGGTGCTCGCCCGCCGCCTCGAGCAGGACGCGCCGTACCGCTGAACGGAGAAGGCAGGATGATAACCGAGATCGCCTTCTACCTGTTCGCCACGGTGCTGGTGCTGTCCGGCGCCATGGTGGTGAGCGCCCGCAACCCGGTGCACTCGGTGCTGTTCCTGATCCTCGGCTTCTTCAACGCGGCCGGCCTGTTCCTGATCGCCGGTGCCGAGTTCCTGGCGATGATCCTGGTGATCGTCTACGTGGGCGCGGTCGCGGTGCTGTTCCTGTTCGTGGTCATGATGCTGGATGTGAACTTCGACCAGATGCGCGAAGGGTTGCAACGCTATGCGCCGGTGGGAGTGGCGGTCGGCGTGGCACTCTTGGCAGAACTGATCTTCACCCTCGGCGGGTTTCACCTGATCCCCGTCGTCACGCAAGCGGCGGTAGCACCCGGTGCGCCGGTGCTCAGCAACACCGCCGCACTCGGCCAGCTGATCTACACGCACTACGTGCTGCTGTTCCAGCTGTGCGGCTTGGTGCTGCTGGTGGCGATGATCGGGGCCATCGTGCTCACGCTGCGCGAGCGTCCATCCGCGCGCCGCCAGGACGTTTCCTTGCAGCATGCGCGCACCCCGGCCGACACCATCCAGCTGATGACGCTGGGCCTGGGCGCCAGCGTGGACGAGCTTGGCGGCTTCGTCCGCCCCAGGAACGGCTACGGTGCGGTGGCCGCGCACGGCACCGGCCGTGCGCCGGAACAGCACCAGACCGATCATCACCACGGGACTTGAGAGCGATGGCGTCGAACGGGCTACAGGCGGTCGGGCTCGGGCCCTTTCTCACCGTGGGCGCCATGCTGCTGGTGCTGGGCGTGTTCGGGATCTTCCTGAACCGCAAGAACGTGATCATCCTGATGATGTCGATCGAGCTGATCCTGCTCGCAGGCAACCTCAACCTGGTCGCCTTCTCGGCGGCTCATGGCGAGCTGTCCGGGCAGGTGTTCACCTTGTTCTCGCTGACCGTCGCCGCCGCGGAAGCCGCGATCGGTCTTGCGATCGTCACCGTGTATTTCCGCAACCGCGGCTCGATCCAGGTCGAGGACGTGACACTGATGAAGGGCTGAGATGCCGTCCGTTTCTCCTTCCTTCGGCGCGTTGTTCGCGACGGCGGTGTTCGCGCCTCTGCTGGGCGCGATCGTCACCGGCCTGTTCGGCCGCCTGATCGGCACACGGCCCGCGATCCTGGTCAGCATCCTGTTGATGGTGCTGGCTTCGGTGTGCGGCGTCGCGGCACTTTGGCTCGGCGTTTCCGCCGGCTCGCAGCCCGTCGCAGTGCCGGTTTCTTCCTGGATCCAGGCGGGCGGCTTCCACGCGCCCTGGCAGCTGCGCTTCGACGCCTTGTCCGGTTCGATGGTGGCCATGGTCACCGTGGTGTCCACCCTGATCCACATCTACAGCGTCGGTTACATGAACCACGAGACCATGCCGGTCCCGCGCTTCTTCGCCTACCTGTCGCTGTTCAGCTTCGCCATGCTGATGCTGGTCAGCTCCGACAACCTGATCCAGCTGTTCTTTGGCTGGGAAGGCGTCGGGCTCTGCTCCTACCTGCTGATCGGCTACTGGTACGATCGGCCGAACGCGACGCGCGCCGCCAACAAGGCGTTCGTGGTCAACCGCATCGCCGACCTGTTCTTCATGGTCGGCATCGCCCTGCTGTTCCTTCAGTTCGGCACCATCGCCTACGACAACATCTTCGCCCTGGTGCCCGCGCATGCGGACGCCTCCTACCACCTGTTCGGCAGCACCATGCGCGCCTACGAGGTGATCGGCGTGCTGTTGTTCATCGGCGCGTCCGGCAAGTCGGCGCAGCTGTTCCTGCACACCTGGCTGCCCGACGCCATGGAAGGCCCGACCCCGGTCTCTGCGCTAATCCACGCCGCCACCATGGTGACCGCGGGCGTGTTCCTGATGGCCCGCATGTCGCCGCTGATCGAGTTCGCGCCCGTCACCAAGGCGATCGTGGTGCTGATCGGCGCATCAACCTGCTTCTTCGCCGCCACCGTCGGGCTGGTGCAGCCCGACATCAAGCGCACCATCGCCTACTCGACCTGCTCGCAGCTTGGCTACATGTTCATCGGCGCCGGCTGCGGGCTTTACCAGGCTTCCATGTTCCATCTGATGACGCATGCCTTCTTCAAGGCATTGCTATTTCTCAGCGCCGGTTCCGTGATCCATGCCCTCGCCGGCGAGCAGGACATGTTCCGGATGGGCGGCCTGTGGCGCAGGGTTCCCGTCACCTATGTCGCCATGTGGTGCGGCTCCCTGGCGCTTGCCGGCATCCCGCCCTTTGCCGGCTGGTGGTCCAAGGACGCCATCATCGACGGCGCCTGGGTCGCCGGCGGCATCGGCTATTACGGATGGGTGCTGGGCGTCGTCACCGCTTTCATCACCGCATTGTATAGCGGGCGCCTGCTGTTCCTGGTGTTCCACGGCAGCCCGCGCGACGCCGGCTTGGCTGCGCATGCGCATGAAAGCCCGCCCGCGATCACCATCCCGCTTGTCCTGTTGTCCCTCGGCGCGGTGTTCGCGGGCTGGCTGCTCTACCCCGCCTTTATCGGCAGGGCCCAGGCCGGGTTCTGGAACGGTGCGATCTTCTCCGGCCAGGACAATCACGTGCTCGCCCACCTTGACCAACTGCCGTTCCTGCTCACCCTGATCCCGACGGTCGCCGCTCTTCTTGGTGCCGCCACCGCCTGGTTCTGCTACATGGCCCACCCGGCGCTCCCGGCGCAGCTGGCGACCCGGTACCGGCCGCTTTACCTGTTCCTGCTCAACAAGTGGTATTTCGACGAGCTGTACGACGCCATCTTCGTTCGTCCCTATGCCGCACTGGCCCGCGTGCTATGGCACGGCGCGGACGAGGGCATCATCGACGGCAGTTCGGCCGGGCTTGCCCGCCTTACCGCCGGCGGCTCCACCCAGCTGGTTCGAATCCAGACCGGCTCCATCGCCGTCTATGCCTTCACCATGCTGATCGGCCTGCTGACGCTTACCTCCGTGTTCCTGGTGTTCCGATGATCGACGCTGCGGGCAGCCCGATGATCAACTGGACCCTCGCCCTGCCGGAAATCGTGCTTTCCGTGTGTGGCCTCGTTATCCTCCTGTTCGGGGTGATGCAGAAGAAGGGCGCCTCCGCGCTCGGTTGCACCGTGCTGACCCTGATCGCCTTTCTTGTCACCGCCGTGCTGGTGATCCTTGCTCCGGCCGGCACCGGCTACCGTGCCACCTTCGTCAACGACGGCTTCGCCCGGTTCATGAAGATCCTGAGCCTGGCTGGCGCCGCCTTCGCCCTGCTGATGTCGCTCGACTACAACGTGCGGCAGAAGGTGGATCGCTTCGAGTTTCCCGTGCTGGTGCTGTTCTCTACCGTCGGCACCCTGGTCATGGCCTCGTCCGGCAACCTGATGACCCTCTATGTCGGGCTCGAGCTGCAGTCGCTCGCCATCTACATCCTGTGCGCCTTCGCCCGTGACGAGCTCACCTCCGCTGAGGCCGGCCTGAAATACTTCGTGCTGGGTTCGCTCGCTTCGGGGCTGCTGCTCTACGGCGTGTCCCTGGTCTATGGCTTCGCCGGCACCATGGAATATGGAGGCCTACGCACCGCGTTGATCGGCGGCGGCGCCGTGCCCGCTGGCCTTGTGATCGGCATCGTGTTCGTGTTCGTGGGCCTCGCCTTCAAGCTGTCCGCCGCTCCCTTCCACATGTGGACCCCCGACGTTTATCAGGGCGCTCCTACCTCCGTGACCGCGTTCCTGGCCGGTGCGCCCAAGGTGGCTGCGTTCGCGCTGCTGCTCCGGGTGATGTCCGGTCCGTTCGGGCACCTGACCACCCAGTGGCAGCTTCTGGTCGAGATGGTGGCGATCTGCACCATGGTGCTGGGCGCGCTGGCGGCGATACCGCAGACCAACATCAAGCGGCTGATGGCCTACTCCTCTATCGGCCATATGGGCTACGCCATGATCGGCGTCGCAGTCGGCACGCCCGAAGGGGTGCGCGGCACGCTGGTGTACCTCACCACCTACCTGTTCATGACGGTGGGCGTGTTCTCCTGCATCCTCGCCATGCACCGCCAGGGCCGTCCCCTGGAACGCATCGCCGATCTGTCCGGACTGTCCCGCACCAACCCCATGCTGGCCCTCGCCATGGCCGTGTTCATGTTCAGCATGGCCGGTGTGCCTCCCTTGTCCGGGTTCTTCGGCAAGCTCCTGGTTTTCGCCGCTGCCGTGCAATCCGGGCTCTGGACCCTGGCCGTTGTCGGCATCGTCACCAGCGTCGCGGGCCTGTACTACTATTGGCGCGTGGTGAAGGTGATGTACCTCGACGCCCCGGCGCCGGCCTTCGACCGCAACACCCGCACCCTGTCGTTCGTCACTGGCGCAATGGGCCTCGTCACCGCCCTGTTCCTGCTCGTGCTGGGGCCGGTGGTCGGCGCCGCGCAGGCTGCTGCCGCCGTCCTGTTCAGGTGATGCGGCAGAACGGATGGTGACGGGCGGGAGCACCGGCTGGCGTCTGGAAATCCATGACAGCCTGCCGTCCACCTCCGACCTGTGCATCGCCAGGGCCGAGGCGGGCGAGGAGGCGGGGCTGGCCGTGCTGGCGCGTCGCCAGACGCAGGGCCGGGGCAGTCGCGGTCGGTCATGGGCTGGCCAAACCGGAAACCTCGCCTTGTCCGTGCTGCTCCGCCCTGCTGGCGCGCTGCACCAGCCCGCCTTGTGGCCGTTCCTGGCCGCCCTTTCGCTGCACCAGGCACTCGGCGGTGATCCGCGGCTTCGGTTGAAGTGGCCGAACGACATCCTGCTGGGTCACGCCAAGCTGGCTGGCATCCTGGTCGAGCGTGGCACCGGAGCCGGCCCCGGCTGGCTGGTGATCGGGTTCGGGGCCAACCTCCTGCGTGCTCCTACGGTTCCGGATCGCGACGTTGCCTGCCTCGCCGACCTCGGACAGACGCTTCATGCAGAAAACGTCGCCCAGCGGGTGCTCGCCGCCCTCGACGACTGGCAGGCGGTTTTCCACCGGGACGGCTTTGACGCGATCCGGTCGTGCTGGCTTGCCCGCGCACATCCTCCCGGAACCGTTCTGGCGGTCGAATCGGGCGGGATCCGCCGGTCCGGCAGCTTCGTCGGCCTGGCGACGGACGGGGCGCTGCTGATCGAGATATCCGGCCGGGAACAACGGATCGACACGGGCGAGGTGCTGCTCCCGCATCGCGTCCAGCTTCCCGCCGCTTGTGGCTGAGGATGCGGCTCCCGATATCCTGCAGGTGCCAGCAGCTGGCATCCGGCACCGGCTGGCGGCATGACCATTCTTCCACGGATCGATCCTGAGCGAAGGCTTGTGGATCTCCGACCTATCGCGGGGCGCAGTCCCCTTCTTGCGGCCAACACGAGACGATTGATCAAAGGCGACTGATGACGGAAATGAACCAGGGTCTGGCGTTCCTGCCTCTTGGCGGGACGGGCGAGATCGGCATGAATCTCAACCTGTACCGGTGCGACGACACCTGGCTGGCGGTGGATTGCGGCATCGGCTTCGGCGGCAACGATACCCCCGAGGCCGAGATCCTGATGCCCGATCCCGCCTTTATCGTCGAGCGGCGTTCGGCACTGGTCGGGTTGGTGATCACCCACGCGCACGAGGACCACCTGGGCGCGGTGGCGCATCTCTGGCCGCAGTTGCGCTGCCCGGTCTATGCTACCCCGTTCGCCGCCGCGGTGCTGCGTCGCAAGCTGGGCGAGGCACAGCTGCAGAACCAGGTGCCGCTGCACGTGATTCCCATCGGCGGCAGCTTTGAGCTCCTGCCCTTCCGTCTCCAGTTCCTGCCCATGACCCATTCGGTGCCGGAAGCGCAGGCGCTGGTGCTGCGCACGCCGCACGGCACGGTGCTGCACAGCGGCGATTGGAAGCTCGACCCGAGCCCGATGGTCGGCTCGCCCACCAACCTGGATGCGTTCTCCGCACTTGGACGCGAGGGCGTCCTGGCGATGGTGTGCGACAGCACCAACGCCATGGTGGAGGGCGAGTCTGGCTCGGAAGCCGACGTGCGCCGCAGCATGGCAGCCCTGGTCCGCAGCATCAGGGGACGCGTCGCCGTGACCTGCTTTGCCAGCAATGTCGCCCGGGTCGAGAGCATCGCTCTCGCCGCCGAGGCGGCCGGCCGCTCGGTGGTGGTGGTCGGGCGCTCGCTACGCAACCTTGATGTGGCGGCACGCGAATGCGGCTACCTCCGCGACGTGCCGCCGTTCCTGTCCGAGCAGGACGCCGACGACGTGCCGGACGACCACCTGCTGATGATCGTTACCGGCAGCCAGGGCGAGCCACGCTCGGCATTGTCGCGAATCGCCGCCGATACGCACCAGAACATATCGCTCGGCCAGGGCGACACGGTGGTCTATTCGTCCCGCATGATCCCGGGCAACGAGCGCGCGGTGATGGCGGTGCAGGACAACCTGGTGAAGCGCGGCGTGCGCGTCCTGACCGACCGGGACCACAGCGTGCATGTATCCGGCCACGCGTCGCGCGACGAGATGCGGCGCCTGTATGGGTTGGTCAAGCCACGCTACGCGGTGCCCGTGCACGGTGAATGGCGCCACCTGACCGCGCATGCTGAGCTCGCGCGTGAGGAAGGGATCGCGCCGATCCTGCTTGAGGACGGGGACGTGCTCAACCTGTCGCCTGGCCGTGTCGAGGTGGTGGACACCGCCCCCACGGGGCGCCTGGCGCTGGATGGCAACCGCATCCTGCCGATGAACGGCGGCGTGCTGTCGGCACGTCGCAAGATGCTGTTCAACGGTTTGGTGCTGGCGAGCCTGGTGATCGATTCGGGTGGACGGCTGGTGGGGCAACCCAAGCTCAGCGCGCCGGGCTTGTTCGATCCCGACGACGCGGAAGCCTCGCGCATCACCGGGGCGTTCGCCGCCAGCTTGGCCGAAATCCCGCCTGGCGTGCGCCAGGACGAAGACGGTTTCCGCGACGCTGCCAAGACCGCATTGCGACGTGCTCTCGGCCGCAAGCTGCAGAAGCGCCCGCTGGTCGACGTCCACCTGATGCGCGTGTAGGAGCCGGGCCGGCTCCCCGCATAGGCACTTAATGGCGTCCGCTGCATAGTTGTTATGCAGCGTCGCCTGACAGCCTTATTTCATGATGTTCGAACGGTGGTTTTATCTGGACCCGGCATCCGGATCCGCCGATCATCTCCATCGCGGCAGGGCGTGACCTTCCTGCCTGATGTGTGACTGGCGTTTTCTCCCTAAACTCGGCCCACACGCTGGAACCAAGCGTCGTGGGTCCTTTTAGGAGATCATTGCCTATCTGTCATCATCCAAAATGTCGTCTTGGCTCGCTATTACTTGTGCAGTGCATCATGCTGCTTCACCTATGCTGCAACGCACAATGCAGTGGTTGACGCGGTTTCGCCGCACCGCGGATTGATCTAGGGTCTGGCTTCCCTGCCGAAGAGCCTGCACTGCGATGCGTCTGTCCCGCTTCTTCCTGCCGACCCTGAAGGAGACCCCTGCCGAGGCGCAGATCGCCTCGCACCGCCTGATGCTTCGTGCAGGCCTGGTTCGCCAGACATCATCTGGCATCTACGCTTGGCTGCCGGCGGGCCTGCGCGTGCTGCGCCACATCTCGCAGATCGTGCGCGAGGAGCAGGACGCGATCGGCGCCCAGGAGGTGCTGATGCCGACCCTTCAGCCTGCGGAATTGTGGCGCCGGAGCGGCCGCTACGACGCATATGGTCCGGAGATGCTTCGCGTGCGCGACCGGCACGAGCGCGACCTGCTGTACGGACCCACCAACGAGGAGATGATCACCGACCTGTTCGGCCAGTCAGTGAAGTCGTATCGCGAGCTGCCGCAGTCGCTCTACCACATCCAGTGGAAGTTCCGCGACGAGGTGCGCCCGCGGTTCGGGGTGATGCGCGGGCGCGAGTTCCTGATGAAGGACGCCTACAGCTTCGACATCGACCATCAGGCTGCGGTGGCGAGCTACCACCGCATGATGCTGGCCTATCTGCGCACCTTCCAGCGGCTCGGCGTCAAGGCGATCCCGATGGTGGCCGATACCGGTCCGATCGGCGGCGAGCTCAGCCACGAGTTCATCATCCTGGCTCCCACTGGCGAGAGCGGCGTGTTCTATGACGGCGCGTTCGAAACCCATGACTGGCTCCAGGAACCGGTCGATATCGGCGACCCTGCCTCGCTGCAAGCCTTCTTCGCCCGCACCACCTCGTTCTACGCCGCCACCGACGAGAAGCACGACGAGGTTGCGTGGAGCGGCGTCGCCCCCGAACGCCGACGCGAGGGACGCGGCATCGAGGTGGGTCACATCTTCCATTTCGGCACCAAGTACACCGAGTCGATGGGCATCTCTGTCAGCGGCACGGACGGGCAGCCGGTGTTCCCGCAGATGGGCAGCTACGGCATCGGCATCTCCCGCCTGGTCGGCGCCATCATCGAGGCCAGCCACGACGACGCGGGCATCATCTGGCCCGACGAGGTGGCGCCGTTCGCGGGCGCCATCCTCAACCTCAAGCCCGGTGACCATGTCTGCGACGCCTTGTGCGAACGCCTCTACGCTGCTGCCCCCGACCGGCTGCTCTACGACGACCGTTCCGAGCGCGCTGGCGTGAAGTTCAATGACGCCGACCTGCTGGGCCACCCGTGGCAGTTCGTGGTCGGCCCCCGTGGTGCTGCCGCCGACCGCGTGGAGCTGAAGCGGCGCGCGACGGCCGAGCGCACGGAGGTTTCCGTTTCGGACGCGCTGTCGAAGATCGCGGCCTTCGCCTGACGAGTTCGGAGAACCAGCATCATGTTCGGGCCGTTCGAGCGCGCCGTCGCCGGTCGCTATCTCCGTGCGCGCAAGGGCGAGCGCTTCGTTTCCGTGATCGCGATTTTTTCCCTGGTCGGCATCGCCCTCGGCGTCGCCACGCTGATCATCGTCATGTCGGTGATGAACGGCTTCAAGGCTGACCTGCTGTCGCGTATCCTGGGCCTGAACGGCGATCTCAGCATCTATGGCGCCGGCGCCCCGATCGGCGACTACCAGGCGATTGCCGCGCGCGTGCGCCAGGTGCCGCACGTCACCACCGCCGCTCCGATCATCGAAGGCCCGGTGCTGTTGAACGCCGGTTCCTACAGCGCCGCCGGCCTGGTGCATGGCATGAACGCCACCGACCTGAAGGCGCTGCACGCGATCAGCGACAACATCCAGACAGGCACGCTCGACGCGTTCAGCGGCGACGATGCGGTGGTGATCGGCGCAACGCTGGCGACACGCGCCAAC
This sequence comes from uncultured Acetobacteraceae bacterium, assembly GCA_964242425.1. Lineage (GTDB taxonomy): Bacteria > Pseudomonadota > Alphaproteobacteria > Acetobacterales > Acetobacteraceae > Lichenicola. Next base: position 17,967 of record CAXTCK010000028.1, on the reverse strand, counting down.
CTCGCCATCGGCTCGCGCCTGACCCTGATCTCGCCCAACGGCGCCGCAACCGCGTTCGGCACCGTGCCGCGCGTGCGCGCCTACCGCGTCGTCGCCGTGTTCGACGCAGGCGTCAACGACTACAACGCCAGCTACGTGTTCCTGCCGATGCATGCGGCACAGGTGTACTTCCAGATGCCGGACACGGTGTCGCTGATCCAGGTGATGACACGCAACGCGGAGGACGTGTCCGCCGTCACCCCGCAGATACGCCAGGCGCTCGCCGGCGACCGGCTGAGCGTGCTGGACTGGACGCAAAGCAACAACGCGTTCTTCGGCGCGGTTCAGGTGGAGCAGAACGTGATGTTCCTGATCCTGACGCTGATCATCCTGGTCGCGGCGTTCAACGTGATCTCGTCGCTGATCATGATGGTCAAGGACAAGACGCGCGACATCGCGGTGATGCGCACGCTGGGCGCCGGACGCGGCGCCATCATGCGCATCTTCCTGATGTGCGGCGCTTCCGTCGGCGTCACCGGCACTGTTGTCGGCACCGTGATCGGAATCGTGTTCTGCTCCAACATCGAGCGTATCAAGAACCTCGTGCAGTCGATCACCGGCGCCAACCTGTTCAACCCGGAGGTGTACTACCTCGAGCACCTTCCGGCGAAGCTCGAATGGGGACAGGTGAGCCAGGTGATCGTCATGGCGCTGGCCTTGTCGCTCCTGGCCACCCTTTATCCGAGCTGGCGCGCCGCGCGTACCGACCCGGTGGAGGCCCTGCGTCATGAGTGAGGTGGGGCAGGGGGCCATACCCCTGGCGCTTCACGGCCTGTGTCACGGCTATCGCAGCGGCGACGACACCCTGCAGCTGCTCCGCGGCGCCGACCTCATTCTCCGGCCGGGCGAGATCGTCGCCCTGGTGGCGCCGAGCGGCACCGGCAAGTCCACGCTGCTTCACCTCGCCGGCCTTCTGGAACGCCCGCAGGAAGGAACGGTGCTGGTCGACGGGCGCGATGCCGGCCGGCTGCCGGACAAGGAACGCACCGCGATCCGCCGCCATTCCATCGGCTTCGTGTACCAGTTCCATCACCTGCTGGCCGAGTTCACCGCGCGCGAGAACGTGGTGCTGCCGCAGATGATCGGCGGCACCTCCCGACGCGACGCCCGCACCCGCGCCGACGAACTGCTCGGATTGTTCGGCCTGTCCCGCCGGCTCGACCACCTGCCCGGCAAGCTTTCCGGCGGCGAGCAGCAGCGCGTGGCCATCGCGCGCGCGCTCGCCAACCGCCCCCGCGTGCTGCTGGCCGACGAGCCCACTGGCAACCTGGACGTCGCCACTTCGCATGCGGTGTTCGACGAGCTGCTCCGCGTCGTGCGCGGCCAGGGCCTGGCTGCGATGATCGCCACCCATAACGTCGAGCTCGCGGGACGCATGGACCGGATCGTTACCCTGCGCGATGGTTTGATCATCCCCTTCGCCTGACTCGTCGAACCCGGCCGGCGCTTCCCGGTTGTGGTTGCCGGTGACGGCAGCAACCGAGGAACGACATGGCAGCCACGACCACGACAACCCGACCCGGGCGGCGCAAGGCCCCGACCGCTTCCAAGCCCGACCTTGCCGAGATCTCGCTCGATCCGCACGAGGCTGCCAAGGCGGCTCACCTGCACTACGTCGACGACAGCAGGCCCGGCTACACCCGCCGGATCGGCCCCGATGGCGCCACCTACCTCGACCCCAAGGGTGCCGTGGTCACCGACGAGGACACGATCGCGCGGCTGAAGAAGCTCGCCATCCCGCCCGCCTACACCGACGTGTGGATCTGCGCCGATCCGCGCGGCCACCTGCAGGCGATCGGCCGCGACGCACGCGGACGCCGCCAGTACCGCTACCATCCCGAATGGCGCACCGTCCGCGACCAGGCCAAGTACGGCAAGATGCTGGTGTTCGGCGAGAAGCTGCCCGGCCTGCGCGCTCAGGTGCAAAAGGATCTCGGCCTGCCTGGCCTGCCGCGTCGCAAGGTCGTGGCGACCGTGGTGACGCTGCTCGAGAAGACCATGATGCGCATCGGCAACGATGAGTATGCGCGCACCAACAAGAGCTTCGGCCTCACCACGCTGCGCAACCGCCACGCCAAGGTGAAGGGATCCGCCCTGGTGCTGGACTTCCGCGCCAAGCACGGCATCCAGCAGCACATCGAGCTCAAGGACCGACGCCTGGCCGGCATCGTGTCACGCCTGCAGGATCTGCGCGGCCAGGAGCTGTTCCAGTACGTCGACGAGGAAGGCACGCAGCACGACATCTCCTCGCACGACGTGAACGAGTACCTGCACGAGGTTACTGGCGAGGACATCACCGCCAAGGACTTCCGCACCTGGGCCGCCACCAACTTGGCTGCTCTGGCGCTGCAGGAGTTCGAGCAGTTCGACAGCCAGGCGGCTGCCAAGAAGAACGTGCTGCGCGCGATCGAGAAGGTGTCCAAGCTGCTCGGCAACACTCCTGCCATCTGCCGCAAGTGCTACATCCACCCACGCATCTTCGACGGCTACCTCGATGGCTCCCTCGCCGAAGCGTTGAGGCAGCGCGCCGAGGCGGCATTGTCGGCCGACGACGGCGCGGCAAGTGGCCTGTCGGCGGAAGAGGTCGCAGTGGTCGCGTTTCTCAGCCGCACCCTCGACCACGTAGCCCAACAGGGCGGGATCTCGATTGCACAACCTGCCTGACGACACGCCCAAGCGGGCCTGGCCCCGCCCTGCTACAGGCTGACGGCTCCTTCGCTCCGAAGACCGTCCAACAGGGTGTCGACGTCGGTCTGGATGATCCCGACCGGGGCATCGAACCGGGTTGCCAGCAAAGCCGCGATCTCCGAACTCGTGCGCCTGCCGTCAACCAGTTGCATGATCGCGGCGCCGGGCTCGTCGAGCACGATCACGCGCTCAGGAGCGAGGATGACGAAGCCGTCGCGCACGGCGTCGTGGCGAAGGCGGTAGCCGCGGTTGAAGCTAGGCACTGCAGTCATGAGACAGGGACGAAGGCTCCGGGCGGGATGCGGCCCGGCTCGACGTAGGCGTAGTGCAGCGCATCGAGTTGCGACCACAGGACGTCGCACTTGAAGCGCAAAGCGGCCAGCACCGCCTCCTGGTCTTCGCGGCTGCGGGTGTTGGTGTCGACATAGGCAAGCGCCCACTCGACGTCCTTGGGCGCCTGAGTGAGGCGTGGGGTGAAGTAGGCGAGGGTATCCGGCCCGATGAAGTCGTAGTGCGCCAGCATGCCGGCGACGCGTTCGCTGATGATGGCGGGCGAGAACATCTCGGTCAGCGACGAGGCGACGGCTTCGAGGATCGGGCGTTCGCGGACAAAGGCGACGTAGGCGTCGGTGGCGAACCGGGTGCCGGCGAGGATGCCGTCGGTGGACCGGACATAGGCGGGATCAAGGCCGACACCTTCGGCTAGCTTGAGCCAGCGCTCGATCCCGCCTGGTTGCCGGTCGGTCCCGTCGTGATCCTCAAGCCTGCCGCGCCAGGCGCGTCTCAGCTCGTGGGTGGGCAGCCGGGCAAGCAGGGTCGCATCCTTCACCGGGATGCGGCTCTGGTAGTAGTAACGGTTGAGCGCCCAGGCCTGAACCTGACCGCGGCCGAGACCGCCGTCGTGCAGCAAGCGGTGGAAGGGATGGTGGATGTGATACCGTTCGTCGCCGACGGCGTGCAACGCGTCGCGCATTCCGGCTCGCGTCAGCATCGACATGCTCACCAGGCGATCTCCATGCCGTCATGGGCAACGTCCCAGCCGGCGGCACGAACGGCCGCGTATGCAGCGGAATCTTCCAGCAGGACCGGATTCGAGTTGTTGAGGTGGATCAGGATCGGGCGGCGGACGCCAAGACCGGCAAAGCAGGCGAGGGTGCCATCCGGCCCGAAGATGCTCATGTGGCCCATGCGCGCGGCGGTCTTCGGACCGAGACCGGCGCGGATCATCTCGTCGTCTGTGGCGAGCGTGCCGTCGAACAGGACCGTATCGGACCCGCGCAGGCGCCCAGCGAGTGCGGGCGTGACCGCGGCGCAGCTCGGTATGAACAGGAGCGTCGAGGCGCCGTCGGTAACGGCGCAGCCGACGGTGGTCTCGCTTTCCTGGATCGACGGAGCGAACCCGGGCCGTTCAGCATGGAGCGGGATCTTGCCTGGAACCGGGAACAGGCTGACGGTCAGGCCCGCCGGCGTGCCATCGGGACATGGTATGGGAACGGCCCGGTCGAGCCGGACGGTCGTGCGCGTCACGACGTCGCGCGCGAGCACCTCGAAGATCGGATTCGCATCCAGCACCGCATGCGTGGCGGCGGTGGCGAGAACCGTGAGCGGTTGACGCTCCCGAAGCGTGAGCAGGCCTGCGACCGCGTCGACCTCGCCACCGGTAAGCGCGACCGCAACAATCGGTGACGCACGCGGTCCGGAAACCGGTTGCAGACAGGGTGTCTGTTCGATCTGCTGACGAATGTCCGGAGACGCGTTCAGCAGGATCCAGGACGAACCACCGGCGCTGACCGCTACGGAGGTCTGGGTTCTGGGTTTTGCCAACAAGTCGTTATGGCGGGCTCGTCGACACCCCTCGGCACCGGAGTTCCACTGCGGGAACCCGCCGCCAGCAGCTGCTCCCAGCACGATCGCGCGCATGGCCACGACTTCAGATCACCGGCTGTGTGCCGGCAGAGGTCAACCAGGCGTAGAAACGTTATTTCGGCAGCTGCGCAGAAACGTAGGAGTTGATCTCAGCACCAAGCGGGATGACGATGTAGTTCGGTTTCGACCAGGCCATGACGCTTCCTTTTCGCAACTATCCGTAGCTTCACATGCGGGTCGGTGCCGCGTCAACATGATCGTCATCGGGCTGAAGATGCGCGGCCGCCGCCAAGTTGGGCGCAGCCATTTTGGCTGCACTGAATATGCTCGACGACTTGCCGGTCGTCTGCTACGCGGATCAATATTACAAACCGTTGCAAGGAAGACATCATGGTCGACCGCCCGACATCGATGCCTCGAACAGTGGCGGTCGCCACTGTTATTACGACGGTGTTGCTGGCGCAATTCCAGGTGGCGCGGGCGCAGGTCAGCATCCTTACCCAGCACAACGACAACCTGCGGGACGGCTTGAACGCGGGCGAGACCGCGCTGACGCCGTCGAACGTCAACAAGACGCAGTTCGGCCTGCTGTTCAAGATCCCGGTGGACGATCAGGTATTCGCCCAACCCCTGGTGGTCGCCAACGTCAGCATTGCCGGTGGAACGCACAGCGTGGTGTACGTCGCGACCGCGAACAACAGCGTGTATGCGTTCGACGCCAACACCGGCACCCAGTATTGGCACGTCAACTTCGGCACGCCGATGAGCATGGCCATCGCCAAGTGGGATTGCCAGGACGTGTTGGGATCATCCGGGATCATGAGCACGCCCGTCATCGCCAACAACAGCCTCTATGTCGTGGCGCAGACCTATGTGAATTCCACGTCCACCCACCGACTGCACTCCTTGAATCTGTCCACTGGCGCCGAACAGGCGAACAGCCCGGTACAGATCCAGGCCAACGACTTCAACTCCTACGACGAGCTTCAGCGTCCGGCGCTTCTGGCAGCAAACGGCAACGTTTACTTCTCCTTCGCGGGACATTGCGATCAAGGGTCCTGGAAGGGCCTGACCTTCGCCTACAGCCAGTCCAGCCTGGCGCAGGTCGGCGTTTTCGATGCCGCTCCGAACGTCAACGGCAACGGGATCTGGCAGTCAGGAAATGGTGCCGCGGCCGACCCGGCCGGCAACATCTACTGGGTGACCGGCAACGGCATGGGCAGTGACGGTTGGGACGGCGTTCAGGACTTCAGCGAGACCATGTTGAAAGCGAGCCCGAACCTGAGCCTGGAGGACTGGCACACGCCGACCAACTGGTCCAGCCTCGACGGGGGCGATGCGGATCTGACGGCGTCCGGACCGATGCTGCTGTCAAACACCAACCTGATGATAGCCGGCGGCAAGGACGGCAACCTGCGCCTGGTGAACACCGGCAACATGGGTCATCTGGGTGACAGCACCGCCGTCCAGAACTGGCTGGTCACCTCGTCGCACATCCATTCGATCACCTACTTCAACTCGAACCTGTACGTCTGGGGACAGTCCGACTACCTGAAGGTGTTCAAGTTCGGCGGAACGACGTTCAACACCACGCCGACCTATACCGGCAGCATCCGGGCGATCGGTCATCCGGGAGCCTCGTTGTCGATCTCCTCAGCCGGCACCGCCAACGGGATCCTCTGGGCCGCCACCAACTCGCAGGGCAAGTCCGACGGCAGCGGTGCCTGGCACATGAGCGAGCCCGGCATCCTCTACGCCTATGACCTCGCCAACATGTCTCAACTCTGGACCAGCGAGCAGAATGCGTCCCGCGACGACTGCAGCTACTACGCGAAGTTCACCGATCCGACGATCGCCAACGGCAAGGTCTACCTTCCCAGCTTCGGCAACGCGCAGACGCAGAGTGGACAGGTTTGCGTCTATGGACAGCTGTCTGGCGGATCGACCGCGCCTACTGGAACGTTCCTGATTCCGAACGGAACCTATTTCGTGACCAGTGCCTTCGACGGCGAGGCGATCGACGATCCCGCCTTCTCCAAGGTAGCCGGCACAGGCCTGGAGCAGTGGACTCTCAACAAGGGTGCCAACCAGCAGTGGACGGTTGCCAATCTCGGAAACAATGTCGTCACGCTGACCAACGTCGCCAGCGGGCAGGCTCTCGAGGTTCGGGGCGGCTCCAGCGCGGCCAGCGCCCTGGTCGATCAGAACCTGAACCAGGGCAGCCTGTGGCAGCAATGGACCGTGTCCTCGCCGGGCGGGACCGCCATAGAGTTGACCAACAAGGTCACCGGTCAGGCGCTCGACGTCGACACGGCATCGACGACTGCAGGCACCCCGCTTGACCAGTATCCGTATCACAGTGTGTCCTGGGAGTTGTGGAACTTCACACCGGTCAAGTGATCTGACGGGACATCGCGACGCCGCCCGGTCCGGGTACGGGTTCGCGTCACCTACTCGAAGAAGTTCATGAGCATCACTCGAAGAAACCTTGTTGCCGCGGCCGTGCTGTCTTCCGCCTCCCTTGGCCCGGGTGCGTCGGGCCGCGCACAGGGCTCGATGGCGATGAACATGAACCGCGAGGAGAAACCGAAGCGGCCCAAGGTTCCGAGGCTGCCGGCAGTCCTGTCCCGGTCGGCTGCCACCAATGGCGTCGACGCCGCCTACCACGCGCTGCAACAGGGCGCCGACACCCTGGATGCGGTCCTGCAGATTGCCCGGACGCAGGAAGACAACCCCAACGACCCGACCACCGGCCTCGGTGGCCTGCCGAACGAGGACGGTGTCGTGCAACTCGACGCCTGCTGTTTCCACGGGCCGAGCCGCAGGAGCGGTGCGGTTTCGGGCCTGAGCGACATACGCAACGCCTCCATGGTGGCTCGCGCCGTCATGGAGAAGACGAGCTACCCGTTGCTGACCGGTGTCGATGCCCGGCGCTTCGCCCTGTCGCAGAGCTTCGCGGCCGAGCCGCTGACGACCGATCGAACCCGGAAGATCTGGGCGTTGTGGAAGCAGGTGCAGGCCTCGCCCCTGCCAAACGGGCCGATCCGCTACGATCCCGGGGGTCGCGGATCAGGTCGGCCTCGTTTCCTGCCTGGCTCCGGGGACGATTTCGACCGCCTGTTGAACCAGGTCGCCAGTGTGGCAGCCGAAGCGGGGATCGAGCCGCAATGGACCTGGGGCGCCGCGTACGCCGCATTGTTTCCCGCCGCGACGCCCCTTTGCGTTTCCGCGGTGAACGCGAAGAACGAGATGTCCTGCGTCGCGACCACAAGCGGGTTGCCTTGGCGGATGGCGGGGGCAGTCAGCGACGCCGCGATGCCTGGCGCCGGTTGCTATCTCGATCCGGATGTCGGAACGGCGACAGCGAGCGGCACGGCCGAGGCCAACATCAGGATCGCCGGCGCCTCGCTGATCGTGGAGAACATGAGGAAGGGGATGTCGCCGGGCGATGCCGGCATGGACGCGCTGCGGCGCATCGCCGCGTGGTACGGCCACGACATGGCGACGCTTCGCTTCATCGAGATCGTCTACTACGTCCTGCGCAAGGACGGCGCCTATGACTGCGTCTCGCTGTGGCGCGGCGACCGTACCAACCACGTCCGGACCTACGTGGTCCACGATGGCCTTCGACGATCGGAGGAATGCTTGTTCCTGTTCGACGCAAGTCCCTTGACGGCCACGTGATCGCCGGTTCCGGTCGGCGCGACGCCTTGTTCAGTCCTTAATTCTCGCCGCCATCCCTTCCGGTGATCGAGGCGTACCTCGGCAACCGGCCGGCCTTGATCCGGTGGCGGCCGTCGCTTCGGCCTGCCGGTATCAGAACGTCACTTTCGCACCGCCGAAACCGCCGATCGGCGCAGCAGGACTGAATGATCGCGGATCGCTCGCGTTGGGTGCCTGGAGCAGCGGAACCGATCGCACCGGCGAGAAGGTGCCAAACGTCGAGTAGTCGGCATCCGTCAGGTTCTCGATGTTGCCGAACAGCTGCACCCCGGATGTCAGCTGATAGGCCATGTGCAACTCCAGCGTGAAGAAGCCGGGAAGCTGGTGGGTGAGGTTGGCCTCGTCACCGAACAGGTACTGGCCCGCCTGCAGGATGCCCCGTACGCCGACGGTCCAGCGATCCGTGGCGCGGCCGTCGAGCTGGAAGCTCAGCCGCTGTGCCGGCACTCCCGGCAATCGATCACCAGACCGTATCGTGATGTTGCCGTCGACGTCGGCAGCCGGATTGCTCCCAGCCGCCTCGACGAACGTCGACCCGAAGCTTGCTTCGACATAGGCGTAACTGATGGATGCGTTCCAGCGTGGCATTCGCACCACGAGCGAGGCGTCGAGACCCTGCCGTCGGGTCAGGCCGACATTGGTGAAGAAGGCGCGGTCCAGGTTGGGGCTGTTGACGAACACGATGTCGTCGTCGGAATCGGTATGGAATAGCCCCATGCGGTAGACGATCCTGCCACCGCCGATCCGGTCCAGCGTGCCACGGGCGCCGACCTCGATCGTGTGGGCGACCACCTGCTTGAGATCGGGATCGCCGACGAAGAAGTTGGCCAGCGAGCAGGTGTCGGCAGGACCGGCGCAGGACAGCTCGGCGGGGCTCGGAACCCGGTTCGTTTCCGCGTAGCTGGCGTAAGGAACCAGCCACTCGGCCATGCGGTAGGTCGCGCCGATCGTCGGATTGAGCCGGTCATAGGCGTGACGACCCGAAAGCGCGGTGCCGTTCCTGTCCGACAGGTTGACCTCCGCGGCGTTGAAGCGCCCGGCCACGGTGAAGGTCAGGCGCTTGGTGAGGTCGAGCGAGTCGCTCGCGTAGGCTCCGCCATAGGCATCGTCGACCCCCACGCGAACCGGGACGTTGTTGCCGGGCTCGTCGATGGTGATGCCGGGGCCGATGAAGACGCGGGTATCAGGCGTCAAGCCGCCGAGCAGGCTGGTTGCGGAAAACAGCGTTTGCGCGCCGTCGAAGCTGGCGCCGACCAGCGCCCGGTCCGCCAGGCCCAGCACGCTCCCGGTTCGGCTCGCCTGCATCGCGGCACCGTAACGGTTCGTGTTGGTCGTTTGCCGGTCGAGCTCGGAGATCGGGCCGCCGTTCGAGAAGTCGGTGATCGGCACGCCGCCGCGCGTGGTCGACGCAACGCCGTCGCTGGTGCAGAGCAGCCCGGTGCCGTCCTCGCACGGCATGTCGTCGGCGGCGTTGCCGTTCGCGACGCGCTGGAGGAGGTAGCCGTAATAAGCGTTGCCCTCGAGGGATACGGTCCCAAGCCTCGTCGCCCCCGAGACCTCGATCTGGGCAGACGTGTTGGCGGTGAGGTTCGGACCGGTGAACTGCGCTTGCGGGTCGACCGCGAGAAGCTGGACCGGGGTCGTGCCGGGGCCGTTCAGCGACGAGTCCGCCAGCGACAGGTTGACGTGGACGCTGGAGCCGTCGCGGCGCCACCCCACGTCCGTGAACAGGGTCTGGAGGTCGGTGCTCTGCAGGTCGCGCCACCCGTCCTGATGCTGCTCGCCGCCGGCGACGTAGAAGGCGAAGTCGCCGACGCGCGCCCCATACTGGCCGTCGGCGGTGACGGTGCCGAACGACCCGCCGGAAAGGTCGGCCTCGCTGCCCTGCCAGCCGAAACCATCGCGCAGGTGGACGCTCACCGCGCCGCCAAGGGCGTTCAGTCCGTAGATCGGGTCGCTGTCCTCGAGTGTGACCCGATCGATCGCGATCTGCGGCAGCAGGTCCCAGTTGACCGTGTCGCCGAACGATTCGTTGAAGCGGACCCCGTTCACGTACACGGCCAGCCCCTGCGACGTGCCCTGGAGCGGGGAGGCCTCGAAGCCGTTGTAGAACAGCGACGGTTGAAGCGGATTGCCGGACGCGCTGTCCAGCTCCAGGCCGGGTACTTCGGTGTCGAGCGCGTCCAGGAGGTCGGGGGTTCCGGTGAAGTCGAGATCGGACCGGTGCAGCGTAGTGTTGCCGGTCGGAAGGCCAGCGTTGTTGTCCGCCGCGTCCGAAAGCGGCGTCGGCCGCACGACGACCTGCTCGATCGGCTCGCCCGTTGCGGTGACGGAAACGCCCTGGGCGTGACCGCGGCCGACCGGCAGCGCTACCGCCAACATCGCGAACGCCGCCGATCCCCTGATGCGTGGTTTGCATCCCGGCGCCGGCTGCCGACGACCCTTCAAGGGAACGAGATCGTCGGCCTTGCCCGGCGGTACACGAGATCGGGCGGCCGCTCTCCCCGAGCCGCCACCGCGTCCGCCATGATGCCGTGATGCGGCGACAGGTCGCAGGCCGGATCGGTGGCCGACGCGTCGCCGAGGAGGGCGAGCGCCTGGCAACGGCAGCCACCCCAGTCGATTTCGCGCTGGGCGCAGTCCCGGCAGGGCGGCTTCATCCACGTCGTGCCGCGGAACTGGTTGAACGCCGGGTCGTCACGCCAGATCGACGCCAGCGATCTTTCGCGGACCGACGGAAACACGAGATGCCCGATCGTCTCCGCCGCGTGGCACGGGAGTGCCCGACCCGACGGCGACACGTTGAGCAACCGGCGCGCCCAGCCGCCCATGCAGGCTTTCGGGCGACGCGCGTGATAATCCGGTATCACGTAGTCGATCTGGATGCGTCCGGCATGGGTGACGCGCCCCGCCTCCACGGCAGCGGTGGCCGCATCCACCTGCGCGCGATCCGGCATCAACGCCGCACGATTATGCAGTCCCCATCCGTAGTATTGCGTGTGCGCTATCTCGATCCGCGACGCCCCGATGGCGGCGCCGAGCTCGATCATCCGGTCGACGTCCGACGCGTTCTGCCGGTGGATGACGAAGTTGGCGGTGAGCGGCAGGCCGGATGCCCGGATCACGCGCGCCGCCTCGAGCTTGCGTGCCTGCGCGCCGCGCACGCCGCCGATCCGCTCGGCTTCCAGGGCGTCGACGTGCTGGAAACTCAGCTGCACGTGGTCTAGCCCGGCGTCACGCAGTCGGCACATCCTTCGCTCGTCGAGCTGCATGCCCGAGGTGATCAGGTTGACGTAGAGTTCCGCCGTCGCGGCATGGCGAACCAGCGTGTCGAGGTCGGCGCGTGCCATCGGCTCGCCGCCGGTGAGATGGAGCTGCAGCACGCCGAGTTCCGCGGCCTGGTCGAACACGCGCTGCCACTCAAATGTTTCGAGCTCGTTGCGAGGCGGCTCGAGCGCCAGCGGGTTCGAGCAGTAGCCGCACTGCAGCGGACAGCGATGCGTCAGCTCGGCTATCAGACCGAGCGGCGGGGGAGGAGCTGCAGGTTCCGATGGTGTCACGGGGGCGATGAACTCCTTGAAGGAAAACCGTGTCGGAACGAGCTCAGGACGATCGACGAGGGAAGTCCGGGGAGCCGGCCCCCTCACGTTTGACGCCGGCGAACCGTCTGCGAGGGAACCCCGCGCGGCGATCCGGACCGCAAGGACTTCGCAAACCAACCATGAGGGCGTCGCCATCCCGTTCAGGCTGCTGCGGCGCAGGATATCTCATCTCCGGCCTCCGACGCGATGTCGTTCCCCATTCAAGTCGGTTCTCCCGACCGACGCCAGTGAGCGGGGATCTCGGAAGCGTCCGGTCGGCCCTGCGCCATGCCCGACGCCGTCTTTGCCGGCTGCGACATCGGGAGCCTGCCGCAGGTACCGCCCGACGGGCTGTGGCTCGTACGCGGGAACAACCACGCCGGCAGGATGACCGGACCTCGCAGGCCGGATTCAGGCTCCGTTTCTCGCCCGCGGCGGGATCAGGAGCGACCCCGGTGCGAATAGTCGCTGGACTGCGACTCGGTTGGAGCGGCTGCCGCGCCGGCCGGGGGATGCTATTCTCCTCCCATGCCGCACGCCGACTTCGTCCATCTTCGCGTCCATTCCGCCTATTCCCTCAGCCAGGGCGCGATACGCGTCGCCGAGATCGCCTCGCTCGCCCAGGCCGCCGCCATGCCTGCGGTCGCGATCACCGACACGGGCAACCTGTTCGGGGCGCTCGAATTCTCCCAGTACTGTTCCGCCAAGGGGGTGCAGCCGATCATCGGCTGCCAGGTCTCCCTCGGCGGCGCCGGCAGCCGCGGCGTCGCCACTGCCGAACCGATGGTGCTGCTGGCCCAGTCTCCTGCCGGCCTGGCGAACCTGCAGCACCTGTCCACCATCGGCTTTCTCCGCAGCGACCCGGCCGACCCCTGCGTCACCCTCGACACCCTTTGCGGGCACGCCGAGGGCCTGATCCTGCTTACCGGCGGCACCCGCGGCCCGCTCGCACGTCTGCTGGCCGAGGGCCAGCTTGACGAGGCCCGCCGCCTGCTCGCCACTCTGTCCGAGGCCTTTCCCGGCCGCACCTGCGTCGAGATCCAGCGTCATGGCCTGGCGATGGAGAAGGCGGTCGAGCCGGGCCTGATCGCGCTCGCCGACGAGTTCGACCTGCCGCTGGTCGCCACCAACGAGTGCTTCTTTCCCCGGCCCGAGATGCACGAGGCGCACGACGCGCTTCTGTGCATCGCGCAAGGCCGCACCATGGCCGAGCGCGACCGCTGGCGCGTCACCCCCGAGCAGTGGTTCAAGCCGCCCGCTGCCATGCGCGCCCTGTTCGCCGACCTGCCCGAGGCGTGCGACAACACCGTCCTCATCGCCCGCCGCTGCGCGGTGATGTCGCAGACGCGCAAGCCGTTGCTGCCGGTCTGCCCCAAGGTCCGCCCGGGCAGCACGGAGGACGAGACGCTGCGCGCCATGGCCGGGGAAGGCCTGGAACGCCGCCTTCTCACCATGCAGGCCGATCCCGACACCGCCCAGCGCTACCGCGAGCGCCTCCGGTTCGAGCTCGACGTGATCGCCCGCATGGGCTTCCCCGGCTACTTCATGATCGTCGCCGACTTCATCCAGTGGGCCAAGGCGCACGACATCCCCGTGGGCCCTGGGCGCGGCTCCGGCGCCGGCTCGCTCGCCGCCTGGGCGCTCACCATCACCGACATCGACCCGATCCCGTTCAACCTGCTGTTCGAGCGGTTCCTGAACCCCGAGCGCGTCTCGATGCCGGACTTCGACATCGACTTCTGCCAGGACCGGCGCGACGAGGTGATCAGCTACGTGCGCGACGAGTACGGCCACGACCGCGTTGCGCAGATCATCACCTTCGGCAAGCTGCAGGCCCGCGCCGCGGTGCGCGACGTCGGCCGCGTGCTGGGCCTGCCGTTCTTCGTGGTCAACAAGGTCTGCGAGCTGATCCCCAACAACCCCGCCAAGCCGGTGACGCTGAAGCAGGCGATCGACGGCGAGCCGCGCCTGCAGGAGATGCGCGGCAGCGACGAGGCGGTGCGACGCCTGATGGAGATCGCGCTGCAGCTCGAAGGGCTATACCGGCATGCCAGCACGCATGCCGCCGGCGTGGTGATCGGTGACCGCCCGCTGGACCAGCTGGTGCCGTTGTACCGCGACCCCAAGAGCGACATGCTGGTGTCGCAGTACAACATGAAGTTCGTGGAGCAGGCCGGGCTGGTGAAGTTCGACTTCCTGGGCCTCACCACGCTCACCATCCTGCAGCGCGGCGTGCAGATGCTCGCTCGCCTCGGCGTCACCGTCGACCTGGCGATGCTGCCGCTCGACGACGCGCGCACCTACGAGATGCTGGCCCGCGGCGACACCGCCGGCGTGTTCCAGTTCGAAGGGGCCGGCATGCGTGACGTGCTGCGGCAGATGCGCCCGACCCGCCTGGAGGACCTGATCGCCGCCGTGGCGCTTTATCGTCCCGGCCCGATGGCCAACATCCCCGACTACTGCCGGCGCAAGCACGGCGAGAAGTGGGACGCGCCGCACGAGGAGCTGCGCGAGATCCTGGCCGAAACCTACGGCATCATGGTCTACCAGGAGCAGGTGATGCAGATCGCCCAGAAGATGGGCGGCTACAGCCTGGGCTCCGCCGACCTGCTGCGTCGTGCCATGGGCAAGAAGATACGCGCCGAGATGGACACCCAGCGCGAGGTGTTCACCGAAGGCGCGGTCAAGCGGGGCATCGACCGTGCCAAGGCGGTCGAGGTGTTCGAGCTGATGGCGCGCTTCGCCGATTACGGCTTCAACAAGTCGCACGCCGCCGCCTACGCCCTGGTGTCGTATCAGACCGCCTGGATGAAGGCGAACCACCCGGTCGCGTTCCTGGCCGCCTGCATGTCGCTGGCGCGCGAAAAGACCGACAAGCTGGCAGCCCTGCGACAGGAGGCCGGCCGCCTCGGCGTCAAGGTGCTGCCCCCCGACATCAACCGTTCCGGTCCCGATTTCCTGGTCGAGGTGTCCGACGACGGCAAGGAGTCGATCCGCTATGCGCTCGCCGCGGTGAAGAAGGTGGGCCTCGCCGCCATGCAGGCGGTGGAAGCCGCGCGCGGCACCCGTCCTTTCGTCGACCTCGCCGACTTCGCACAGCGCGTCGAGCCCAGGCAGCTCAACAAGATGCAGCTGGAGAACCTGGCCAAGGCCGGCGCCTTCGACAGCGTGGAGCCCAACCGCGCCCGCGTGTTCGCCGTCGCCGAAACGCTGCTGCGCCGCGCCCAGGCGCAGGCCGAGGAAGCCGCCAGCGGCCAGATCGGCCTGTTCGGCGGTGTGGCGGCACGTCCGGAATCCCTTCGCCTGCCGGACATCCCGGACTGGCCCAGCATCGAGCGCCTTGGCCTGGAAGCCGACGCGATCGGCTTCCACCTCACCGGCCATCCGCTCGACTCCTACGCGGCGCTGCTTAGACGCCTGGGTGCGGTGCAGGCCAACCGACTGGAAACCGCCGCCCAGGCCGGGCAGGGGCGGGTGCGCGTTGCCGGCTGCATCATCGACCGCAAGGAGCGCCCGACGCGCACCGGCACCAAGATGGCCTGGGTGCGGTTGTCGGACTCCACCGGCTCCTGCGAGGTGACCTTCTTCAGCGAGGTATTGTCCCGCACCCGCGACATCCTGGTCGCCGGCCAGGCGGTGCTGGTGACCGCCGAGCTGCGCATGGAGGGCGAGATGCTGCGCGTCACCGCGCAGGACGCGGTGTCGCTGGACAAGGCGGCCGCCGAGGATCGCGGCGAGCTGCGCATCTGGATCGACCGTCCTGCCGCGATCGACACCATCCGCGGCCTGCTCGGCCGCGAAAAGGGCGGCCGCGGCCGCGTGGTCCTGCTTCCCTGCCTGGATGACGCCCAGGACGTCGAGGTGACGCTGCCGGAGCCCTACATGGTCACGCCGCGGCTGGCGCAGGCGGTGAAGGGCGTGCCGGGCGTGACGCGGGTGGCCGAGCAGTAGCGGCCGGTGAGCCTCACCCGTCCGCCAGCCGGCGGAAGAAGCCGCGCACGTGGGTGCGCAGGATGGAGGCGAGCCCCTCGCGCAGCCATGGCTCGTTCACGTCTATCTCGTCCCGATCGAGCACCGAGCGGATCAGCACCTCGACATCCGGCGTGTGGCGGAGCCGCCCCTGCTCCACCGCCGCCCGGTATTCCGGCTGCAGATAAAGCGGTCCCGGCTTGTCCATCTCCTCCCAGTTGGTAACCAGGATGCAGAGAAGCGCAATCGCCGAGCCGGTCCTCAGCAGCTCCATGTCGCACCAGTAGCTCTTGGGATCAGCCTCCGCGTCGACGAAGCGCAGGCAGTCGAGCCGCCCCTCCGCATCAATGTTGTGCATGAAGCGGCCCTCGTCGGCCAACTCGACGTAGAGCATGACGATTTCGCTGATCGCGTTCCTGGCCTCGTCGACGGTATCGTTGTTGATGATCAAAGGCGTGGTCATGTCGTGGCTTCCCTGTAGGACCGGTCGCGGACCAGGTGGCGGCGGAGCGCTCGATTGGCCGGCTCGGCAACCAGCCGCGCGATCACGCCCGCCACCACCGTCGACGACAACAGGAACACCAGCAGCCAGACCGGCTTGATCCCGCCTGCGATCTGCGCCGGCGGCAGCACCACCCGCATCGCCGCCAGCACCGGCAGGTGGAACAGGTAGAGCTCGTAGCTATGCCGGCCGAGCCAGCCGAACCCGGCAGCGACCCGTCCGGGCCGGGAAGGCGGCCCGGCCGCACTCGCGAGCAGCAATGCTGCCGTGCCGACCGCCATCGCCGTCACCCCCCAGACCCCGGTGTCGACGATCGAGCGAACGAGGTACAGCGCCGCCATCAACGGGATCGCCAGCAGCAACCAGCGCGCCCGCCGCCGCGACGACGACAGCCGGAGCGACAGCAGGGCGGTGCAGCAGCCGATGGCGATGCCGTCGAAGCAGGCAAGGTAGGCATACAGGAACCCGGCCTCGTCGCTGTGGTGCATGAAGCGCCACGTCGGTCCGATCGCGATCACCAGCAGCCAGAACCCGACCAGCAGGGCAGGGCGCCGCAGCACCCGGCACAGCAGCGGAAACGCCAGATAGAACACCTCCTCCACCGACAGCGACCACAGCACGCACAGGCAGTAGTTGAACCACCCGGCGCGTGCCATCAGCACGTTCATCCGGAAGCTCAGCGCCGCCAGGTCGGCCTGCAGGAACGATATCGGCGGTCCCGCTTCGGACTGGTTGGCGAAGATCGGCACCCCGGTCAGGCCAAGCGCATCCACCAGCGCCAGCAGGAGCAGCAGGCACGGCCCGATCCGGGCGATCCGCAGGCGGTAGAACGTGCCCGCCTCTACCTCCCGCAGCCTGCCCCAGCGGCGCACGGCATTGGAGGTGATCAGGAACCCCGACACGGCGAAGAACATCGTCACGCCGTAGTTGCCGTTGCGGCACACCGCCCGCACCAGCCACGGCGACAGCGCCTGCCCGAGCGGCGAATGCGGCAGGTCATAGGCGATGTTGAAGTGGTGCAGCAGCACCAGCAGGATCGCCGCCGTCCGGATCAGGTCGACGCCCTGGTTCCGCACCCCGACACTCATCCGCGGCCACTCCCCACCACGGCTCCCGCCGCCACATCCCGCTTGCACAAGATCGCGGTTCCGCCCATATCCCGCGCGCTGGCGCCACCACCGACGGAGGCGCCGGTAATTCGCACGCGGGGCTTGATCTCTGGTGTCCTGATACGGACGCGGCGCCCGCGGAGGCTCAACCAGTAGACACGAAGGAGCACGCCGATGGCGATGCCCGATTTCACCCTGCGCCAGCTGCTCGAGGCCGGCGTCCATTTCGGCCACCATACCCGGCGCTGGAACCCGCGCATGGCGCCGTACCTGTTCGGGATACGCAACCAGGTCCACATCATCGACCTGCAGCAGACCGTGCCGATGCTTGACCGCGCCCTCAAGGCGGTGCGCGACACGGTGGCCGGTGGCGGCCGCGTCCTGTTCGTCGGCACCAAGCGCGCAGCGGCCGAGCACGTCGCGGACGCGGCGGCGCGCTGCGGCCAGTACTACGTCAACCATCGCTGGCTCGGCGGCATGCTGACCAACT
>CAXTCK010000027.1:0-27432 GCA_964242425.1 uncultured Acetobacteraceae bacterium | reverse complement strand
GCCCGGGCCGCCTCGGCGACGCGGCGCAGCGTCGGCGGCGGGTGGTGCCGCGGGTCGGGCATCGGCGGCTCGGGCATGGACAAGGCGGGCACGAGCAGTTCCAGCTCGAACAGGTTCGGGGTCAGGATGTCGGCCGACTCCACGGCGCGCTGTTGCAGCAGCGTCGCGACCTCCGGCCTGACATACAGCCCGCCCGCCCGGTCGCCCATCACCGGGTCGCAGCAATACAGGGCGTCCGGACGCAGGGCGCGCACCCGTGTCACGGCGTCCAGCACCGCCTCGCCCGTGGCGGCTTCGCCCAGGTAGCCGGACAGCACCGCGTCCACCTGGCCCAGCACGTTCCGCGCGGCGAGGCCTGCCACCAGCGCCGCCACCGCGGTGCCTTCGGTCACCTGTCCCGCGAAGCTGCCGTAGCCGGGATGGTTGGAGAACTGCACGGTGTTGATCGCCCACACCTCCGCGCCGAGCCGTTGCAACGGGAACAGCGCCGCCGCATTCCCCACATGCCCGAACGTGACCCAGGACTGGATCGACAGGATGCTCATTGCGGGTTCCTCTGGTTCCGGTCGGGGGTCGGAGCAGAGGATGACCCATGTTGCCGCATCGCCGCTCGTCCCGCCTCGTCCTTCTGGCCGCCGGCCTGGCCGTGTCGCCCGCCGCGGGGCCGGTTCTGGCGCAGGCGGCCCCTGCCGCCCCGCCCCAGGCCGGGTCCCAGGCTGCGTCCCAAACCGCGTCCGGCCCGCAGACCGGCTTCGGACGGAACGAGGGCGCGCGCATCGAGAGCCACCTCGCCCACCTGCATGCGAGCCTGCGCATCACCCCGGCGCAGGAACCTTTGTGGCAGGGCTTCGCCGGCGCCCTGCGCGGCACGGTGCTGAGGATGGATGCGGCGTACGCGGACCGGCAGCGCGACCACGCCACCGCCGACGCGGTGCGCGAGCTCCAGGCCTACGGGGCGATCGAGGACGCCAACGCCCGGAACGTCCAGCTGCTGCTGCCGCCTTTCCGCGCCCTCTACGAAAGCTTCTCGCCGGACCAGAAGAAGACGGCCGACCTCACCTTCCGGCGCTACACCGACAAGGCGGTGCGCCGGCCGGACTGACGCGGCGCGCGATCCGGCGCGATCGTTGCGGGACACCTCCCGCTTCGCTATATGCCGTGCCTCGCGCCCCGGTCGGCATCGGCGGCGCCATCGAGGGAACCCTGGAATCATGAAGCCCGGCATTCATCCGCAATACCACACCGTCAACGTCGTGATGACCGATGGAACCCAGTTCACCACCCGCTCCTGCTACGGCAAGGAAGGCGACACGCTGCGCCTCGACGTCGATCCGAAGTCGCATCCGGCCTGGACCGGCGTGCAGCGCATGCTGGATACGGGCGGCCAGGTGGCCAAGTTCAACAAGAAGTTCGCCGGGCTGGGCGTTCGCAGCAAGGGCTGATCCGCTCCTCGTCGAGGGTTCGATTTTCCGGAGTGCCGCCCTTGATCCAGGGGCGGCACTTTCCATTTTCGTGAGTGTCGGAGATGCCCTGATGGGGTCTCGGACACGATCAGACCCGGCTCCGCCCTTGCGGGGAGCCATCGAACCTTGCTCTTCAGGAGGTTTTCCATGACATACGACTTCTCGCCGCTGTTCCGTACCGCCATCGGCTTCGACCGGCTCGCGCGCCTCGTCGACACCGCGGCCCAGACCGCCAGCGCGCCGTCCTATCCCCCCTACAACATCGAGAAGGCCGCCGACGACAGCTACGTGCTGACCATGGCGGTCGCAGGCTTCGGCCCCGACGACATCGAGCTGACCGTGCAGGACAACACCCTGCTGGTGGCGGGACGGGTCGGGGGCGGCCCCGAAGGCAGCCAGGTGCTGTATCGCGGCATCGCCGCGCGGGCCTTCGAGCGTCGCTTCGCGCTGGCCGACCACATCCAGGTCGAGCAGGCGGACCTGGTGAACGGCCTGCTCCGCGTCGCGGTGAAGCGCGTGGTGCCGGAGGCACTGAAGCCCCGGCGCATCGCCATCGGCGCGACGCCGGCGACGTTGTCCGGCCCGGCCAACGACGGCACCAGGACGGTCGACGCCAAGGCCGCGTAAGCCGGCATCGAGCGCATCGACGGAAAGGGGCCGGGCGACCGGCCCCTTTTCTTTTTGCCCGACGTACGCCTTGACCCCATCCGGGCGCGCAGCCCATATCGGCGCCATGTCGTGCCCCTCGGGCATCATCCACCAGGACTGCCTCGACCGGGACCGGTGCCTGCCGACCGGGGCGACGCAGCCAACAGGACACACCGATGACGTTGCCGCTGATGCCCAAGGCTACCGCCGTATGGCTGATCGAGAAGACCGCCCTCACCTTCACCCAGGTGGCGGAGTTCTGCGGCATGCACCCGCTGGAGGTGCAGGCGATCGCCGACGGCGAGGTGGCCCAGGGCATCGTCGGCTACGACCCGGTGGCCAACCACCAGGTCACCGCAGACGACATCGCCCGCGCCGAGAAGAACCCGGACGCGCGGCTCACGGTGCTGTCGGAGAAGAACCCGGTCACCCGGCGGTCCAAGGGTGCCCGCTACACGCCGGTGGCGAAGCGCAACGATCGTCCGGACGCGATCGCGTTCGTGCTGCGCAACTACCCGCAGCTCAGCGAGGTGCAGGTGATCAAGTTGCTCGGCACCACCAAGGAGACTATCGCCAAGGTGCGCGACCGGCAGCACTGGAACAGCGCCAACATCAAGCCGCGCGACCCGGTGATCCTGGGCCTGTGCAGCCAGACCGACCTCAACGCGATGGTCTCGGCGGCGAACGAGCGCCTGGTGCGCGACGGCCAGCACGTTCCGGCGCCGCCGCCGCCGTCGGTGGACGACGAAGCGGCCTGAACCGCTTCCCAGGCATGGTGGCTGGCCAAGCCTGGCCGCGCCAGGCCTGGCCGCGTCACGCTTGGCCGCGCTAGGTTTGCCTGCGTAGCCGCTCCATCTCCTCCTTGACACGCAGCTTCTCGAGCTTCAGCCGGTTCAGCATGCCCTGGTCCGGGGCGGGGCGGGTGTCCTCGTCGAAGATCCGCGTGTCCAGCGCGGCGTGGCGGGTCCTCAGGCTTTCGATCCGCGACTGCAGGTTCATGATGCCTCCGGTTCGTTGGGGTTGCATCCGTGAGGCTAGACCCGCTCCGAGCCGCGATGCCACCGCAAAATGCTGTCGACGGGTCGCCGCGTCGAGTGGAGGGGCGCCGCCACGCGTGCTATGCGATCTACCATGCTGATCGACCGAGACACCGTGCTGCGCCGGCTGCACGAACTGCGCAGCGAGCATCGCGACCTCGACACCGTGATCGGGCGGCTGGCTCCGCAGCCGATCGACCAGCTGCAGATCCAGCGGCTGAAGAAGCGCAAGCTGCTGCTGAAGGACGAGATCGCGTGGCTGGAAAGCCGGCTGATCCCGGACAGCATCGCCTGAGGGAGCGGACCATGAGCGAGACGGACATCGGGATCGATCCCGACATCGAGCGCCCGGACGACGCGGCCGCTCCGCTGGTGGGGCTGATCATGGGCAGCCAGTCCGACTGGACCACGCTGAGCCATGCGGCGACGCAGCTGGACACGCTGGGCATCCCGTTCGAGGCGCGCGTCATCTCGGCGCATCGCACGCCGGACCGGCTGTCGGCGTATGCGCGCGCGGCGGAAGGCAGGGGCCTGCGTGTGGTGATCGCGGGCGCCGGAGGGGCGGCGCACCTGCCGGGCATGTGCTCCGCCTGGACCCTGCTGCCGGTGCTGGGGGTGCCGGTGGAAAGCACGGTGCTGAACGGGATCGACAGCCTGCTGTCGATCGTGCAGATGCCGGCGGGGGTGCCGGTGGGAACGCTCGCGGTCGGCCGTGCCGGCGCTGTGAACGCGGCCCTGCTGGCGGCGGCGATCCTGTCGCTCGATGATCCGGCGCTCCGGTCGCGGCTGGACGTGTGGCGGTCGCTGCAGACCGCGGCGGTGCCGGAGGTTCCGGTTCCGGACAGTCCCGCCTCGTGAGCGGGGTGCCGCCGGCGCTGCCGCCCGGTGCGGTGATCGGCATCGTCGGCGGCGGGCAGCTTGGGCGCATGTCGGCGATGGCGGCTTCCCGCCTCGGCTATCGCACCAACGTCCTGACCGACGATGCGGACGGCCCGGCGGCGCAGGTGGCGACCGCGATCACAGTGGGCGATCATTCCGATCCCGACGCGCTGCGTCGCTTCGCCGGCGCCGTGGACGTGGTGACGTTCGAGTTCGAGAACGTCAGCGCGGATGGGCTCGACCTGCTGGCGTCGATGAGGCCGGTGCGTCCCGACGGCGCCATCCTGCGCATCAGCCAGGACCGGCTGGCGGAAAAGCGCTTCCTGGCGGGGGCCGGCATCCCGCTGGCGCCGTGGCACCCGGTCGACACGCGTGCGGCGCTCGACGAGGCGACAGACCTGCTCGGCCTGCCGTTCGTGCTCAAGACCACGCGGCTCGGCTATGACGGCAAGGGGCAGCGCGTGCTGCGCGAACGGGACGAGCTGCCGGACGCGTTCGGGGCCTTGTCGCCGCATCCGCTGGTGGCGGAAGCGTTTGTCGACTTCGCCTGCGAGCTGAGCGTGATGGTGGCCCGCGGCCTGGACGGCACCGTGCGCGCCTTCGACACGGTGCAGAACCGGCATCGCCACCACATCCTCGACCTGACGCTGGCGCCGGCGCCGGTGCCGCCCGAGGTTGCCGCGGAGGCGCAGGCGCTGGCGGTCGGGATCGCGGAAGCGCTTTCCCTGGTCGGGCTGCTGGGGGTGGAGATGTTCCTCGCGTCGGACGGCCGGCTGCTGGTCAACGAGATCGCGCCGCGTCCGCACAATTCCGGGCACTGGACCATGGATGCCTGTGCCGTCAGCCAGTTCGAGATGCACGTGCGCGCGGTCGCGGGGCTGCCGTTGCCGCCGGCGGCGCGGCACTCGGACGCGCTGATGAAGAACCTGGTCGGCCCGGAGGCGATGGCCTTGTGGCCGGAGATCCTTGGCGCCCCCGGGCTGCTGCCGCACCATTACGGCAAGAAGGATGCCCGGCCGGGACGCAAGATGGGACACGTCAACCGGCTGTTCCCGCGCGGTGCCCTGCCCGGGGCGTTCGGCATCGAGGCGGCGCTGGGGCCGCTCCGCGCGGGGTGCGAGGACGGGTAACGGCGGGCAGCCACGGCCTTTGGCGTCAGGCGAGCAGCCCCTGGTCGCGGAAGCTGGTCCAGCGTCCGTTGCCGATGATCAGGTGGTCGCGCACCAGCACGCCCATCACCGTGCAGGCGTCGGTCACCTGCCTGGTCATCGACAGGTCCTCGCGCGACGGGGTCGGGTCGCCGCTGGGATGGTTGTGCACCAGCACGATCGCATGCGCCTGCAGCTCGACGGCGCGTCGCACCACCTCGCGCGGATAGACCGGGGTGTGGTTCACGGTTCCCCGCGCCTGCGCCTCGTCGGCCAGCAGCCGGCCTGCCTCGTCGAGGAACAGGATGCGGAACTGCTCGATCCGCTCGCGGGCCAGGATGGTGGTGAGGTAGTCGAGCAGCCCGGTGCGGTCGGCCAGCACCGGCCGGCCGTCCATCCGCGCGCGCGCCAGCCGCAGCGCCGCCTCGTGCAGCAGCTTGAGGGCGGCCAGGCTGTGCGTGCCGAAGCCCGACACGCTGCGCAGCTCGCGCACCGGGGCGGCCAGCAGGCTGGCGAGCGAGCCGAACCGGGTGAGCGCCCGCTGCGCCAGCGGCCCGGTATCCTCGCAGGCCGGCATCACGATGCGCAGGAAGCGCGACAGCAGCGCGTGGTCGGTCTCGACCGGTTCCGGCGGGAGCAGCGCACGCGTCGGCGCGACGACGATCGGCGGCCGGGACAGCAGGCCGACCGCGCCGGCATCGGCAAATCCGTCCGACATGCTGTCCGCTCCATCTCCGGATGTCGATGCCATTGTGCAACAAACCGGCACCGGGCGCCAGGATCATGTGCGATCGCGTGAACGATGTTCATACGCGGCTGAGGAACGGTTCAGTCCGCTTCCAGTCCGAGCCGCTGGTGCCAGTCGGCGATCGACTCGTCCGGAAACTCGCCGAAGCTCTTGTCCGAATGCCTGACCTCAGGCTCGACCCAGGCGGGTGCCGCGTCGAGCATCAGGTGGGTGCGTTGCGGCGGCACGGGCAGCGCCGTGTCGATCGCTGACGCGAACGGGTGGATCAGCTCCGGCCAGGTGTCGTCGAACAGCCAGAGCGCGCTGCCGCACAGGCTGCAGAACACGCGCTCGGCGTTGCTGCGGGCGTCGCCTGCGTCATCCCGCATCACCGCGTGGTAGCGCGTCGTGTGCCGGGCACCCTCGACCCGGAGCGTGTCGGCAGCGCCCGCGAGGTTCACGGCATACCCGCCGCCGCCCTGCGTCTTGCGGCAGATGCTGCAATAGCAGCGCTGGTAGGGAACCGGATGACGCGATTCCACCGAGAAGCGGACCGCGCGGCAGTGGCAGGATCCATCGAGGTGCATGAGGCCGCTCCGGCAAGGGGGTGCCGTGCCAGGCGCTGGAACGGCGCGGGGTTCCCGGGTGCTGCGTCGATCCTACAGCAGCCCCTTCTGGCGCAGGCTGACCCAGCTGCCGTTGCCCACCAGCATGTGGTCGTGCAGGGTGATGGACAGCGCCGCCACCGCCGTGGCCACCTGCGCGCACAGGGCGGCCTCGCGCCTGGCCAGGGTCTTGTCGGCGGGGCCAGCGGGCACCACGCGCAGCAGGAGCAGCGCGGTGGCGTGCAGCGCCAGCGCCCGTCCCGCCACGACTTGCGACAGGCGGTCCGGATCGTCGTCCACCGCCTCGTCGGCGAGCAGGCGGTTGCGGTTGTCGAGCAGGAGCACGCGAAGCTGGCCGGGCACGGCGCCGGCGAGGGCGGTGTCGAAGTATTCCAGCAGCCGGTCCCAGTTGTTCAGCACCGGCCGTTCGCGGGCTTCCGCGGCCGCCAGGCGCAGGCCCGCCTGCTGCGGCAGGAGCAGCACCGCGACCGCCTCGGGAGGAAGGCCGCCCAGGCGTTCCAGCAGCTCCGGCTCCGCGGTCAGCACCCCGGACAGGCTGCCGAAGCGGTTGATGAGCTCCTTGGCCTGCGGCTTGGTGTCGCGACGCGGGATGCCCAGGAACAGAAGCATCTCCAGGATCTCGTAGTCCGCGAGCGCTTCCGGGCCGCGAGACAGCAGGCGCTCGCGCATGCGGCCGCGATGGCCTTGCGGGCCGGTGCTCTGGAACGGGGGCGGGGCGTTCGAGGCGATGACGTCGGACACCATTCCCCCCTGGCACTAACCAAGCCCCTGGCACTAACCAAGCGCCTGGCACTAACCAAGCGTTAGATTGCATGGCGCGGGCGTCGAAGATCAAGCGCAAAGGCTGGCAGGCGGGGAGCCTTGCGCGGATTGAGGCGGGCGGCGGAGGCGCCTAGATAGGGTCGGGCATGGATACCTATCTCGAACGGTTGAACCCGGAGCAGCGCGAGGCGGTCGAGGCGCTGGACGGCCCGGTGCTGGTGCTGGCCGGCGCCGGCACCGGCAAGACGCGGGTGCTGACCACGCGCTTCGCCCACATCCTGCTGAGCGGACGCGCCTCGCCGGGCCAGGTGCTGGCGGTGACCTTCACCAACAAGGCGGCGCGCGAGATGCGCGAGCGGGTCGGGCACCTGCTGCAGCGGCCGGTGGAAGGGCTGTGGCTCGGCACCTTCCATGCGCTGTGCGCCCGGATGCTGCGTCGGCACGCCGAGTATGTCGGCCTGACGTCGAGCTTCACCATCCTGGACACCGACGACCAGCTGCGGCTGTTGAAGCAGGTGATGGAGCTGCACCGGATCGACGCCAAGCGCTGGCCGCCGCCGGGGCTGATGGGGGCGATCCAGCGCTGGAAGGACCGCGGGCTGACGCCGGACCGGATCACGCCCTCGGAGGACACCGACTTCGCCGGCGGCAAGGCACGCCAGATCTATGCCGACTACCAGGAGCGGCTGCGCCAGCTCAACGCGGCCGATTTCGGCGACCTGATGCTGCACATCGTGGAGATCCTGCGCACCCGGCCGGACGTGCTGGCGCAGTATCATCGCAGCTTCCGCTACATCCTGGTCGACGAGTACCAGGACACCAACACCATCCAGTACCTGTGGCTGCGGTTGCTGGCGCAGCGCGACGGCGCGCCTTCCAACATCTGCTGCGTCGGCGACGACGACCAGTGCGTCGCGGCAGGCACGCTGATCACCATGGGTGATCGCTCGGAACGACCGGTCGAGCAGGTGCGGCCCGGCGACGACGTGTTGTCCTGCCACGGGTCCGGGGTGTTCCGTTCCTCCCGGGTGCTGCGGGTGCACGCGCGACGATCCAACCGCCCGCTGGTGCGGGTTCGCACCGAGGCGGGCCGGGAGCTCGTGAGCACGGCGGAGCACGTGCAGTTCGCCGACGTGGTGCTGGGGCCGAGCCCGCAACGGTTCTATGCCTATCTGATGCGCAAGGGCGACCGCTACCGGCTCGGCACCTCGCAGGTCTACGTGCAAGGCCAAGGGCACCCGGTGATCGGCTTCAAGCAGCGCAGCGTGCAGGAGCGTGCGGACGCCGTGTGGCTGGTGAGCGCGTTCGGCACGGAAGCGGACGCGCGCGAATGCGAGCACCTGCTGAGCCTGCAATACGGCGTGTCGACCCTGCCGTTCGTCGCCCGCCATCCCGGCGCGCGGGGCTCGGGGCCAGAAGCGAGCCTGGTGCGGGACCAGGACCGGCTGGACCGGATCCACGGCATCCGCGGCGCGATGGCCGGGGCGCTGCGCCTCATGAACGACCACGGCCTCGATATCGACCAGCCGCACCACGTGCCGCAGACTGCCCGGGGCCGGCGACGCAACCTGATCCTGACCTTGTTTGCCGACAAGCGGGGGCCCACGCCGATGCACCGCATCGCGGTGAGCGGCAACGACGAGGAGGGGCGCCTGGCTCTTCGCGAGGCAGGGCTGAACACGCGGGCCTACAAGCGCAACCCGCAGAACTGGCGCTACGAGTCGAGCTTCCGCGATATCGGGCAGGTCGCGGCGATCGAGGCACGGATCGCGGCGCGGATGCCGGTGACGCTGGTGCGCAAGGCCAACCTGCTGGGCCGGGCACTGACGCTGCGCGCGACCTCGCAGCTCCGGCCCGGCATGGTGCTCGCCGCCGTCGATGGGTGGCACGACGCCATCGTCGCGGTGGAGGAAACGGCCGCTGCGGAGGTGTTCGACCTCGACGTCGAGAACACCCACAACTTCGTGGCCAATGGCATCGTCACCCACAACTCGATCTATTCGTGGCGCGGGGCGGAGGTGGAGAACATCCTGCGCTTCGAGAAGGACTTTCCTGGCGCGCGCATCGTCAAGCTGGAAAGCAACTACCGCTCCACGGCGCCGATCCTGGCGGCGGCGTCGGGGCTGATCGCGCACAACGAGGGGCGGCTCGGCAAGACGCTTCGCCCGGGGCGCAACGATGCCGAGGGCGAGAAGGTGATGGTGGCGTCGGTGTGGGACTCCGACGAGGAGGCGCGCATGGTCGGCGAGCGCATCGAGCAGCTGCAGCGCGACAAGCATTTGTTGTCGGAGATGGCGATCCTGGTGCGCGCGGGGTTCCAGACGCGCGCCTTCGAGGAGCGGATGATCACGCTGGGGCTGCCGTACAAGGTAGTCGGGGGTTTGCGCTTCTACGAGCGGCAGGAGATACGCGACGCCATCGCCTACATGCGGGTGATGAACCAGCCCTCCGACGACCTGGCGTTCGAGCGCATCGTCAACGTGCCGCGCCGCGGCGTCGGCGAGGTGGCGATGCAGGCGCTGCACGTGGCGGCGCGCAGCGAGCGCATCCCGATGACGGCGGCGGTGCTGAAGCTGCTGGCGGACGGCACGCTGAAGGGCCGGGTGCGCGAGCAGCTCGGGCTGCTGATGGCGGCCCTCGGGCGCGGACGCGACGCGCTGGCGCAGGGAGGGGACGAGGCGCTGCTGGCGGGGCCTGCGCACATCAGGGTGGTCGAGGCGCTGCTGGAAGACAGCGGCTACGTCGAGATGTGGAAGAAGGACAAGGCGCCCGACGCGCCGGGACGGCTGGACAACCTCAAGGAGCTGGTGCGCGCGCTGGTGGAGTTCGACACCCTGGGCGGCTTCCTGGAGCACGTGTCGCTGGTGATGGAGAACGACGAGAACGCGGGTGCCGACCGGGTCAACATCATGACCCTGCACGGCGCCAAGGGGCTGGAGTTCGACAGCGTGTTCCTGCCCGGCTGGGAGGAAGGATTGTTCCCAAGCCAGCGCACCCTGGACGAGGGCGGCAACAAGGGGCTCGAGGAGGAGCGCCGGCTCGCCTATGTCGGCATCACCCGGGCGCGCAAGCGGGCGATGATCAGCCACGCCGCCAACCGGCGCATCTACGCCAACTGGCAAAGCTCGGTGCCGAGCCGGTTCGTGGAAGAGCTGCCGGAGGAGCACGTCGAGCAGATGGGCTCGGCGTCGCTGGCGCGCGAGCAGATGCGCAGCGCCCCGCCGGTGTTCGGCGGCGGCTTCGGGGGACAGTTCCCGCTGATGGCGCGCCGCCCGCGCGTGGTGGAAGCGTGGGAGCAGCCGGCGCGCCCGGCGCGTGGCGGCGGCATCGCGGTGGGTGCCCGGGTGTTCCACCAGAAGTTCGGCTATGGCGTGGTGACCGGCGCCGACGACAACAAGCTCGACGTCGAGTTCGACAAGGCCGGGTTGAAGCGGGTGCTGGACTCCTATGTGGAGCTGGTGGCCGGTGCCGATGGCGGGACGTCGACTTGAGCGCCATCGCGCGGCGGCATGCCACGGTGCTGGAAACGGTGCACGTCACGGTTCCGGACGCGGCGGTGGAAGCGTACGAGAACGCGCTCGCCTCGGTGTGCAGCACGGTCGGCATCTTCGAGGCCGACGACAGCCAGACGGTGTGGCGGGTCGAGGGGGTCAAGGACCAGGGCAGCGGCGAGGCCGTGCTGTCGGCGGCGCTGGCGCTGGCGGAAGCGGCCACCGGGATCGCGGCGCCGCTCGGGCGGGCGGCGACCGAGGCGGAAGGCTGGCTCGCCCGCACCTATGAAAGCTTTCCCGAGCAGCAGGTCGGCCGGCGCTTCGCCATACGCGGCACCCATCTGGGGCGGGCCCGGCCCGGGCCGCGCATCACCCTGACGCTGGATGCCGGGATCGCCTTCGGCTCGGGCGAGCACGGGTCCACCCGGGGCTGCCTGCGGGCGCTGGAGCGGGTGGCGCATCGTCGGCCGCGACGCATCCTCGACCTCGGCACCGGGTCGGGGATCCTGGCGATGGCGGCGGCGCGGCTGCTGCACCGGCCGGTGCTGGCGGTGGACATCGAGCCGTGGTCGGTGCGTGTGGCGGCGCAGAATGCGCAGATGAACGGGCTCGGGCGGCAGCTCAGCTGCCGTCATGGCAACGGCTGGCGCACGCCCGCGATCCGCCGCGGCGGGCCGTTCGACCTGGTGTTCGCCAACATTCTGGCGCGCCCGCTGTGCCGCATGGCGCGCGACCTGGCGCAGCAGCTGGCGCCGGGCGGCACCGCGATCCTGGCCGGACTGCTCGACAGCCAGGCGCCGATGGTGCTGGCGGCGCACCGGCGCCAGGGGCTGAGACTGGAACGACGGCTGCTCGAAGGGGACTGGGCGACGCTGGTGCTGCGCCGGCCGGGCCGGCCGTGACGCGCATCATACGCGACGCGGGAGCGGACGACCTCCCGCGCATCCTGCAGATCACCAACCACGCGATCCTGACCGGCACCGCGCTGTGGACCATCACGCCGGCGACGATGGAAACGCGCGGGGCCTGGATGGCGGAGCGCCGTTCGGCCGGGCATCCGGTGCTGGTGGTGGTGGAGGACGGCGCGGTGCGGGGGTTCGGCGCCTATGGGCCGTTCCGGCCACATGACGGGTTCCGGCACACGGTGGAGCATTCGCTCTACATCGACGAGGCGGCGCAGCGTCGCGGGCACGGCCAGGCGATGCTGTCCGCCCTGATCGGGCGCGCCACCGAAGCCGGGCTGCATGCCATGGTGGGCGGGATCGCGGCCGAGAACGCGGCGTCCATCGCCCTGCACGCGCGGTTCGGCTTCACCGTCGCGGCACGGCTGCCGCAGGTGGGGGCGAAGTTCGGCCGCTGGCTCGACCTCGTGTTCATGCACCGCCTGCTCGGGGACGGGCCTGCTTCCGTGCCACCGCCTTCCGGAGAACACGCATGACCGAGACCGTTCACGACGCCGCCGGGCGGCTGGCAGCACTCAGGGCGGTGCTGGCCGGGGACGGTCTCGACGGCTTCATCCTGCCGCGCGGCGACGAGCATCTGGGGGAGTACGTCGCGCCCTATGCCGAGCGCCTGGCCTGGCTGACCGGCTTCACCGGCAGCGCCGGCACCGCGATCGTGCTGGCCGAGGATGCGGCGGTGTTTTCCGACGGGCGCTACGTGCTGCAGCTGGACGCGCAGGTGGATGGGGGCTGCTACCGGCGCCTGCACCTCACGCGCGATCCGCCGGAGAAGTGGCTGGCGGCGACGGCGCGCCGACCGGATCGCGATGGCCGCATCGGCTACGACCCCTGGCTCCTGAGCGACGACGCGCTGGCGCGCTACCGCAAGCCGGGGCTGGAACTGGTGCCGGTGGCGCGCAACCCGGTGGACGCGGTGTGGAGCGACCGGCCCGGGATGCCGGCGGCGGCGGCGGTGCCGCATCCGCTGGAGTTTTCCGGCCGAAGTGCCGAGGAGAAGCGGGGCGAGATCGCGGCGCTGCTGCGCGAGGCGGGCGAGGATGCGGTGGTGCTGGGCGACCCGGCCTCGATCGCCTGGCTGTTCAACCTGCGCGGCGGCGACCTCGACTTCACCCCGTTCGCGCTCGGCTTCGCCCTGCTGGGAGCGGACGAGCAGGCGACCCTGTTCATGGCGCCGGAAAAGGTGTCGGCCGAGCTGCGCGCGTGGCTGGGGAATGCGGTGCGGATCGAGCCGCCGGACGCGATCGCTCCGGCCCTGGCCGCGTTGTCGGGCCGCACCGTGCGGCTCGATCCGGCCGGCACCGCGTCCTGGTTCGGCCAGACCCTTCGCGCGGGCGGCGCGGTGGTGTCCCCTGCCCCCGATCCGTGCCTGCTGCCGAAGGCGCGCAAGAACCCGGTCGAGCAGGAAGGGGCGCGGCAGGCGCATCGCCGCGACGCCGTCGCCGTGTGCCGCTTCCTGCACTGGCTGTCGGAACAAGGGGTGGGGCGGGACGAGACCGAGCTGTCCGCCCGGCTCGACGCATTCCGGCGGGAGGTTCCCGGGTATGTGGGCGAAAGCTTTCCGGCGATCTCCGGCACCGGACCGAACGGTGCGATCATCCACTACCGCGCGGCGCCGGGCACCGCACGCCGGTTGCAACCGGACGAGGTCTACCTGATCGACAGCGGCGGCCAGTATCGCGACGGCACCACGGACATCACGCGTACCGTCTGGAGCGGCCCGGGTCCCGCCCCTGCGGTTGTGCGCGACCACGTCACGCGCGTGCTGCGGGGCCACCTGGCGCTGGCCGAGGCGCGGTTCCCGGTCGGCGTGCATGGCGGGCGGCTGGACGCGCTGGCGCGGGCTCCGTTGTGGCAGGCCGGGCTGGACTACGACCACGGCACCGGGCACGGCGTCGGCAGCTTCCTGTCCGTGCACGAGGGACCGTGCGGGATCGCGCCGACAGCGCGTCCGATCCCGATCGAGGCGGGCATGATCCTGTCCGACGAGCCGGGATACTACCTGCCGGGCGCCTACGGCATACGGCTGGAGAACCTGCTGCTGGTGCAGCCGGCCGGTCCGGGCGAGGACGCGCGCTTCCTGCGGTTCGAGACCCTGACGCTGGCACCGTTCGACCGCGCGCTGATCGAGTCCGCCCTGTTGTCTCCTGTCGAGCGCGACTGGATCGACCGCTACCACCGTCGCGTTCTGGCCGAGATCGGGCCGGAGCTGCCGGAGCCCGCCCAGGCCTGGCTCGCGTCGGCCTGCGCGCCGCTCGCCGCGTCGCCGCCGTGATCTCCCCTTGCTTCAGCCTGGTCGAGGAGCGTTGCATCCATGTCGGACATTCGAACCGTCGATAACGGTATTCCTGCCACCCTGATCCCCGGCGACGGCATCGGGCCGGAGATCGCGGAAGTGGTGGTCGAGGTGCTGGAGGCGCTCGGCACGCCGTTCCGCTGGGACCGGCAGCTGGCCGGCATGGCCGCGGTGGCCGACAGCGGCGACCCGCTGCCGCTGCAGACGCTGGACAGCATCCGACGCACCGGGCTCGCCCTGAAGGGACCGCTGACCACGCCGGTCGGCGGCGGGTTCAAGTCGATCAACGTCACCCTGCGCAAGGAATTCGAGCTGTTCGCCAACCTGCGCCCGGCGCGGACGCTGATCCCCGGCGGACGGTTCGAGAACATCGACATCGTGCTGGTGCGCGAGAACCTGGAAGGGTTCTACGCCGCCATGGAGCACTACCTGCCGATCGGGCACGACCCGAAGGCGATCGCCATGTCCACCGGCTTCAACACGCGTGCGGAATGCCGGCGCATCGTGGAATACGCGTTCGAGCATGCGGTAAAGCACAACCGCAAGCGGGTCACGGTGGTGCACAAGGCGAACATCCTGAAGGCGCTGACGGGCTTGTTCCTGGAGGAAGGCCGCAAGGTCGCCAAGGAATACGAGGGGCGGGTCGAGATGAACGACCGCATCGTGGATGCGTGCGCGATGCAGCTGGTGCTCGATCCGTGGCAGTACGACGTGATCGTCACCACCAACCTGTTCGGCGACATCCTGTCCGACCTGATCGCCGGGCTGGTGGGTGGGCTCGGCATGGCGCCGGGGGCCAACATCGGTGCGGATGCGGCGATCTTCGAGGCGGTGCACGGGTCGGCGCCGGACATCGCCGGCAAGGGGGTGGCGAACCCGCTGGCGCTGCTGTTGTCGACCGGGCTGATGCTGCGGCACGTGGGGCGCAGCGACCTGGCCGACAGGTTGGGATCGGGCATCGACGCGACCCTGGCGGCCGGGGTGCGGACGCGCGATCTGGGTGGCAGTGCCGGAACGCGCGAGCTGACCGACGCGCTGCTGCACCACCTGCGTTGATGCGGGTGCAAGACGGCGTCGCGTTGCCCGCGCCGGGCGAGCTCCGCGCCGAGATCATGCGGCAGGTGGCAGAACGGGGGGCGCACAAGTCGATCTGTCCCAGCGAAGTGGCGCGGGCCTATGGCAACGGGTGGCGCAGCCTGATGGGCCCGGTGCGGGAGGCTGCGCGCGGCCTCGTGCGCGACGGGCTGATCGAGATGCTTCGCAAGGGCAGGCCGGTGGATCCGGACACCGCGAAGGGCGTGATCCGGCTGCGGCTGGTGGACGGGGCGTCAGCGCCTGCGGACGAAGCCGGTCAGGGCAGCGAGCAGCAGGGCGCTGCGCGGGGTCACCAGGAGGTCGTCTTTGTGGCGCAGCTCGGTGGTCAGGATGCAGACGGAGGAACTGCTCAGGAGCAGGGCGCCGAGGCGCTGGGTGGAATGGGTCGCGAGCAGGACCGCACCAAGCAGCTCGGAAGCGCCGATGATCTGCATGTCGGACCTGCTCCAACCCCAGGAGCGGAACAGCTCCAGTTCCGGCTTGACCGCGACCAGCTTGGCGACGCCGGCGGAAGCGAAGGCCAAGCTGACCAGCGTGTGCCAGGTCGAGGGGGCGGTGCGTCGGCGGGCGATCGAGGACATGGCAACTCCATCAGCGTTCTGGCACCGGCACCGACCGACCGGTCGGCTGATGCCGGCGCTGCCCGGCTTGAACCGCAGGCGGCGGATGGAGTTTCCCACCCTGCCTATCCCGTGTCGCCTCCGGAGGCTTGATGGACCGTGCCTTGAACGTCGTGCTCGGCCTGCTGGTCTGGCTGTTCGAGCTGGTGCTGGCGGCGATCGGCTTCATCGAGCGCGGCGCCCGTCACCTGCTGTCGCAAGCCGGCATCACCGGGCCGTTGCAGGGTGCGCTGCTGATCGTGCTGGCGGTGCTTCTGGTGGTGGCGGCGCTGCGCGTGTTCGGGCGGGTGTTCGCGGTGCTGCTGCTGGTCGTGCTGGTGCTGCTGCTGCTGCATGGGCTCGCCGTCGGGCCGGCGGCGGTTAAGACGTGAAGGGTGCTCATGGCAGGCGGCAGGAGGCTGGAACGAAAGAAACCGCCGCCGGCCCGTTCCGGGCTGGCGGCGGTTCGGGTGGGCCGGACGGGAAGATGACGGCTAGGGGTCGGCTTTCTCCGGACCCGTCAATACGGACACGTTGCTGAAGTCCCTGGGCAGCTCCGTGTTCTCGCGGTGGTGCAGGCAGTCGTGCACCAGCCGGCCGCAGATGCTGTCCGGATCGGTCGGGGACACGTTGACGCCGGCGTAGTGCACAGACTCGACCCGGCCGCGGTCGAAGCGGATGGCGGTGTGGCAGATCCCCGGGCGGCCGAGCTTCAGCTCGTAGATGCCGAACCCCACGTCGAGGTCGGTGCCGGTCTGCACGTAGTCCCACTGCATGACCGATTGCTGCGCGCTGATGTACTGCTTTTCCGCCGGCACGCCCATGCAGGCGATGATGTCGGGCTCGGCGGCGCCGACCAGCTGGCTGCGTGCGCGGTAGGCTTCCAGCGTGCCGCAGCCGTCCAGCGACAGGAGCAGCAGCGGCAGGATGGAGAGGAAGGGAGTCCTCATGCCGTCCTTGCCGCCCGCAGTTCGTCCGCCATGGTGACCAGGTCCTCACGCATCGGGCTGCGCCCGTTGACCTCGAGCCAATCGCGCGACAGCAGCCCGTAGGCCTCGTCGCAGAAGGCGTCGAGGAAGCCCCATTCCATGCGCTTGCGCTCGGCCCAGCTGTTCAGCCATAGGCCGCCCTCGTCATAGCCGTGCACGAACACCGCATGGCCGCCGGCAATGGTGGCCGGCTGCTTCGGCGTCGCCCAGATGGCGCCTTCCGATACCGCGTAGTCCGGCAGGCTCAGCCCGATGAAGAGGCCGCCCAGCATGGCGATCGCGCGGCGCACGCCGTCGTGGTTCTTCGGCTCCACCGCGCCGTAGCCGGTCAGCACGTCCGGGGCCTGGCGGCCCACGTTGTAGCCGGTGTCGCACCAGCGGTTCAGCACGTCGAGCTCGACGGCGCCCTGGTCGGTGGCCGGGCGCGCCGGGTCGTAGCCGTTCGCCTGGTAGATGCCGACCACCTGGTCGTCGGTCAGCAGCTCCTCGCCGCCGCGTGCTGCGGTCAGCACCCGGATCGCGCTGGCGACGCTGACTGCGGTGCAGTCGCCCAGGCCCGGAATGGTCTGGCCGTGGTTGCTGAGCTGGTCGCCGTTGCGCCAAAGCGGCCAGGACGCGAAGTGCCGGCCGTAGTCGCAGGCGGGAGGCGGTTCGGGCAGGTGCACCGACAGCACCGAGGCGAGGCGCGGCGTGCGCGGGTCGAAGACGGCCGGCTTCCGGCCGAGGCGGCGTGCAAGCATGGGGATTCTCGCAGAACGGGGGAGAAGGGCAGCGATCAGAGCGGCGTTTGGCAGGCACGCACCGCGCGCGACACGCCGGCCGCGTCGCGGAGCACGTCCGGCCAGACCGCCGTGGCCGGTGCGGCGGCGATCTCGTCGGCAAGGGCCGCACGCCTCTGCGCATCGAGACGGGGCGGCAGGCGGACGGCGTTGCACGGGTTCACGATCCGTGACGGCGGCAACGGAGCCGGATCAGAAGTCGCGCCCGCTGCGCACGCCGTCAGCCAGAGCGGAACGAGACACGGGAGCACCTGCCTGGGCCACGTGCGCTGCATCGGCAGCCTCCTGGTTCTGTTTCACGAGGACATCGTCGCGCCCGGCTTGCGCGGCATCCCGGGTCAGTAGCCCGGCGATCCAGCGCAGGAAGCGGGCGAGCAGGGTGGACGGGCTCAACGGCCCACGCGGCGGACGACCGCCAGCGCCTCCGCCTCGCTCATCGAGCCGACGACCTCGCGGCCGGCGGCCAGACCGGCGGCGAGCTGCACGATCGGGATCAGCACCAGGGCGGCGGCGACCGCGTTGCCGGTGGTGGTGGCCTCGCTGCTTGGCAGCTTGCCCATCACGCCCTGCAGCAGCACCAGGGCGGTCTGGCTGTCGGCCAGAAGCGACACCACCAGCGACTGCACCTTCACGACGTCCACGGACATCGTCACCGTGCCGCCGGTGAGGGTCCTGATCTCGCCCAGCACCAGCTGTGCCGCTGCCAGCGCCGCCGCCGCCGTGGCGTAGTTGGGGCCGAGCAGCGCGATCACGGTGGGGGCCAGCAGGGCGGCGGAGATGGCGGACAGGATCGCCTGGCTGTCCGTCACGATGGTGTTGACGTCGATGGTCGCGGTGGCGGTGCCACCGCCATGGGCGGTGGTGCAGGCCGAAACGAACCCGGCGCCGCCCAGGATGGACAGTTTAAGCATCTGGCGGCGGGACAGAAACGAGGTCGGATGCATGGACGGGCTCCGTTGGAGAAGGATGCGGGGCGGCGGGCGAGGGCGCCTCAGGACGGGGTGTTGACCACCAGCAGGGCCGCCGCGGTGGAGACGGCCTGCTCCAGGTCGGCCGGACGCCTGGTGACGATGGCGTGCGCGAGGGCGTTGGACAGGCAGCGCGCGCGGATCGCGTCGGTGGTGTTGTCCGGCCACAGCTTCGGCAGGCTGGCCGCGAGCAGCGTCGCGGCGATGCCTTCGGCGGACGGGAACGGGTGCATCCCGGCCAGTACCGCGCCCGCAACCAGCAGGCTGAGCCCCTGCTGCGTCCCGGGTTGCCTGGACCATTCCAGCAGCTTCAGCCACCGCGATGGCCCGACGGGCGACGCGGCCGGCGGCGCGGCCGGCGGCATGGCCGCGGTCGCACCGGGCGCCGCCATCGCCTGGCCGCTCATGACCCGTTCCCCGCCATCGCCGGCTCGGCTGCGCCGCCTTCGGCGTTGGCCATGAACAGCGACCCGGCGGGCGGTTCGGCGAGCGTCGCGGCGTGCGGCCGGACCAGCCAGAAGCTGTGCCAACGGTCGGAATACACGTGGCGCGCCGGCGTCTTCGCCCAGTAGGCGGGGTGCTTCATGCTCAGCGCGTAGTAGCTGTCGGCGCCGCAGGTGCGGTCCGGCAGCCTGCCGGCCAGCGCCGCATCCGCCACGTCGAG
This sequence comes from uncultured Acetobacteraceae bacterium, assembly GCA_964242425.1. Lineage (GTDB taxonomy): Bacteria > Pseudomonadota > Alphaproteobacteria > Acetobacterales > Acetobacteraceae > Lichenicola. The sequence goes on along the minus strand of CAXTCK010000027.1, from coordinate 8,302 downwards.
CGCCACCGCCCAGCCGGCAGGGTCCGCATGGTAGGCGGTCTCGATCCGCGACCGGTTGGCGTCGGACCAACAGGAGAACTGCGCCGGCGCCAGGCACACCGCGACCGGCGTGGGCTCCCAGCCATTCCTGACCCGCTGCAGGACGACGGCGGTGACGTTCTCCATTCCTGTGCGGCCGCCGCCGCTGCATTCGCCATAGGCGTTTCCCGCCAGAACCAGTCGTGGCGAGGAAAGGTCGAGGGACATGGGCCGGACTCCGGACATGAAAAAAGCCGCCCCGGAAAGGGCGGCTTCGAAAAACGGCAGCGGCAGGAAGGATTGGAACGGCGATCAGGGCGCCGACGGGCGTCAAACGCGAACCCCCTGCCTAAGCAGGAGAGGCGATCACATTTGTTGCAGTTTCGTAATATGAAAGAATCGGTGGGCCCGCGGGGTCAAGAAGATTGCACCATCGCGGCACCCATCGCCTTCAGGTGGAGAACGACCCGATCGTCACTGTACCTGGCCGCTCAACAGAAAGGTCGACGTGCTGTCGACCATGATGCCGGCCTTTGTGAACTGTCCGGTCGTGCTGTGCGTCAGCGTGCCCGTTCCGGCTTCCTCCAGCGTCTCGTTGGACCCTGCGGCGAAGGTAATCGTCCCGCCGCTGCCGGCCTGGACCACGTCGACCCTGCACCCGACGGCGAGGCCGGCTGGCACAATGTAGGTGTGGGCGGCGGTCGCGGTATCGCGGATGATCGTGCCGCAGTCGGACGGGGACACGGTGTAGGCAGCGGTCTGGGTGGACACGGTGCCGCCGGCGTTGCCGGTGATCGCGATCCAGTCCGTGCCCGCCACGTCGGAGGCGCTGGTGGTCAGCCGCAACCAGCCATAGACCGGCGAGGCGAGCGAGGGCGTGGCGTTGGCGACGAACGCGCCTGCGGCCCAGAAGCCGACGGTGGGTGCTGCGAGGGCCTTCGAGATCGGCACCGTCAGGAAGGTGTCGTATGTGGCGCTGGTCGGATCGCTGTCCAGCTGGAGCAGCCTGAAGCCTTCGCGGTGCAGCCGGGCGATGCCCTTGTTGGACGACGAGTAATAGTCGTTGACCACGACCGGCTGCGCCTCGTCGATGTTGTCCTCGAACAGGTCGCCGCCATTCGGCTGGGTGGGATCGACGTTGGTGTCGTAGAGCGCGTTGCGGATGATGTTGCGCCGGAACACGACGCCGAAACCGGCATTCTGGTAGAGGGCCTGGGGACCGCATTCGGTGGACCAGTTCCCGTTCGGCCCGCGCCCGCAGCCCTTCATGTACGGATCGAGGTCGAACAGGTTGTCCTCGACGTAGAGGTTGAGCTTGCCGCTCATGTTGACGACGACGCCGGCCCCGACCATGTCGATCACGCTGTTGCCGCGGAAGGCGATGTCTTCCAGGTGGCCACCTCCCTGCACGAACAGCCCGTTCTTCAGGCCGTGGAAGTCGTTGCCCTCGATCAGCACGTCCTTCAGGTAGCCGCCGTCCAGGAAGACGCCGTTGGGCTCGAGGTCGCTTTCCGCCAGGGTGGGAGTCTTGGCGCCCAGGCGAGACGCGATGGTACCCTGCCTGAAGCTGGCCCAGTTCGGATAGCGGCTGTCGGCACCGTTGCTGTTGGGCAGCGTGCGGCTGATGTGGTTGCCGACGATCAGGATGCTGTGCGTGCCTGCGGTGGGCATCGAGGGCGACGTGCTGTTGGCCATGAACTCGGGGTATGGATCGATGATCTTGCCCGTCGACGGGTTGTTCTCGCCTGGCACCGCGGCATAGGAACCGGCACGCGCGCTGAAGCCGTCGATGAGGATGGCCGAGGCGCCGGAATTGAGGTTGTCGATGTTGGTGCGGTCGAGAACGTTGGAGATCGTGTTGCCGGAGATCAGGATCGACATCCCGGCCGACACGCCTTCCTGGAACGATCCGCTGTTCGGTGCCACCGTCTGCACGTTGATGCCCTGCTGGCGCACCGTGTCGAGGGTGTTGCCGGAGATGTTCGCCTGCCTGGCCGACAACACCCGGATGCCCTGGCTGTCGAAGATGCGGTTGCCGGTGATGTTCAGGTCGCGCCGGACGCCCCAGCTGTCGTAGATGTCGGAATGCACCGAGATCGAGTCGTCGTCGGTGTGCTCGATGGTATTGTCGGTCACGCTCACGTCGGCGCATTCCGACAGGTTGATCCCGTCCGATACGCCCCAGCGCACGTTGTTGTTCTGCACGCTGACCTCGGTGCTGGTGCGCGCGCTGATGCTGAAGGCATGGGAGTTCTCCGACGTGATCCGGGAGAACGTCAGGCCGTCCACGTTGGCCGGGATGAACGGGTTGCCGTAGCTGGACGATGCGTTGGCCGGGACCGGGCTGGCCGTTGCCGGATTCCAGCTGCCCTGCACGGTGAACTTCTGGAATCGGATGTCGGATGCACGCGCCGACGTGGTGCCGGCGCTGGTGAACAGGTTGTAGCCCGAGGTGTCGTTCCAGGTGACGATCGTGGCCGACTGGTCGGCGCCCTCGACGGTGGTGGAGGACGGGATGGCGAACCCGGTGCTGGTGCGTGCGGTGAGCGGCCAAGTTCCTTGCGGGATGTAGATGTGGGTGCCTGGGTTGACGGCGGCGAAGGCGATCGCCTTGTTCATCGCCGTCGTGTCGGACGCGGCGTCTCCGTGCGCCCCGTGATCGGCGATGTTGTACATGTCGGACAAACGCGCCGACTGGGTTCGTCCGATGGTCTCGCCGGATGCGACGAGGATGGTTCCGCTCGCATCCCCGCCGCCGGTCTGCAGCGCGCCGACGATCCGACTGTCGGAATAGGCGGCGGCCCCGCCAGCCACGCCGACCGAGGAGGCCGGAAGTGCGGCCGTGGCAAGCTGGCGGGCGTAGGCATCGACCGAACCGGCAACGGTGGTCTGCCCTGCGGCGAAGGCCGCCTGCAGCTGCGTCGCCGTCGGGCCGTCCGCCCGCGCCTCGTCCAGCCGCACGACCGACGCGGCTGCGACGATCGCGCCGAACATGGTGATGCCCAGATGCTTCATCATGGTGTTCCTGCAAAAGCCGCTGGCGCGAGCGTGATCATTGGGCAGATGGTCATATACCTCTGGACGAGCGCTGGCGCACAGCAGCGCGGGCAGGCCTGAGGGATGAACGGATGCAGGCCGGCGTTGAGGGAGGCCATCCGGGACCGTGACGCACGATCTGCCCGACGCTTGCGTCAACCGGCACCACGGGGTCGGAGGACGGCAGATACGGCCGACAACGAGGAATGGATCGGCAACGATCCGAACCGTTTGATACGCTAGCCTACCAAGACTAGTCGACCACATGGGTCCATTCAAGAAAACAAGTGTCCGGCGGGAGGGTGCGACACCCGTCAGGGCGGACTGCTGTCGACCCGCGGCCATGCCAGGTCGACAAGGCGGGGGGTTCGGGACTGGTTGGCCGGGGAGTACGACGGGCAGGAGGACCGGGATCACGCAATGCCGGACGGACCGCCGGCTGACTGGATCTTGCCCGGCGCCTGCGAGCATTCAACTTCGACGGTGGTTTTCGCATCCGCGGCGCGAGCCGTCGCGGGCAGACCCGACGCGGTGGTAGCGGCGGACGGATTTGAACCGCCGACCAAGAGATTATGATTCTCCTGCTCTACCGCTGAGCTACGCCGCCATCGCGTCGGGAGCGGTGGGATACAAAGCCGTGCCATCCAAGTCAACATCGGCCGGAACCGGGTCGCCGGAAGGCGTTCCGCCGGAACACCGGCTCGAACCACCCGCCAGGAACAGATCAGGAAACGACGTTCTGCGGCACGATGTCGCCGTGCCGCGCGTCGGTCGGGCTTGCCTCGACCTCGGTGCCGACGAGACGGGTATGACGGCTGGCGGCAGGCAAGGCGGGCCGCGCCGCGTCGTCCGGGGAAGGATGCCGGCATCCGTGCCGGATGCGCTTCCGGACCCGCGTGCTCCGGACGCGGCGTCGCCTGGATGGGCCGCGCAGGAGCTGGGGTCCAGCCCGCCTGCCGAACCGGACCACACGGCCGCCTGCGTTGCTCAGGCGTCCGAGGACGACATCTCGGGCTGCGGACGCTGCTCCTCGGGCAGCGACGGCTCCTGCGGCACGATCGAGGCCTCGCCTTGCCTGTCGTCCTGCTCGCCTTCGCCATGATGCCGGCGCTGATGGTGATGCGGCTGCTGGCTCACCTGGCTTTGCTGCGCCGCCTGGGCGATGGCGTTCAGGATGCGGAAATAATGCTCGGCATGCTGGAAGTAGCCTTCCGCCATCACCCGGTCGCCGGAACTGGTCGCATCGCGGCCGAGCTGCAGGTACTTCTCGAACAGCTGCTGCGCGGTGCCGCGGATGCGCAGGTCCGGGCCGTTGCTGTCGAACACGTGGTTCCGGTTGAGCGGGATCTGGCCGTTGTGATGACGGATCGGCGTACCGCCGCCACCGCCACCGCCACCGCCGCCACCAGGGCGATGGTTCCGGCCGCGCATACGTTTCATGTTCATCGGCTTGTCACAGCACTTTCCTGATCAACGCCCGGGTGCCCGGGTCCGCTGGAGCGTGTTGCCCCGTTTGCTGCCGATCGTGTCCGACCAGTTCGGGTCCAGGTTCCTGGCCGCCATCCTTGCTTCACCCGACGGGTGAAACCCGCATCGGAAGACGAAGAATGACGTCGACGCCAGGGCGGAACACCAGTCCAGAACACCCGACGGGCAGGACGTGGCCGAAGCCACCCGGCAGCGCGCTCGTCGTTCCGTCATGCCCGAGGATGTTCGGGCGCGGACGCCGGGGGGAACCCTAGCTTCGGACGACGCTGGTGCCAAACGTTTTCTGCGTCGTTCCGGCCTTGGCCTCCAGCAGCACCGCCCGCACGACCCCGCCGAGGTCGGCACGTGTTCCGACCCGCTCCAGCCCCGCCTCCGTTCCCAGTGCCGCGACGTCCTGCGCCTGTCCCGCACCCACCTCCAGCACGCACAGGCCGCCCGGTGTCAGCAGGGAGGCCATGGCAGGCATCAGCGTCCGGTAGGCACGAAGGCCGTCCGGGCCGCCATCAAGGGCCCCGGCCGGCTCGTGGGCCACCACCTCCGGCATCAGCCTGGACAGATGCCCGGTCGGGATATAAGGCGGATTGCCGAGGATCACGTCGAAGCCGCCGTGGACCGGCGCCGCCCAGTCGCCGCACACGAAGGCGCTCCGCGTCGCCAGGCCGTTGGCCAGCGCGTTCGCAGATGCCAGCCGGCAGGCGGCCTCGGACAGGTCCACTCCTATGCCCCATGCGTCCAGATATTCCGACAAGGCCGCGAGCAGCAGGCATCCGGTGCCGGTGCCGAGATCCAGCAGCCGCCTCACCAGGCGGCGCTGCGGCCGGGCTTGCAGCAGCGCCTCGACCAGCGTCTCGCTGTCCGCGCGCGGGATCAGGGTATCCGGCGAAACCGCAAGCTCCAGGGTCCAGAAGCCCTGCCGCCCGACGATGAACGCCAGCGGCTCGCGTCGCGTGCGACGGGCCAGCAGGCGCTCGAAGCGGTCCGCGTCGACCAGCGCGTCCCGTCCCAGCGCCAGCAGCCCGAGCCGGTCCATGCCCAGCGCGTGCGCCAGCAGGAGCAGCGCTTCCCGCCTTGCCTCCGGGATCCCGGCTTCTTCCAGCAGCGTTCCGGCTCGTGCCAGCAACTTCCCTGCCCGCGCCTGCGTCATGCTGGTCTCCCTCGATCCATCGCCCCCGGTGGGTCGGTCGTCGCGCAGGAAGGCAGGCTGCATGATCCGTTCCTCCCCGACATGAGCCTGCGAGCCGTTTCGGCGGCCGTGGTCGCCTGCAGCTTCGTCGTCCCGGCCGCCGTTCGGGCGGCTGACTTCGTGGTGCTGGACCAGAAGGCATCGGAGGAGCTGGACGAGACCACCCGCCTTTATGTCGACGGCGCCCTGATCGCCACCATACGCCTCGACCAAGCGACCACCGAGATGCGTATCCCGGTCTCGGTGCCCGACGGCAGCAGGCCAGCCAACCAGTCGCACGATTACGCGCTGTGCGGCGAGATCGCCTTCCGCAACCGCGACGGCAACCGCGAAGTGCACCAGGTCAGCGGACAGGGCGTGCTGGTCGATCCCGCCGGCCGCACCTTTCTGGCGCTGGGCGCGCGCGACTTCACCCAGTTCTACCTGGCCGATCCTACCGATCCAGCGGCGGTGCAGACGCGCTACGGCCGCTCGCCGTTCTGCCAGACGCCGGTGTCCTGAACCCCGAAACGTCGGGCCGGCGCCGGGCGTCAGTCCTCCTGCGCCAGCAATGCCGCCTGTTCGTCGGCCGTCAGCGCGTCCACGAACTCGTCGAGTTCGCCGGCCATCACCCGGTCGATCTTGTAGAGAGTCAGGTTGATGCGGTGGTCGGATACCCTTCCTTGCGGGAAGTTGTAGGTTCGTATCCGTTCGGAGCGGTCGCCGGTGCCGACCTGGGCCTTGCGGTCGGCGGCACGCTCGGAATGCGCCTGCGCCCGCTGCCCCTCATAGAGCCTGGCCCGCAGGATCTTCATCGCCTTGGCCCGGTTCTTGTGCTGGGAGCGCTCCTCCTGCATTGCCACCACGATGCCGCTTGGCAGGTGGGTGATGCGCACCGCACTCTCGGTCTTGTTGACGTGCTGCCCGCCGGCTCCGGACGCCCGATAGACGTCGATGCGCAGGTCGCTCTCGTTGACCGAGATGTCGACCTCCTCGGCTTCCGGCAGCACCGCCACCGTGACCGTCGAGGTGTGTATCCGGCCCTGTGACTCCGTTGCCGGCACCCGCTGCACCCGGTGCACCCCGGACTCGTATTTCAGCCGCGCAAACACGTTGCGCCCGTTGACGTTGGCGATGGCGCTGCGCAGGCCGCCCAGTTCGGTGTCGTCGTACTCCAGCAGCTCGAAGCGCCAGCCATGCAGCTCGGCGAAGCGGCGATAGGCGCCGAACAGCTCGGCCGCGAACAGGCCCGCCTCGTCGCCGCCTGCCGCCGGCCGGATCTCAAGGATCGCACTGCGGCTGTCCGCCTCGTCCTTGGGCAGCAGCGCCAGCCGGATCTCGTGGCGCAAGGCGGGAAGCTGCGCCTGCAGCCCGTCGAGCTCCGCCTGCGCCAGTTCGCGCATGTCCGGATCGGCAAGCAGCGCTTCCGCGTCCCGCAGCTCGCGTTCGACCTGACGCAGGGCGGCGACGCGCTCCACCAGCGGACCCAGGTCGGAGAACTCGCGTGAAGCCTTGTTGAAGGCTTCCCCCCCAAGGCCGCCGGACAGCATGGCCTGCAGCTCGTCGGAGCGGCCGACGATCCGGTCAAGCCTGTCCTCGAACCGCATCAGGCGGGGGACGCGGCCAGACAGGACGCCACGTGAGCGGCCAGGCGGTCGAGCGCCACCTCCTCCTGCGTGCCCCGCTGGAGGTGCTTCAGCTGCGCCACGCCGCGCGCCACCTCCTCGTCGCCCAGGATCACCGCGAAGCCGGCGCCGGTCCGGTTCGCCCGCTCCATGCGTCGCTTGAGGTTGCCGCGATAGCCCATCTCCGCGCGCACCCCGGCGCCGCGCAGCGCCTGCAGCACCCCGAGGGCGGCCGGCAGCATCGCGTCGCCGACCGGCACCACCGCCACCGGGACCGGCACCGGCGGGGCTTCTTCCAGCAGCATGGACAACCGCTCGATCCCGGCGGCCCAGCCGACCGCTGGAGTTTGCGGCCCGCCCATGTCGGCCACCAGCCCGTCATAGCGCCCGCCGGCCAGCACCGTGCCCTGGGCGCCGAGTTCCGTGGTCACGAACTCGAACGCGGTATGGCTGTAGTAGTCGAGGCCGCGCACGATGTGCGGGTTCTCCCGGAACTGGACGCCGAACCCGTCCAGCGCGGTGCGCAGGTTGTCCCAGAAGGCCTGGGCGTCGGGGGTCAGGTAGGCGCCGATGGTCGGTGCCTCGGCCAGCAGCGCCTGGTCGGCCGGGGACTTGCTGTCGAGGATGCGCAGGGGGTTGCGCTCGAGCCGCGCCCGGCTGTCCTCCGACAGCTGATCCCGCATGTCGGCGAAGTAGCCGATCAGCGCGGTGCGCCAAGCCTGGCGGCTTTCGCTGTCGCCAAGCGTGTTCAGCTCCAGCACGGTTCGTTCGGCGATGCCGAGCGAGGCCAGGATGTCTCGCGCGAGGACGATGATCTCGGCATCCGCGAGCGGCTCGCCCGGCCCGATCAGCTCGGCGCCGATCTGGTGGAACTGCCGGTAGCGCCCCTTTTGCGGCCGCTCGTAGCGGAACATCGGGCCGGCATAGAACACCTTCTGCGGCAGCGACTGGGTCAGCCCGTTGCTGACCAGCG
>CAXTCK010000026.1:13657-27445 GCA_964242425.1 uncultured Acetobacteraceae bacterium | reverse complement strand
GGCGGCGCGTGCCGCCGTGGCCGAGGCGCTGGGTGCCGACGCCGACGCGGTGCTGGTCGACCGGGCGATCGGCGCCCTGCCTGCCGCCTTCGCGACGCGCGTTCCGGCGTGAACGCGCCTCCTCCGGAGCAGCTCCGGCAGTTCGAGCCGCTGTCCAGGGCCGAGCCGCCCCTGCTGTCCATCGTGGCCGCGGTGCTGAACGAGGCGGAGAACATCCGGCCGGTCTGCGCCGAGATGGCGGAAGCCTTCCGCACCCTGCCGCCGCACGAGGTGGTGTTCGTCGACGACGGCAGCAGCGACGGCACCGTGGCAGCGCTCCTGGCGGCGCGCGACGTGCTGCCGGCCTTGCGCGTGGTCAGCCACGACCGGCGCTGCGGCAAGTCCGCCGCACTTCGCACCGGCATCGAGGCGGCGCGCGGCACCTGGATCGCCACCATCGACGGCGACGGCCAGGACGACCCGACGGAGATCGCGCCGATGCTGGCCCAGGCCCTGGAAGCGGGGCCGGCGTCGCCGGGACCGCTGGTGGTGGGCGTCAGGCTCAAGCGGCACGACAACCTGTCCCGCCGCTTCGCCACCCGGTTCGCCAACGGTCTGCGCCGCCGGCTGCTCAATGACGGCTGCCCGGACACGGGTGCGCCGATGAAGCTGTTCCGCCGCGCCGACTTCCTGCGCCTGCCGCAGTTCGAGGGCGTGCATCGGTTCCTGCCGGCGCTGTTCGGGCGCTACGGCAGCGCCCTGATCTGCTACCCCGTGCGCCACCGCGCCCGTCTGCACGGCAGCTCGAAATACACCAACCTCAACCGTGCCCTGGTCGGCATACGCGACATGACGGGCGTGATCTGGCTGCAGTCGCGCACCCATGTCCCGGCACGGCTGACGGAACGCTGACGAACCGGACCCCGCGCGGCGGAGATCCGATGCTCAACCTCCGGCACATCGTGCTGATCCTGGCCCTGACGACCGCCCTGTTCCTGCCGGGACGAGCCAGCCTGCCGCCGCTCGACCGCGACGAGCCGCGCTACATGGAAGCGACCGCGCAGATGCTGCGTTCGGGCGACTTCGTCGACGTGCGGTTCCAGGACCAGCCGCGCTACCTGCAGCCGGCCGGGATCTACTGGCTGGAAGCCGCCGCCGTGGCCGCGACCGGCACGCTGCACCAGCGTGCGGTGTGGGCCTACCGGCTGCCGACCCTGCTCGCGGTGGTGCTGTCGGTGCTGCTGACGGCGCGCATGGGGGCGACGCTGTTCGGCCCCACCGCCGGCCTGTTCGGCGCGCTGCTGCTGGCGTTGTCGGTGCTGATGACCGCCGAAGGCCGGCTCGCCACCATAGACAGCTGCCTGCTGGCGGCGATCATGGCGCTGCAGACGGCGCTGCTGCGCGCCTGGAGCGACCGCGAGTCCACCCGGCGGACGCCGCCCGGGGTCGCGGCGCTGTACTGGGCGGCCCTCGGGGTCGGGCTGATGCTGAAGGGGCCGGTGATGCTGATCCCGGCCTTCGGCACGCCGCTGGCGCTGGCGCTGGTGGAGCGGCGCGTCGGCTGGTGGCGCCGGCTGCACCCCGGCTGGGGCGTGCCGCTGATGCTGCTGATCGTGCTGCCCTGGTGCGTGGCGATCGCGCTGCGCAGCCACGGCCTGTTCTTCCAGCGCGCCGTCGGCACCAACTTCCTCGGCAAGGTCGCGTCCGGCCAGCAGGCGCACGGCCTGCCGTTCGGCTACCACCTGCTCGTGTTCGCGGTGGCGTTCTGGCCGGGCTCGCTGTTCGCGGCGATGGCGATCCCGTTCGTGTGGCTCAGGCGCCGCAGCGCGCCGGTGCGGTTCCTGCTGTGCTGGATCGTGCCGCACTGGCTCGTGTTCGAGCTGATCGCCACCAAGCTGCCGCACTACGTGCTGCCCACCTATCCGGCGATCGCCCTGCTGGCGGCGGCCGCCGTGGCGCAGCCGGGCGGGTGGCGCCGGCCGATCGCCGTCTGGGCGCGGGCGCTGCTGCTGTTGTACGGGGCGCTCTGGCTCGTCGTCGGGCTGGCACTGGCGGCGGCGGGGCCGGTGCTGCTGTGGCGGCTGCAGCACGAGTTGTCGCCGGTGTCGCTGCTGATCCCGGTGCTGTCGATGCCGCTGCTGGTGTTGTCGGGCGTCCTGGTGCTGCGGCGGCGGGTGCAGGACGGGCTGCTGTCGGTGTGCGGCGCCGCGGTGATCATCTATTTCGGCCTGTTCACCGCCGTGCTGCCGCACCTGGACACCATCTGGCTCAGCTCGCGCATCGCCCGCACGGTGGCGCTGGTGCGGCCGTGCCCGGACAGCGTGCTGGCCTCCACCTCGTTCAGCGAGCCGAGCCTGGTGTTCCTTCAGGGCCAGGACACCAGGCTGGTGAACGCGGCAGCCGCGGCCGACTTCCTGTCCGCCGACCGGTCCTGCGGTCTGGCGCTGGTCGGCAGCCGCGACGAGGACGCGTTCCGCGCGCGCCTGGCCGCCGACGGGCTGGCGGTGCGACAGCTGGCGCTGGTCGAGGGGATCAACTATTCGAACGGGCGCAGGCTGTCGCTGGCGCTGTTCCGCGCCGCGCCGTGATGGCGGCGGGCGCCGCCCTCGGTGGCGCGCTGAGCCAAGAACTGGTGCGTCGTTCCACGCTGATGGCGACGAGAAAGCGCGACATCAACGGGTTGACCGTGGCATGAAGCTTGCGATGGGGAGTGGTGCGAGGCGTCATGCCTCCGGAGCAGTTCGATGACCTTTCGACCCAATGCGTTCGCCTCCGCCGGCGACATGTCGTTCTCCTTCGACGACCGGGCTGGTCGCGACCTGGCGAGCCTGAACTACATCCTTCTCGTTCTCGGCTTCTTCACCGGCGTCACCGCCTTCGCGGCGGTGGCGCTGGCGTACTGGCGCCGCCACCGCAGCTTCGGCACGGCGCGCAGCCACCTCGACTGGCAGATCCGGATCTTCTGGCACGGCGTGCTCGCCTTTCTCGCCATCGGCACGCTGCATGCGGTGATCATCGGCCTCGGTGCCGTCACCTTCGGCATCGGCCTGGTGTTCCTGGTGATCCCCTGGGGCCTGGGCGCGCTGTGGCTGGTCTGGACGATATGGGCGATCCTGCGCGGGATGCGCCTGCTGAACCGCGGCCTGCCGATCCGCTGACCGGCCGGGCCACGGCGCGCGCGCCCCGCGCTGCCAGTGGCTGCACGGCGACGCCGCAGGGCGCCTGGGACCGACGATCAGGCGACCACCGTCACGGGCGGCACGACCGGATCGGGATGCACGAGGCGGCAACGCCGGCATGCGCTTGATCGAGGCCGGGCGGTCCGTGACACGGTGTCAGGGCGGCCACCTGACGCCTGCCCGATGCGGAACACGTCAGCGCTGCCGGCGCGCGACCTCGTCCGATTCGTGAACGGCGTTCATGCAGTGACGAACATCACCCGGTGCCCGTCCGGGTCGTTCAACAGCCGCCGCGGCTCCGACGTGGCCGCGGCCACCACCATCGTGCGGGTGCAGGCGATGTCGGCAGCCGCGGCGGCCCCGGTACGCACCGGCGGGTGGCGATAGGCCAGAAGCTCGAGATGCGGGGGAGCGGTGGGCGGGTCGAGCCCCACCACGCCGACCACCACGTCCGGCGCGTCGTCGAGGCGGACCTGCTCGGGGCCCTGGTTGAGCGAGCGCGCGCTTACCGTCAGGCCGAGGCCTGCGTAGAAGGCCAGGCTTCGTGCCTCGTCCGCGACCACGATCGCCGAATGGTCGATGCCGAGGCACGGTCCGGCTCCGGAATGCCCTGACCAGGCGGCGGGCGCATGGCCAGCCGGAAACGCCAGCATCTCCAGCGGATGACCTTCCGGATCGCGGAACTTGAACGCGGTCACGCCGCCGGACGATTGCGGCAGCGTCACCGGGCCGTCCTGGCTGATGTTGTGCCAACCGCCCAGCCGCGACAGGCGCTCGTGCGCCGCCGCCATGTCCGACGCGACCAGCGCCAGGTGCTGGAACCAGCCGTCGTGGCTGGTGCTGCCGGCGGGATAGGGCGCGCCCCCGTGCTCGAAGCCGACCAGCTCGATCTGCTGTGCGCCAAGGCGCAGGCGGTGGATCGCGGCCTGTCCCGGCACGCCGTAGGGTTCGGCCGGCTGCCGCAGCACCGCGTCCTGCTCGAAGCCGAGGGCGTCGACGTAGAACCGCGCCAGGCGCTCCGGGTCGGCGCTGGTCAGGCTGAACCGGACGATCCGGGCGATCTGGGCGATCTGGGCGATCTGGGCGACAATGGTCATGGCACCTGCGCCCCGCGCCGGTTGAGGAAGATCGAGTACAGCGTGTGCGAGCCGCCGATGAACAGGCGGGAACGGTAGCGGTCGCCGAACACCAGGTTGGACACCGTATGCGGCACCAGGATCTTGCCGAGCAGGCGGCCGGCGGGGTCGATGCAGTGCACGCCGTCGGCGGCGCCGCTCCACAGGTTGCCGTCCTCGTCCACCCGGAACCCGTCCGAGTAGCCCGGCTCCACCTTGTGGAACACGTCGCCGCCATCCAGCCTCAGGCCGTCGGGCGACACGTCGAACACGCGGATGTACTGCTTCGGGTTCGGCCTGGTCTGGTCGCCGGTCTCCGACACGTAGAGCCGGCGCTCGTCGGGCGAAAAGGCGAGCCCGTTCGGACCGTCGAAGTCGCCCGCCATCACCCGCACGCCGCCGCCGTCCGGGTCGAGCCGGTACAGCGCCGGCGGTTGCTCGCTCCGCTGCCGGCCGCCCTCGTAGTCGTTCGACAGGCCGTAGAGCGGGTCGGTGAACCAGATCGAGTTGTCGGACCTCACCACCACGTCGTTCGGCGCGTTCAGGCGCTTGCCGTCGTGGTGGGTGACAAGCGTCGTGACCGTGCCGTCCCATTCGGTGCGGTAAAGGCAGCGGCCGCGATGCGAGCAGGTGATCAGCCGTCCCTGCCGGTCGCGCGTCTGGCCGTTGCCGTAGTTCGACGGCTGGCGCCACACGGAGAACCCGTCCGCCTCGCTCCACCGCATCGTCCGGTTGTTCGGCAGGTCCTGGAACAGCAGGCAGTTCCAGTCCGCCATCCACACCGGCCCCTCGATCCAGCGGTAGCCGCCGCCGAGCGCCTCCAGCGGGGCGTTGCCGAGCACGTAGTTGTCGAAGGACGGATCCCGGCTGTCGAAGCCCTGCATGGCGGTCAACGGCGACGAGGGGGAAAGGAGGCCATGCCTACGGCCGCGTTCCCTCGCCCGCGACCGGGCCATAGGCGGCGCTGGCGTAGGGATGGGTCGAGGAGAACGGGTGGTGCAGGAAGGAGGACAGGGTCAGGCTGCCGAGCGTGATCAGCAGGAAGCCGCCGGCCAGCGAGAAGTTCTTCAGGAAGTCCCAGAACAGGCCGCGGCCCTTGCTGTCGCTGCCGGCCCAGAAGTCGCCGGTGGCCCAGAACCGCTTCCACAGCAGCGCCGTGACCATGCAGTAGCCGGCCATGATGAAGGCGGCGAGGCGGTCGCAGTAGCCGGAAAGGATGCCGAGCGGCATCACGATCTCCACCGCGAGGCCCGCCATCAGCATGAGCGTGGCGGCCCCGCGCGACGGCACGATCTCCTGCGCCTGGCCGACCGCGCCGCGGAAGTTCAGGATCTTGTCCAGCGCGCTGAAGGGGAAGAACAGCACCACGAGCAGGTAGCGGACGCCGAAGGCGACGATGAAGCTGAGGCCGGTCATGGATGCTGGATCTCCCGCGAGGACGCGCGACGTGCTGCCGGTCGTGGGGCAAAGCGCACGCCGCCCCGGCCGGTTTCCTGGTCCGTGCCGTCCGGAAGGCGGGGGCATGGAAACGTGGCCATCCGGAACGACCCCATGGCGGGCGCGTTGCCCGCCCGACCAGCACCGGGAACGCAGAACCCCATGAGCAGCAGCCAGCACTACGACGTCATCATCGTCGGCTCCGGCCCCGGCGGCGGCACCATGGCCTGGAAGCTGGCGCAGACCGGCAAGCGCATCCTGCTTCTGGAGCGCGGCGACTACCTCAAGCGCGGCCGGGAGAACTGGGACACCAAGGCGGTGTTCATCGACGGCATCTACCAGGCCAAGGAAACCTGGTACAGCAGCAAGGGCGACACCTTCCATCCCGGCCTGCACTACTTCGTCGGCGGCAACAGCAAGGTGTACGGTTCGGTGCTGTTCCGGCTGCGCGAGCGCGACTTCGGCGAGATCGTGCATCCGGGCGGCGTCTCGCCCGCCTGGCCGGTCGGCTACGACGTGTTCGAGCCGTACTACCAGGCGGCGGAGGAACTGTTCCACGTGCACGGGCGACGCGGCGAGGACCCGACCGAGCCGCCAAGCCCGAAACCCTACGCCTACCCGCCGATCACCCACGAGCCGCGCATCCAGCAGCTGTTCGACGGGCTGAAGGGCCTCGGCCATCGTCCGTTCCACCTGCCGGTGGGCGTGCTGCTGACCGAGAAGGACGGCGTGCCGACGCCGGACAGCCCGTGCTGCAAGTGCAGCGCGTTCGACGGCTATCCGTGCGCCACCAACGGCAAGTCGGACGCGCAGGTGATCGTGGTCGACCCGGCGCTGCGCGCGCATCCGAACCTGACCCTGCTGACGCGCGCCTATGTCGAGCGCCTCACCACCGACCCGTCCGGCCGCACCGTCACCGGCGTCGAGGTGATACGCGACGACGAGCCGATGTGCTTCACCGCCGACATCGTGGTGGCCGCCTGCGGCGCGCTGAGCTCCGCCCTGCTGATGCTGCGCTCGGCCAACGACCGGCACCCGAACGGGCTCGCCAACGGCTCGGACCAGGTCGGGCGCAACTACATGCGCCACAACAACTCCACCATACTGGCGGTGTCCAAGATCCCCAACCCGACCAAGTTCCAGAAGACGCTGGGCCTGAACGACTTCTACTTCGGCAGCGACGACTGGGAGTACCCGCTGGGCCACATCCAGATGGTCGGCAAGTCGGACGGGGTGCAGGTGCACGGCGAGGGGCTGCCGAAGTTCCTGCAATGGCTGCCGGAGATGCCGTTCGACTACATCGCCAAGCATTCGATCGACTTCTGGCTGACCTCGGAGGACCTGCCGCTGGCGCAGAACCGCATCTTCTACAAGGACAGCAAGGTGCATCTCGACCTCACCGAGACCAACATGGAAGGCTTGAAGCGGCTGAAGCACAAGCTGCACGGCCTGTGCAACGCGCTGGAGATCCATCCGCAGCTGTTCGACCGCGAGCTGTATCTCGGCAAGGACACGCCGATCGGCGGCACCGCGCACCAGGCGGGAACGCTGCGCTTCGGCACCGACCCCGCCACCTCCGTGCTGGACGTGGACTGCAAGGCGCACGAGCTCGACAACCTTTACGTCACCGATGCGAGCTTCTTCCCGTCCATCGGCGCGGTGAACCCGACCCTGACCATCGTCGCCAACGCCCTGCGCGTGGCGGACCGGATCGCGGAGCGGCTGCATTGACGGAGGTGCCCGGGCGCCCGGAGCGCCGTCCGAGCCCTATTGTCAGACAAGAAACATCTTCCTAGGCTGTTCCGCATCGCGCGACAGCGTGCAAGGAACGGGTCGCGAAGGCTCGTCAAACAGGGGGTTCATCCATGTCCCGACAGGAAAACTACGCGTCCGCCGGCTCCACCAGGTCGCGGACCACGCGACGCGCCGGCCGTTTCTCCATCGTCGCCGCCGCGTCCATGCTGGCGGCACCGGCCGCCGCCCTGGCGCAGCAGGACGCGGCCGGCAGCGCCGTGGTGCAGTCCAGCTCCAGTGCCAGCTGCACCAACCCGAGCCCGAGCCATGCGTCGCTGGCCGGCATGGTGGTGGGCTTCTCCCAGTCGGAGAACGAGCAGAACCCGTTCCGCGCCGCCGAGACCGCCTCGGTGCGCTCCGCCGCCAAGCAGGCCAAGGTCGGGCGCCTGCTCTACACCAACGCCAACGACAGCGAGGCCAAGCAGGTCGCCGACATCGAGAGCATGATCTCGCAGGGTGCCAAGGCGATCATCGTGGCGCCGCTCAACGCCACCGGGCTGCAGCCGGCGCTGGAACAGGCGGCGGCCAAGAACATCCCCGTGGTGACGATCGACCGCGCCACCGCCGGCACGCCCTGCCGCGACTTCATCACCTTCCTGGGCTCGGACTTCCTGGTGCAGGGCCAGCGCGCCGCGGACGCGATGAACAAGGCCACCGGCGGACAGGCCAAGATCGTCGAGATCCAGGGCGCCTACGGCAACTCGGTCGAGGCGCAGCGCACGCAGGGCTTCGCCGACCAGCTGAAGAAGTATCCGGGCATGACCCTGGTCGCGGCGCAGACCGGCAACTGGTCGGCGACCGACGCGCAGAAGGTGATGGAGCAGCTGCTGCTGGCGCATCCGGACATCAACGCGCTCTACTCCCACGCCGACGTCATGACGCTTGGCGCCATGCGGGCGATCCAGCAGGCAGGCAAGACCCCCGGCCACGACATCAAGATCGTGTCCATCGACGGCACCAAGGCGCTGGTGCAGGCGATCGCCGAGGGCAACGCCCAGGCCGACGTGCAGACCAACCCGCGCTTCGGACCCAAGGCGTTCGCGGCGCTGAAGAACTGGTTCAACGGCGACCAGGTGGCGCAGGCGCAGATCATGAAGGACGCGCTGTATGACGACGTCGCCGATTCCAAGGCGGCGCTGAAGAGCGGCGCGACCTACTGAGGACCCAGCCGGTGCTGCTGGAGACACGCGGGCTGGTCAAGACGTTCGGGCCGGTCCGCGCCCTCCGGGACGTGTCGTTCGACCTCAGGGCCGGCGAGGTGCACGGGCTGATGGGCGAGAACGGCGCCGGCAAGTCGACGCTGATCAAGCTGCTCACCGGCCTGAACCGGCCCGACGGCGGCACCATCCTGCTCGACGGCAACCCGGTGTCGTTCGACAGCCCGCGGGCGGCGCAGGCGGCGGGCGTGGCGGCGGTGTACCAGGAGATCAACCTGATCCCCGAGCGCAGCGTCGCCGACAACCTGTTCCTCGGCCGCGAGCCGCGCCGCTTCGGGCTGCTGGTGGACCGGAACCGCATGGTCGAGGAGGCCCGCGCGCTGCTCGGGCGCTACCGGCTCGACATCGACCCCAGGCGCACCCTGCGCACGCTGGGGCTCGGGCTGCAGCAGCTGATCTCCATCGCCCGCGTGGTGTCGCTGGGTGCCCGCGCGGTGATCCTGGACGAGCCCACTTCCGCCTTGTCCGGCGCGGAGGTGGAGCTGCTCTACGGCGTGGTCGAGCAGCTGCGCCGCGACGGCATCGGGCTGATCTATGTCAGCCACCGCCTGTCCGAGTGCTACCGGTTGTGCGACCGGCTGACCGTGCTGCGCGACGGCGCGGTGGTGGCGAGCGAGGCGACCGCGTCCCTGCCGCGCGCCCGCCTGGTCGCGGCCATGCTCGGACGCGAGCAGGTGGCGGCGCAGAAGCAGGGCGGCGGGACGCACGGCGCGCAGGCCGGCCACGCGGGCGAGGCGGAGGCGGCGATGGCGCTCGCCGTCGAGGACCTGTCGTGGCGCCACCGGGTGCGCAACGTGTCGCTCCACGTCCGTCGCGGCGAGATCGTCGGCCTGGCCGGCCTGCTCGGCTCGGGCCGCACCGAAACCTTCAAGACCATCTACGGCGCGGAAAAGCCCGAAGGCGGCACGGTGTCGGTGGCGGGACGACGCATCGCCAGCCCGCGCCCGTCGGAAAGCATACGGCGCGGCCTCGCCTTTCTGTCGGAGGACAGGCGTTCGGAAGGGGTGTTCGCGCAGCTTTCGGTGGCGGAGAACCTCACCGCGGCGGTGCTGCCGCGCATCTCGCGCTTCGGCGTGATCTCCCGCAGGCGGCGCGACGACATGGTCCGCCGCTACGTGCAGTCGCTGGGGGTCAAGGCGGCCGGGCCGGACGCGCCGATCACGTCCTTGTCCGGCGGCAACCAGCAGAAGGTGCTGATCGCGCGCGCGCTGTGCACCGAGCCCGGGATGGTGATGCTGGACGACCCGACGCGCGGCATCGACGTGGGCGCCAAGGCGGAGGTGCACCGGGTGGTGCGCGGGCTGGCGGCGGAAGGGCTGGGGGTGCTGGTCACCTCGTCGGAGCTGGAGGAGGTGGTGGAGCTGTCCGACCGCCTGGTGGTGCTCGACGAGGGCCGCGTGACCGGCGGCCTCGACACCGCCGGCCGCGACAGCGACGACGTGCTGGCGCTGCTCGCGGGCAATGCCGCCGCGGACGTGCCGGCGGCCGGGACGGCGCCCGGGGTGGCACAATGACGGCGACGGTTCCCGAGGAACGGGTCGCGGGACGCGGCGATCCGGAACCGGCGGCGCGGCGCGGCTCGTCGATCGACTGGCGGGCGCAGAGCGTTTACGTCGCCTTTGTCGCCCTGGTCGCGTTCGACCTGCTGGTGACGCCCGGCTTCCGCAACCCCACCGTGATCCGCTCGCTCCTGTTCGAGGCGGCGCCGCTGATCCTGATCGCGCTTGGCCAGTCGCTGGCGATCGGCACGCGCGGCATCGACCTGTCGGTGGGCTCGGTGATGGCGCTGTCCTCGGCGGTGATCGGGCTGACGGTGGACGCGGGGCAGGGGCTGGCGATCGTGGCCGGCATCGCCGCCGGGCTCGCCTGCGGCGTGTTCAACGGCCTGCTGGTGGCGCTGCTGCGCATCGCGCCGCTGATCTCCTCCTTGGCCCTGCTGGTGGCGGCGCGCGGCCTGGCGCAGGCGCTGCTGGGCGGGGCCCGCGTCGACCTGCCGTTCAGCGGCCCGATCCCGGCGCTTGGCCAGATGGCGCCGCTCGGCATCCCGGTGGTGGCGATCGTGTCGCTGCTGCTGGCGGCGCTGTTCGCCTTCGTGGTGCGTCGCACCCTGCCTGGCCGCTACGCCCTGTTCGTCGGCGCCAGCCGCACCGCGGCGACGCTGGCCGGCCATCCGGTTCGCTCGACGCTCGCCTTCGTCTACGGGCTGTCCGGGCTGCTGGCGGGCCTGGCTGGCGTGTTCGCCACCGCGCGCCTGGGGGCGGCGGACGCCAACTACATCGGCGTGCAGTTCGAGCTCGACGCCATCGCCGCCGCGGTGATCGGCGGCACGCCGTTGTCGGGCGGGCGCATCTCGACGCTTGGCACCGTATTCGGCGTGCTGCTGCTGGTGGTGCTGGACGCGTCCTTCATCATGAACAACGTGAACGCGAACTACGCCCAGATCCTGAAGGCGGCATTTATCGTCGGCGCCCTCTACCTCCGCCGGGGTGCGGCATGAGCGCCGCGGTGGCCGCGACCGGCACGGCCGGATCGCGCCCCGAGTCGCGCGCCGAGGCGCGGGCGCGGCTCGTCGGCCTGGTCCAGTCGCGCGGCGCCATCGTGGTGCTGGTGGTGGCGGCGCTGGCCGCGGGGCTCGCCTTTCCCGACTTCCTGCATCCCGGCAACCTCGGCGACATCGTCACCGCCGCGAGCTTCCTGGGGCTGGTGGCGATCGGCCAGACCTTTGTGGTGATCCTGGGCGGGTTCGACCTGTCGGTGGGCTCCATGGTGGGCCTCGGCACCGTGCTCGCCGCCTATGCCGCACCTTACGGCGTTCTGGCGGCGCTGGCGCTACCCATGGCGGCGGGCCTGCTGGTCGGGCTGATCGACGGGCTGCTGATCGTGCGTGCGCGCATGGCGCCGTTCATCGTCACCCTGGCCGCCCTGCTGGCGTTGAAGGGGCTGGCGGTGCTGCTGGCCGGCGAAAGCCTGGTGATCGCCGATCCGGGCTGGTTCGGGCGCCTCGCCAACGGTTCCTGGCTCGGCATCGGCAACCTGGTGGTGATCCTGCTGCTCGCCTATGCCCTGGCCGCCCTGCTGCTGAACCGCACCCGCTTTGGTGCCGCGGTGTTCGCGATCGGCGGCAACGAGGAAGCGGCGCGCATGCTCGGCGTGCGCGTGGAGCGGGTGAAGATCGCCACCTATTGCCTGTCCGGCACCCTGGCCGGGCTGGCCGGTTCGCTCCTGGCGGCGCACCTGTCGTCCGGGCTGTCCTCGGCCGGCACCGGCTACGAGCTGCAGTCCATCGCCGCCGCGGTGATCGGCGGCGTACTGCTCACCGGCGGCGTCGGCACCATGCTGGGCGCCCTGTCCGGGGTGCTGCTGCTGGGCGTGATCGAGAACGTCATCAACCAGATCGGCTCGCTCAGCGCCGCCTACCAGGGCCTGGCCAGCGGCGCCTTCCTGCTGCTGGCGGTGATCGTGCAGTCCGGCCTGACGCGGCAGCGGGCGGCCTAGGCGATCGCTTCCTTGTTGGCCTTCGCCATGATCGTCCATGCCGCTGGTCCCGCCACCTGTCCGCGCGCCATCGCGGATGCGGCAGGATCACACGTCCTGAACAACGCGTCGGTTCATGACGGCCCTCCAAACGAGATGGCGGATCTGGAACCATCGGTGTCGGGCGACGTGGACAGGTGGGATCTGCATGGCGTCGATCCCTAACCTCGTGTGCGCGTTCCAGGGCACGTCGAGGGTCATGTTGTTCCACGCCACGGGTGCCAGGACATGCGAAGCCGGGTCGAAACCCCTTCACGCGGGTTGCCGATGACAAGCGTTCCGATCGTGATGTGCGGCCGTCGTGGCGATGGTGCCGTTTGGCCCGGCGCGTCGGCGGGTGGCCCGGGACATGGCTGATCCGGCGGTGACCGCGCACCTCATCACCTTTCTGACGCGCATCCAGTTCGGCGCCGGGGCACGGCACCTGCTTCCCGCCGAGCTGGCGCTGGCGGGCGTGACGCGGCCCATGATCGTCACCGACCCGGGCGTGGTCGCGGCCGGGCTGGTGCAGCGGATCCAGGCGGCCGGCCTCGGGCCGGTCCCGGTGTTCGACGGATGCCCGGAGAACCCCACCGAGGCGGCCGTCGAGGCGGGGCTGGCGTTCCTGCGCGCGCACGGCTGCGACGGCATCGTCGGCGTCGGCGGCGGCTCGCCCATCGACCTCGCCAAGGCCATCTCCCTGCTGGCCACGCATGCGGGCCCACTGGAACGCTATGCCGCCATCGCCGGCGGAACCGCCTTCATCACCGAGGCGAAGCCGCCGGTGGTCGCGGTGCCGACCACCGCGGGCACGGGAAGCGAGGTGGGACGGGCGGCGCTGATCACCCTGCATGATGGGCGCAAGCTCGGCATCATCTCGCCGCACATGATCCCCCGGGCTGCGATCTGCGATCCCGAGCTGACTTTGGGCCTGCCGCCCCGGCTGACCGCCGCCACCGGCCTGGACGCCGTCGCGCACTGCATCGAGACCTTCCTCAGCCCGCGCTTCAACCCGCCCGCGGACGCGATCGCCCTGGACGGATTGTCGCGGGCGATACGCTGGATTGTGGAGGCCACGCGGTCCGGCTCGTCGATCGAGGCACGCACCGAGATGATGATGGCGGCGCTGCAAGGCGGATTGTGCTTCCAGAAGGGCCTGGGCGCGGTGCACGCGTTATCGCATCCGCTGGGCGGGCTGCATGCGCTGCGCCTGCATCACGGCACGCTGAACGCCGTGCTGCTTCCCGCCGTGCTCCGCTTCAACGCACCGTCGGTCGCGCCGAAGCTTGCGGCGCTGCGCCGGGCGATGCACCTGGACGATGGCGCCGACGTGGCGGAAGCGGTCGCCCGGCTCAACCAGGAGCTCGGGCTGCCGGACAGGCTGTCGCGCATGGGCCTGCGCGCCGAGCACCTCGCCGGGATCGGGGAGGCGGCGATGCGCGACCATTCCACCGCCACCAACCCCCGGCCGATCGAGGCGGCGGACTACGACCGGATCCTCGCCGAAAGCCTTTGACCGCCGCGGGAAGCCGGCCCGCCTGTTCGGCCGCGCCG
>CAXTCK010000026.1:0-13557 GCA_964242425.1 uncultured Acetobacteraceae bacterium | reverse complement strand
TCGCCGAAAGCCTTTGACCGCCGCGGGAAGCCGGCCCGCCTGTTCGGCCGCGCCGTTTATTCGGTCGTGACCGTGTGGCGGAAGACGTGCCGGCGCGCGTCCGCGTCCATCTCCGTCTTGAAGGCGTGCCTGTGCTTGAGCGCCACCGCCCGTTCCGCTGCCGGCCGGGCGCTGATCCAGTCCACCAGGCGCTTCAGGTGCGGCAGGTCGGCCCACACCGTTTCGTCGTCCAGGCCCGATCCCAGCACGAGCGGCACCATCCGCGCCCAGCCCCACACCGCCATGTCCACGATGGTGTACTCGTCGCCCAGCACGTGGCGCCGGTCCGCCAGCCGCGCGTCCAGAATGCCCCAGTGCCGCCGCGCCTCGAACAGGTAGCGCCCGACCGCGTAATCCTTGGGCTCCGGCGCAAAATGGCGGAAATGCACCGCCTGCCCGGAAAACGGGCCGATGCCGGTGGCGACGAACATGAGCCAGGACAGCAGCTCGCCGCGCGCGGCCGGGCTCGCTGGCAGGAAGCGTCCGGTCTTCTCGGCCAGGAACAGCAGGATGGCGTTGCTGTCGAACACCACCGTGTCGCCGTCGACGATGCACGGCACCTTGTTGTTCGGGTTGAGCGCCGCGTAGTCGGGCGCGAACTGCTCGCCCTTGCGCACCTCCACCGGGACGGGCTCATACGCGAGCCCCGCCTCCTCCAGGAACAGCGCCACCTTCATCGGGTTCGGCGCCAGGTTGTAATGGAAGCGGATCATCGTCGTGCTCCTGCTGTCGGCCGGCGCCGGACGTTCAGCGCCGACGCGGTGCCAAGGGGTGGCCGGTGTGCCCGTGTCGTCATGGCCGTGGAACCCGGCCGGCGCCGGAGCCGCTTCATCCGACGGCGGCACGTCCGGTGCCGCATCCTGATCGTAAACGAGGGAGGACGGCATGGCATCGCTTGAAACGTTCCGGGGCAGCCTGTCGGAGCCGACGCCGCCGGCGGGCCTGCCGCCCGCCCTGCTGGCCTTGTGGTGGGCGGGGGCAAGCGAATGGGACCGCGCGCACGACGTCGTGCAGCAGCGGGAAGGCGAACCGGACTGCGACTGGGTGCACGCCTACCTGCACCGCGTCGAGGGCGACCTGTCCAACGCCGGCTACTGGTACCGGCGCGCCGGCCAGCCGGCGGCGCAAGGTGCCCTCCAGCTCGAATGGACCGCGATCGCGACCGCGTTGTGCGGCAGCACCACCTCCTGAGCAGGATGGAGGATGCCGCTACTGGATCGTGTAGCCGCCATCCACCACGAGGTTCTCGCCGTTCACCATGCCGGCGCCGCCGCTAGCAAGGTAGAGCGCCGCCATGGCGATCTCCGCCGGCTGCGCGAAGCGGCGGCGCGGGATCAGCTGCTTCATCGCCTCGCCGACCTCGCCCGCCCAGGCCTTCTTGCCGAGCTCGGTTTCCACCACCGTCGGGCTGATCGCGTTCACGGTGATGCCGCGCGGCCCCCATTCCAGCGCCAGCACCTTGGTCAGGCTGATGATCGCAGCCTTGGACGCGCAGTACGCCAGGTGCCCGTCGATCGCGACCAGGCCCGCCTGGCTGGCCAGGTTGACGATCCGCCCGCCGCCCCGCTCCAGCATGTGCCGGCCGACGATCTGCGACAGCACGAACGGCGCGCGCAGGTTCACCGCCATGGTCAGGTCCCAGTCCAGCGCCGTCAGGCTGTCCGCCGGCGCCAGCCGGACGATGCCGGCGTTGTTCACCAGCACGTCGATGCGCCCGAGCCGCTCCAGCACGGTCGCGACCGCCTGTTCCAGCGCTTGCGTGTCGGTGACGTCCACGACCAGTGCCAGGTGGCCGGTTCCCGGAAGCGCGCTGGCGGTCGCCTCCACCGCCGCGTCGCGGTCCAGCAGCGCCAGGCGTGCGCCGCGTTCGGCGAACACGGCGGCGACGGCCTGCCCGATGCCGGCAGCACCCCCGGTCACGAGAACCACCTGGCCGGTGAAGTCGAAGGCCTCGTCGAAGGCGGTGTTCACGATCGCATCCTCCATGCGGGGTGCGGGACAGAATGCCCCCCGGTCCTGTTGCCGGAGCGGCCTAGCGGTCGCCCCGCGTCGCCTCGTCCAGGTCGAGCACGCCTTGCGCGTTCGACAGCGTGGTCGCCAGCGTGTCCACCACCCCGGTGCGCAGCACGCCGAGCAGGATGCCCACCTTGGTGTTCTCGCTCGCCACCACCACCACGTCCTCGATCGCTTCCAGGTCCTTCAGCGTCAGCCCCACCACCCGTCCGGCGACGATGGTGCGCGACGGGCGGCCCTGGATGTCGATGAAGTCGTTGCCCAGGATGTCGCCGACCGTGCCGGTGGCCTGCGCCCGCGCCACCTCGCGCGGCGACAGCCAGCCCATGCGAATCATGTTGCTGTCCTCGGTCATGTCGCCGACGCCGAGCAGCGCGATGGAGGCGCCGCGCGCGCGGTCCAGCGTGCGCCGGACGTTGTCGTTGCGCAGCAGCGCCAGGCGCAGCGTCTCGTCCTCGACGATGGCGGGGGCGTACAGGGTCTCGCTGCGCCCGCGGAAGCGTGCGGCGAGGCGGCGCGCGATGTGGTCGGCGTTCACCATCTCGCCGCTCTGCACCGAGCCGCCGATCGCGGACACGAACAGCACGTCGCGCGGCAGCGGCGTTCCGGAGCCCTCGGTGATGGCGGAAACGTTGCGTCCCATGCCGACGGCGACAGTGGTGCCGTCGACCAGCACCTTGTCGAGGTAGCCTGCCACCAGCGAGGACACGTTCAGCCGACGGTTGACCGGGTCGAACAGGTCGATCGCGCAGAGCAGGCGGGACAGCCCGAAACGCGCCTGCAGCTCCTGCTCGATCCTGCGCGCGCGGTCCGGCCGCGCCCGGACCTGTATCTCGACGATCCCGGAATCGTGCGCCTGCTTCAGCAGCCGCGAGATGGTCGAGCGCGAGGTGCCGAACTGCTTGGCGAGGTCGTCCTGGGTCAGCCGGTTGATGTAGTACAGCCCGGCGACCTCCGTGATCAGGTCGGTGTCGCTCATGGCGCCGCGCCCTGGATCGCCGCCAGCACTTCCGCCGATGTCGGGATGCCGGTCTGCGCGCCGCGACGGGCGCAGCACAGCGATCCCGCCGCAGCACCCTGCCGCAGCCCGGCTTCCAGCCCGAGCCCGCGCTCCAGGGCGGCCGCCATGTAGCCGGTGAAGCTGTCGCCGGCGGCGGTGGTGTCCACCACCGGAACCGCCAACGCCGGGGCGTGGCGGCGCACGCCCTGGTCCCACAGCACCGCGCCGCCGCCGCCCAGGGTCACCACCGTGGCGCATCCGCAGGCTTGCTGCACCGCGCGCGCGATCCGCTCCGGATCGGTCTCGTCGATGCCGAGTGCCGACGCGATCGCTTCCGCCTCGGTCTCGTTGACCACCAACAGGTCCAGCGCCGCCAGCACCTCGGCCGGCACGACCACCGCCGGCGCCGCGTTCAGCACGATCCGCGCTCCCCGTTCACGCGCCAGGCGCACGGCGGCGAAGGTTTCGCCAAGCGGCAGCTCCGCCTGCAGCAGCAGCACGTCCCCGCTGCCGAACGCGCAGGCGTCGAGCTGCGCGGCCGCCGTGTGCCGGTTGGCGCTGGACGCGGCGATCACCGTGTTCTCGCCCGTCGCATCCACCGTGATCAGGCAGGTCCCGGTGGGCGTGTCGACCGTGCGCACGTGCTGCAGGTCGACCCCCGCTTGTTCCAGCAGGGACGCGGCGACGATGCCGGCCTCGTCGCCGCCCCGGGTCGCCACCAGCGCCACCGAGGCGCCGGCGCGCGCCGCTGCCAGCGCCTGGTTGGCGCCCTTGGTCCCGGGCACCACGTCATAGCCATCGCAGGCGATGGTTTCGCCCGGACGGGGGAAACGCGGCACGCGCGTCACGATGTCCACGCCGATCGCACCGAACACGACGATCACGCTGGTGTCTCCTGGTGCCGCGGCCGGAACAGGGAAGCGATGATCGTCCCGGCCGCGCTGCGCGTCAGCTGCCCTTCTGCCGGCGGGCCAGCAGCTCGTCCACGTTCTGCGGCGTCACCGGCGTCCACGGCACGTTGTAGTTCTTGGCGGTGCCGTCATCCCACTTCATCTGCGGATACTGCTGCCAGATCGCGGATTCCGGCTTGAAGCTGGCCCCGTCCACCTGCCGCACCGCCACGTCCATCGAGCCCTGCGCCTGGGCGTTGGCGTCCTGCAGGATGGATGTCATCTGCCCCGCCTTCACCGCCAGGAGCGCGTCGGTGATGCCGTCGATGCCGGCGATGGCGAAGCTGTTCACCTTCAGGTTGGCGCTCTTGATCGCCTCGATCGCCCCCAGCGCCATCTCGTCGTTCTGGCCGATGATGCCCTGGATGCGGCCGGGATAGCGCGTCAGCCAGTCGTCCATCAGCGTCTGCGCTTCCGCGCGCGACCAGTTCGCGGTCTTCATCTCCAGCACCTTGACCGCCGGGCATTCCTTCAGCGCCTTCAGGTTGCCTTCGCGGCGCTGGATCTGCGCCGAGATGCCGATCGGGCCCTCGATGATGACGACGTTGCCCTTGCAGCCGATCTTGTCGAGCACCGCCTTGGCCTCGAGGTAGCCCGAGCGCGTGTCGTCGGAGCCGACATAGGAGGTCAGCAGCGGCGAGTTCGCCCGCGTGTTGGTGCCGACCACCGGGATGCCGGCCTTGTGCGCCGCCTCGACCGCGGTGGCGGCGGCATCGGCGTCGATCGGCGCGAAGATGATCGCGTCGTATTTCTGGCTGATCATGGTGTCGAACTGGTTCTGCTGCACCAGCGAGTCGTAGCGCCCGTCGAACACCGTCACCTCGACGCTGCCGTCCTTCACCTCCGGGCTCTGCTTCACCGAGGCGGCCCAGAGCTGCATGAACTCGGCCTTGAGCCCGTACAGATCGACGCCAATCTTGAGCTTCCTGGTGGGGTCCGCGTGCGCGGCCGAGGTGGCTGCGAACACGGCGACGGTGCCGGCGAGACAGAGGTTGCGGAAACTCATGGTCGTTCTCCCTTGATCGACGGCCGGCTTGATGCCGGCGCGTTGCTGGTGTCAGTGGGCCTCGCCGCGCCTGGCGGAATCGAGCATCACGGCGCCGACGATCATCAGCCCCTTGAAGATCTGCTGGTAGTTCGAGTCGACGCCGAGCAGGTCGAGGCCGTTATTCATCACCCCGATGATCAGCGCGCCGAACAGCGTGCCGGTCACCCCGCCGACGCCGCCGGACAGGCTGGTGCCGCCGATCACCACGGCGGCGATCGCGTCGAGCTCGTAGGAGATGCCGGCCTGGGTCAGGCCGGACCCGGTGCGCGCCGCCAGCATGATCCCCGCCAGCGCCGCCAGTGCGCCCGAGATCAGGTACACCAGCAGCCGCACCCGCGACACGCTGATGCCGGACGAGGTGGCGGCGCGTGGGTTGCCGCCGGTGGCATACACGTGCCGGCCGAAGCGCGTGTAGCCCAGCACCCACCAGGCGACGGCGAACACCACGACCAGCACCAGGATCGGCAGCGGCACGCCGAACACCTCGGCGGTGCCGATCCAGCGGAACTGCGGCGTCAGGTCCGGGATCGGCCGGCCGCCGGCATACAGCAGGGTCAGGCCGCGCGCGGTGGACAGCATGCCCAGCGTGACCACGAACGGCGGCACCCGGAACCGGGTGACGATGCCGCCCGACACCGCCCCGCTCGCCAGCCCCACGCCGAGGCCGACCACGATCGCCAGCAGCGCCGGATAGGGTGCTCCGGGAATGCCGGCGATGGTGGAGCGCGTGGCGAACGAGGTGGCGACGATGCCCGCGAGTGCCGCCACCGAGCCCACCGACAGGTCGATGCCGCGCGTCAGGATCACGAACGTCATGCCGATCGCCAGCACGCCGTTGATGGAGGTCTGGCGCAGAACGTTGACGATGTTGCCGACGGTGAGGAAGTAGTCCGACACCAGGCTGAGCACGATGCACAGCGCGAAGAACGCCGACACGATGCCGTAGCGCTTCATGTACTCGACCGCGACGCGGGCACCCGCCATCCGCCGCCCGGTCGAAATGCTGCCAGCACTCATGCCCTGGTCCATGTCCGCGTCATGCCGCGAGATGCAGCATGGTCTGCTGGTCCGCCTGGCCGCGTTCCAGGATCGCGGCGATCCGGCCCTGGCGCATCACCACGATGCGGTCGCACATGCCCAGGATCTCCTCCGCCTCGCCCGACACCATGACCACGGCGCCGCCCCCGGAGGCGAATTCCGACATGATGGCGTAGATCTCGCGCTTGGCGCCGACGTCGACGCCGCGCGTCGGCTCGTCGAACAGGAACACCTTGGGCGCCGTCATGTCGAAGCGGCCGATCACCACCTTCTGCTGGTTGCCGCCGGACAGGCTGCCCACCGCGAGCCGGTCGGTCGCCGTCCTGATGCCGAAGCGCCGGATCGCTTCCGCCGCCGACACCGCTTCGCGCCTGCGGTCCATCACGCCGCGCGGCGACAACGCCGGCAGCGTCGCCAGGCTCAGGTTCTCGCGCACCGAGCTGGTCAGCACCAGGCCGCTCTGCTTGCGGTCCTCGGTCACCAGCGCCAGCCCCGCATCCATCGCCGCACGCGGGCTGGCCGCGCGCACCGGCACGCTGTCCACCGTCATCCGTCCGCTCCAGCCGCGCGTGAGCCCGAACAGGCATTCCATCAGCTCGGTGCGACCGGCGCCGAGCAAACCGTAGAAGCCGACGATCTCGCCCGCGCGCACGGTGAACGAGATGTCGTCCAGCGTGCCCGGCAGCGACAAGCCTTCCACCGCGAGCCGCGTCGCAGCACCCGGCACGTTGGTCTTGACGTACTCGTCGCTGAGCGCCCGGCCGACGATCATGCCGATCAGGGCGGCGCGGTCGATCCCTGCGACCGGTCCGCTGGACACGTAGCGGCCGTCGCGAAACACCGTGTAGTGGTCGGCAAGCTCGAAGATCTCGGTCAGGCGGTGCGACACGTAGACGATGCCCTTGCCCGCGTCGCGCAGGCGCTTCACCGCCGCATACAGCTGTCCGACCTCGGTTTCGCCCAGCGCCGAGGTCGGCTCGTCCATGATGATGATCCGCGCGTCGTGGCTCAGCGCCTTGGCGATCTCGACCAGCTGCATCTGCCCGATGGACAGGCTGCGCATCGCAGCCCCCGGATCGATCGCGAAGCCAAGCTGCTGCAGCAGGCGGTGCGCGTCGCGTCGCATGGCGGCGAAGTCGATGCGTCCGAACGCCGCCACCGGCTCGCGGCCGAGAAAGATGTTCTCCGCCACGGACAGGTCGAGCACCGGGCTCAGCTCCTGCTCGATGATGGCGATGCCGGCGGCGAGCGCCTGCGACGGGTGGGTGAACGCGACCGGCCGGCCCGCGAGCTCGATGGTGCCGCCGTCGCGCGCCTGTATGCCCATGACGATCGACAGGAAGGTCGACTTGCCGGCGCCGTTGCCGCCGCACAGCGCGTGCACGGTGCCGGGCTCGAGCCGGAACCGGCCGTCGGCCAGGGCCACCACGCCGTCGAACGACTTGCTCAGGCCGGAAACGTCCAGCAGCGCCGATGACAACAAACCATGCTCCCCGGGCGATCCCCGTCCTGTTCCGGACGATCGATCCAGACGCGGATCGAGCCGCGCCTGCAACCATCAAGCGGCGCATCCGGGAGGATGTCAACCCCATCTGGACATGTGTGCAGGACAGGCCCGACGGACGGTTCCGGTGGCGCCTGCCGAACCGGAAGGGTCGGGAGCCGGATCGGGTGCCAACGGCGCCGGAAGCACGACCCGGCACGGACGTGCATGCCACATGGTCGAACGACCAGGAGCGGCAACGCGTCCTGCCCGTCTTGCGAGCGGCGGCCTTTGGCCTCAAAGCTTCGAACGGCGACATCCCGGCTTCCCGAACGGGACGCGTATCCCGGAGAGCACGGCGTGCACCTGTTGAAGCGAGCGGCCGGCCGGTTCGCGCCCTGCATCCTGGTCCTGGTCGCGGCGATGGCCGCCGCCCACGCGGCACCCCCGACCCAGGCTGGCGCCTCGACCTTCGCCGACGTCGACCCGATGATCGGCACCGGTCCGGACGGCCACACCTATCCCGGCGCCACGATGCCGTTCGGCATGGTCCAGCTCAGCCCGGACACGTGGATCGGCGACTTCCATCACTCCTACGCCCATGCCGCCGGCTACCGCTACGAGGACCCGACGATCCAGGGCTTCTCCCACACCCACTTCTCGGGTTCCGGGCATTCCGATCTCGGCGACGTGCTGGTGATGCCGATAGCCGGCGCGGTGTCGCTCGATCCGGGCGACCCGGACAAGCCCGGCTCCGGCTACCGCCAGCGCTTCAGCCACGACACCGAGCATGCCGAGCCGGGCTACTATGCCGTCACCCTGTCCGACTCCGGGGTGCGTGTCGAGCTGACGGCGACGCCGCGTGTGGGCGTGCACCGCTACCGATTTCCGGAAGGCAGGCCCGCGCACCTGCTGATCGACCTGCGGCAGAGCATCTACAACTATCCCGGCAAGGTGCTGTGGTCGCGGCTGACGCTGCATCCCGATGGCACCATCACCGGCTTCCGCGAAACCCGCGGCTGGGCCCCCGCCCGTCAGCTGTACTTCGCCATGCGCTTTTCCCGCACGCCCACCGGCCACGCCTTCATCGATCGCGAGCCCGAGCCGGTGCCGTATCATGGCTTCAAGGGCCCTGGGAACGACCCGGCCGACACCGACGCCATCGCCGGACGCGGCCTGGTCGGCGTGGTCGACTTCGGCACGCTCGCCGCCCCGCTTGTGGTGGAGGTGGCGCTGTCTTCTGTCAGCGAGGCCGGCGCGCTCGCCAACCTGCGGGCGGAGGTTCCCGGCTTCGATTTCGACCGTCTGCGCGCCGCCGCCCGCGCCGCCTGGCAGCAGGCGCTGTCGTCGGTGGAGTTCGACGCCTCAGCGCCGATGCGCCGCACGCTGGCGACCTCGCTCTACCACGCGCTGCTGGCGCCCAGCCTGTCCATGGACGTCGACGGGCGCTACCGCGGCCCGGACAACGAGGTGCACCAGGCGCGCGGCTTCACCTTCGTGTCCACCTTCTCGCTGTGGGACACCTTTCGCGCCGAGCAGCCGCTGATGACGCTGATCGAGCCGCCGTCGCGCACGCTGGACGTGGTGGACAGCCTGCTGGCCTCGCGGGAGGAAAGCCCGTACGGCATCCTGCCGGTCTGGCAGTTCCAGGGCCAGGAAACCTGGTGCATGATCGGCTACCACGCGGTGCCGGAGATCGCCGACGCGATCGCCAAGAACATCCCCGGCATCGACCGGAACCGGGCGCTCGCGGCCATGGTCGCCAGCGCCAGCTACGCGCCGTACGGCCATCTCGGCGACTACATGAGGCTCGGCTTCGTTCCGGTGGACCACGACGACGAGGCCGTGTCCAAGACCATGGAATACGCCTTCGACGACTGGACCATCGCCCGCACCGCGCACGCCCTCGGCCGGACCGACATCGCGGCGGCCTTCGACAAGCGCGCCGCCAACTGGCGCCATGTGTTCGACCCCGCCATCGGCTTCGTGCGGCCGCGCCTCGCCGACGGCCGGTTCCGCGACGGGTTCGATCCCGCCCGCGCCGGCGCCGGCAGCGGCTTCACCGAGGGCGATTCCTGGCAGTACTCGTGGTACCAGCCGCAGGACGTGGGCGGCCTGATCAGGCTGCTGGGCGGCGACGACCGCCTGGTCGCCAAGCTCGACGCCATGTTCGACGCGACCATCGCGCCGCACCAGTACGACGCGGTGGAGGACATGTCCGGCCTGATCGGCCAGTACGTGCACGGCAACGAGCCGAGCCACCACCTGGCCTACCTGTACGACTACGCCGGCCAGCCCTGGCGCGGCGCGGCGCGGCTGAAGCAGATCGTCGACAGCCAGTACCGCCCGTCGCCGGACGGGCTGGTCGGCAACGACGACCTCGGCCAGATGTCGGCCTGGATGATCTTCACCGCCCTCGGCTTCTATCCGGTGACGCCGGGCTCGAACCAGTACGTGATCGGCCGTCCGTTCGTGAACCGCGCGGTGCTGCACCTGCCCAACAACAGGCGCTTCACAGTCGACGTGGACGGCCTGTCGGACGACCACCCCTATGTCGGCCGGGTCACGCTGGACGGCGTGCCGCTGGCGCGCTCCTTCCTGCGACACGACGAGATCATGCGCGGCGGCACCCTGCGCTTCACCATGCAGGCCACGCCAAACAAGGACTGGGGCCGCCGCAGGCAGGACCGCCCGTTCTCGGTCACCCCCTACGGCGGCTGACCCCGGCGCGCCGGCCGCCTACGGGATCACGCGCGAGGCACGCAGCCGCTCGAACAGGTCGAGAAACCCGTCCTCGGTCGGCTGGTAGTCGAGAAAGCCCAGCCTGCGGCTCCGGCTCATGTCGGTGACCACCTCGACCGGCCGGCCCAGGTCGGCGTCGGTGTGCCAGGCGGAGGCGAGCCGCCCGAGGTCGGGCTCGACCAGGTCGTGGCGCCGGGCGATCTCCGCCCAGGCGGGGCCCGCATCGGCGAGCTGTCGCTCCAGCGGCATCGGCTCGCCCGGGAACGATGCCGGCTCGATGCCGAACCATGCGGCGAGGCGGCCCCACATCCAGCTCCACCGGAACACGTCGCCATTGACCACGTTGAACGCGAGGTCCCGCGCCGCCTCGGTGGTGGACGCCCATTCGAGGTGACGGGCCAGCAGCCTGGCGTCGGTCATGTCCGTCAAACCGTTCCACTGCGCGCCTGACCCGGGAAACACGAACGGCCGCCCGGTCTCGCGGCACAGCGTGGCGTAGGCGGCGAGGGTGACGCCCATGTTCATCGCGTTGCCGATCGCATAGCCGATGATCGTGTGCGGCCGGTGCACGCTCCAGCCGAACCCGTCTTGTGCGGCGGCGGCGAACACCTCGTCCTCCTGGGCATAGTAGAAGTTCTCGATCGGCAGCCGCGGCTGCTCCTCGCGGAACGGCGTTGCCGGCAGGCTGCCCTTCCCGTACGCCTCGAACGGCCCGAGATAGTGCTTGAGGCCCGTCACCAGTGCCACGTGCCGCACCGATCCCGCCGGCCTGACCGCGTCCAGCAGGTTGCGCACCATGGCGGCGTTGACCCGTATGTTCTCCGCTTCCGTCGGCTGCCGCAGCCAGGCGGACACGAACACATGGCTGGGACGCAAGCCCGCCAGCGCCTGTCGCAGCCCGTCCGGGTCCAGCAGGTCGGCCGCCACCGGCTGCAGCCCGTCCACGTCGCCGGACGGCCGGCGCGCCAGCCCCGCCACCTGCCATCCCCGTTCGAGCAGGTGCCGGGCCAGGGTGTTGCCGACGATGCCGCTGGTGCCGGCCACGAGAGCGATGCGATCCATGGTTCACCTTTCTTGGTCCACCGGCAGATGGGCGCGCGGGCCCGGCGGGACCAGGACCCGGACCAGAAGGGGAAGCCGCCCGCCCGGTCAGCCGGGCGGGAGCGCGATCCGGCAGGCATGGTCCTCCAGCTCCTCGCCCGAGCCGGAGCCGATCCCGAGCCTGATCCCGAGCGGGAGTGCTGCCGAAAGCGGCCCCGCCATCCCGTCCAGCAGCACGAAGCCCGGCTCGCCGTTCCGCGTGGCGCCGACCAGCACCAGGGTGTGGCGCTCCATCTCGGTGGCCGGATCGGCGAGCGACGCGGCCAGCAGGCGGAACGGGTCCGCACCCGGCGCGTCGCCCGGCAGCCACATCGCGCGATAACGGTGCAGCGCCAGACGCATCGGCAGCAAACGCCACCGGTCGTCGAGCCCGGCCGCGACCGGCATCAGCGCCGCGCGGATGTCGGCACGGATGCAGTCCACGTGGATGTGCAGCTGGTCCTGGCTGCGCCCGTCCCGCGAGTTGACCGCCAGCGCGAAGTCGTTTCGCGGCAGCGTGCGGTGCAGCCGCGCGTCGACCAGCGCGGTGGCGGCCCAGGCCTCGGCGAAGTAGTTCGGCGCGCCGGGCGACAGCAGCAGCGGCGACTCGATCCCGCTGATCCGTGCGGTCGGGATCAGCAGGAACTGCGTGTCGCCCACCCTGTCCTTGAGCACGGCGCTGCCGTTCCGCTCGCCCCGGGACAGGTCCACGCTGACGCACGGGGCAGGGTGCCCGG
Organism: uncultured Acetobacteraceae bacterium; assembly: GCA_964242425.1. GTDB lineage: Bacteria > Pseudomonadota > Alphaproteobacteria > Acetobacterales > Acetobacteraceae > Lichenicola. The sequence goes on along the minus strand of CAXTCK010000026.1, from coordinate 1,427 downwards.
AGCCCTGCTGGTCCGGCACGCATCCCCCGTGCACGATCTTCCACAGCGCGTCGGGATCGCGCGCGCGCGCCGCCGCAGCAAACCCCAGCCAGCACGACAGCGCCGCCAGCAGCAGGCGCCGCCCCGTCATGCGCCGGTGATCATGCGCCGGCGATCATGCGGTGGCGATCATGCGGTGGCGATGTCCGGCTGCAGCCCCACCGCCTGCGCCAGCCGGTCCAGGCGCCGGCTGACGCTTTCGCCGTTGATCATGCCGCGCTCGGCCGCCAGGCGCAGCACCAGCCGCCCGCCGCCCGGCGTCAGGCTGGTGCCGGCGAGCAGGTCCGGCACCCCGGCGCACAGGGCATAGGCCAGGCGCAGCGACAGCCCCAGCACCTCGGCGCGGCGGAAGGCGGGAATGTCGAGCAGGCGACGCGCCGGCTGCAGGAACGGCTGGTCGAGCTCGGCGTCGTAGCGCATGGCCAAGGTGAGGGCCAGGAAGGCGCGCGTGGGATGGTCGAACGCGACCCCGGGCTGCCGCAGCACGCGCAGGAAGGTCTGCTCGGCGCGGTATTCCGGATGGTCCAGCGCACCGGTGTCGGACATCCAGCATGCGCTGACGCGCAGCCGGTGCTGCGCCGCGGTCTCGTCGCCCAGCACGCCGATGCCGGACTGGCCGAACAGGGCGTCGGTCCAGGCCATCAGCGCCGGGGGCAGGGCGGTGTTGCGCCCGAGCTGCTCGGCCATTTCGCGCGACGCGGCTTCCAGCGGGTCCTGCGCCATCACCTCCGGCGCCACGTGACGCATGAACCAGCCTTCGCGCACCCCGTCGACGCAGAACATCACCCGGTCCGGGCTCATGCGCCGGAGCAGCCGGCGCAGCACGATGGCGGCGTAGGGCAGGTCCTCCAGCCGCTTGCGCGGCGCGCCCGGCATGCGCTCCAGGGTTCGCTTGCTGGATCCGTTGATCCAGCCGGTCATCTCGCGCGCCTCGTCGGCGGTCATCTCGTAGTGGTGCACGATGTTGAGCGGATAGAAGGTGCGCGCGATCTGCAGCCGGGCCAGGGCGCGGAACGCGCCGCCCACCAGGTAGAGCGTGCGCCCGCCCTGGCTGCGCAGCCATTCCACGCCGCCCAGGTCCTGCTCGACCAGGGCGCGCGCGCGCTCCAGGTCGCCGCCGGCGCGGTCGCCGAGGCGGATCACGCCCAGCTTCAGCGTCTGCGCGCGCCGCTTGGCGCCGCCCTGCACCCGCACCAGCTCCAGCGAGCCGCCGCCGATGTCGGCCACCGTGCCGTCCGCCTCCGGCAGGCCGCACAGCACGCCGGTGGCGGCATAGTCCGCCTCCTCCTCGCCGGACAGGATGCGTATCGGCACCCCCGGCATGATGGCGCGTAGCTGCTCGACGAAGGCGGCACCGTTGCTGGCGTCGCGCACCGCCGCCGTCGCCA